>NZ_CP099994.1 GCF_024138125.1 Halorussus salilacus
AACGAGTCCGATAGCGCGAACGAGTCCGATAGCGCGAACGAGTCCGAGGGGGCCGACGAGACCAGCGAATCGCTCGGCGCTCGCGCCGAGCGATTCGCGACCGAGGGGGTGGCCCCGTGACACGCGACGAGAACTCGAACGCCGACGTGTCGGGCGGTGAGGACTCACGGACTGCAAGCGACGACTCGCGTCCCGACGGCGGATACGGCCCCGAGAACGAACCCGCAGTTACCGGACCCGGCGGACGAGAGGCCGACCGCGCGACCGACGCAGACCACGACCACGGCCTCCCCGACGCCGCCAGCGTGAAGCGGTGGCTGGTCACCACCAACCACAAGGACATCGGCATCCTCTACACCGTCACCGCGCTGTTCTTCCTGATATTCGGGGGCGTGATGGCGCTGTTACTGCGTATCCAACTCTGGACGCCCGGCGAGGGCTTGCTGACCGCGATGTCGTACAATCAGGCGGTCTCGGCCCACGGTCTCATCATGATCTTCTGGTTCCTCTCGCCGTTCGCGTTCGGGTTCGCCAACTACGTGGTGCCCCTCCAGCTCGGCGCGCGCGACCTCGCGTTCCCGCGGCTCAACGCGCTGTCGTACTGGCTGTATCTCTTCTCCGGACTGCTGTTCGGCGTCTCGTTCTTCCAAGGCGGCACCTTCTCGGGCGGGTGGACGATGTACGCGCCGCTGAACGTGCCGGTCTACACCCCGAACATCGGCGCGAGCACCGCGGTGCTCGCGCTGGGGCTGTTCGTGGTCTCGGTCACGGTGTCGTCGGTCAACTTCCTGACCACGATGCACCGGATGCGCGCCGAGGGGCTGACGCTCCGGCGGATGCCGCTTTTCTCGTGGACCATCCTCCTGACGACGTGGATGATGCTGTTCGCGTTCGCGGCCCTGCTCGCGGCGCTGATGATACTGTCCTCCGACCGCCTGCTCGGCACCCAGTACTTCGCGGCGACCGACGCGGGCGGGTCGCTTCTGTGGGCCCACCTGTTCTGGTTCTTCGGCCACCCCGAGGTGTACATCGTCTTCTTCCCGGCGCTCGGCGTGATGGCCGAGTGCTTCCAGACCTTCACGGGTCGTCGGCTCGTCGGCCGGAAGTGGTTCATCGCGGCGATGGTGCTGGTGGCGCTCCAGAGCTTCGTGGTCTGGATGCACCACATGTTCCTCACGAGCATCAACCTCGAAATCAAGACGCTGTTCATGGCGACCACCATCGGCATCTCCCTCCCGTTCGACCTGATGGTGTTCGCGCTCATCTACACCATGGTCAAGGGCCGGGTACGGTTTACCACGCCCTTCCTGTTCTCGTTCGGCGCGCTCCTGCTGTTCATCCTCGGCGGCATCACGGGCGTGTTCCTCGGCGCGGTCGTCCTCGACTACGAGTTCCGGGGCACCTACTGGGTGGTCGCGCACTTCCACTACGTGATGGTCGCGGGCGTCACCGGCCTGTTCGGCGGGCTCTACTACTGGTTCCCGAAGATGACCGGGAAGATGTACGACGAATTTCTGGGGAAACTCCACTTCGGGCTGTACTTCGTCGGCTTCAATCTGCTCTACTTCCCGATGTTCGTCGCGTGGGAGACCCCCCGCCGGGACTTCGTCTACCCCGAAGCCTTCGTTTCGTGGCACCAGCTCTCGACCGTCGGGGGATTCCTGCTGGGCGCGTCGTTCCTCGTGATGTTCTACAACCTCGGAAAGAGCGCCGTCGCTGGCGAAGAGGCCGGTGGCAATCCGTGGGCCTACTCGATGACTACCGAGTGGGCCGTCCCCTCGCCCCCGCCGCTGGAGAACTTCCCCGGCCGACCCTCGTTCGCCAGCGGGATGCTGGAGTTCCGGCGCGAGTCGGGAAGCGAGCGACCACGCGGCGTCGAGGCCGCCGACGGCGGACCAGCGCCGGACGGAGGCGTCGCGGACGCCGCCGAACTCGAATCCGCCGGGGGCCACGACCACGGGGAGGACCACGCGAGCGTCTGGCCGTTCGCGGTCGGCGTGGCCTCCTTCCTCACCCTGCTGGGCCTCTCGGGCCTCCAGCGGGGCGGCTTCCCCGGGGGAGCCGAGGGCGGGTTCTACCTCGCGACGACCGCGGTCGGCGGCCTCGGCCTCGGGTGGTCGCTGGTCCGACTCGCCGCCGAGCGCTTTCGGGGTCCCTACGGGCCGTTCGGCGAGAGCTGGCCGTTCGACGGCGTCGAGAACACCAAGCTCGGGGTCTGGATATTCCTCGCCTCCGACGTGGTGCTGTTCGGCGCGTTCGTCGGGTCGTACATCTTCATCCGGGTGGCCCACGGCTGGACCGACTGGCACGAACTGATTCCGGCGGCCCACGTCGTCACGCCCGGCCTGATAAACACCTACCTCCTGCTGACCAGCAGTTTCGCGGTCGTGCTCGCGCTGGTGGCCGCCGAGAAGGGGAGTCGGTGGGGACTCGTCGGCGCGCTGAGCCTCACCTTCGTGCTGGGGGTCGGGTTCCTCGTCAACAAGGCCATCGAGTGGAACCACCTGTTCCACCTCCACGGCGGCGAGTTCGCGGGCGGGTGGACCCCGGGCACGAACGTCGCCTCGTCGACGTTCTACCTGACGACGGGGCTCCACGGCCTCCACGTCATCGCGGGGCTGTTCATCACGCTATATCTCATCGCCCGCGCGTGGAACGGCGCGTACCTCGACGACGAGCGTCCGGTCGAGTACTTCGGGCTGTACTGGCACTTCGTGGACATCGTGTGGCTGTTCCTGTTCCCGCTGTTCTACATCCTGTGACCATGGCACGAACCAAACTCTACGCCGGAATCTACGTGGTACTGTTCGTGATGGCGACCGCCCAGACCCTCGTCGAGTTCGCCGACCTCGACTACTGGACGGGGTTCTGGATAATCATCGCGCTGTCGTTCGCCAAGGCCGTCATCGTGGCGGCGTACTACCAGCATCTCAGGTGGGAACCGCGCTCGATAACGTACGTCGTCGCGACCGGCCTGCTGGCGGCGCTCGCGCTGACCATCGCAGCGTCGTACTCCATCCTGTAGCACGGACGGCGCGGCTTCGTTCCGACTCGCGCTCGAAACGTCGGTACGTACGGTGGACGTACCAAACGCTTATTTTCCGTCGCAGTATCGCCGAGATATGGAACGGCGTGCATTCCTGCCGGGTGGCTTGGCAGTCGCGGGAGCGCTGATGGTTCTGATAGGAATCCATCAGGATTTGCTGCTCGTGCGGCCAGCCTACGAGGGAGCCATCGAGACGGGCTGGGACGGGCCGATCAGCCACGAGGAACGCTTACTGGCGCAAGCGAGCGTACTCGGTCTTCTCGGAGGCATCGCGACGGTTCGCTGGCGGTTCGGGGCGGTGCTCCCGCTGGCAGTCGGCGGGGTCGTGTTGTCCTATTCGGTACGTGCAGTAGGCCACTACGCTCGGGACCCCGGACTGTACACGGGAGTACCGTTCGTCGGACGAGCGACCAGTCGGTACGTGCTCGGACTGGAACCCTACATGCTCGTCGGTGCGGGACTCCTGTTCGTGGCCTCTGGGGTCGTCGGAATCCGGTCACGGACAACACCGGGGAACGAGCCGACGGTCGCGGGCGATGTATCTCGGCCCTGAACCGCATTCTCCGGTAGCTAGTGGTTCCACGGCGCGCCCGCGAAGTCGACCTGTCTTCGCTCGCGGTCGATGGCGTCGATGCGCGCGATGTCGTCGTCGGTGAGCGATAGCTCGCGGGCTTGGAGGTTCTCGCGGATGTGGCCCTCCGAAGACGACTTCGGGATGGCGACGACGTTCTCCTTCGACCGAAGCCACGCGAGGCCGACCTGCGCGGGCGTCGCGCCGTGGCGCTCGGCGATATCGACCAGTTCGGGCACGTCGAACACCTCCCCCTTCGCAAGCGGCGAGTACGCGACCAGATAGTGGTCGTCTCTGCGGGCGCGCGCCCGCAACTCCTCCTGCTGGAGCAGGGGGTGGCACTCGACCTGATGGGCGAACAGCGACGCGTCGAGCAGGTCTGTCGCCTCGTCGAGGAGCTCCGGCGTGAAGTTCGAGAGACCGACGTTGCGAATCAGGCCCTCCTCGCGGAGGTCGTCGAACGCCGCCAGCGTCCCCTCGGAGTCGTAGCTCCGAATGGGCCAGTGGACGTACAGCAGGTCGACGTACTCGACGCCGAGCCTGTCCAGACAGCCCTGCGCGCTCTCGAACACGTCGTCGTACGCGAGGTTCGACGAGTGTATCTTGGTCGAGAGGAATACCTCCCCGCGGTCCACGTCGGCGCGGGCGAGGCCCGCGCCGACCGCGCGCTCGTTGTCGTACATCTCGGCGGTGTCGACGTGGCGGTAACCGACGTTCAGCGCGGTCTCGACGCTCTCGGCGCAGACTTCCGGGTCGGTGTTCTCGTAGGTGCCGAGGCCGATGTCGGGGATGTCGATGACCATCGCTCGGCGTATCGGACGCGCGAGTAATGGGTCTTTCCGGCGGCGATTTTTTGTAGCCCGCAATACATTTCCGCCACCGGCGTCCTCATCCCGGGGCCTGCGCCAGCGACACCGCCATGTACGCGAACACGAAGAAGGCGTAGATACCGACGAGCGCCGCGACGACCTTGAGGTGGTAGACGAACAGGTCCTCGGCCTCGGCCTCGCGGGCGTCCTCGTAGGACGCCCGCTGGTCGGCGGTGCAGTCGTCGGCGTGGTCCTCTCCGACGTGCAGCGCGCGCTGGCGCTCGGACCGGAACGGACGCCCGCAGTGGGGACACCGCGCGGGGGTCTCGTCGTCGGGAATCCGGAGTTCTCGGTCGGTGACCGCCATGGTCACCCCGCGGTCACGAGGTCGAGCGCGACCGCCGCGACGAACAGCAGGCCGAACAGCCACGCGCTCACCAGCACGGCCTGCGCGCTGTGGAGGCCCCGGACTCGCGCCGAGTTGTACGTCCCCCAGAGGAGGTACGCGCCGAGCATGACCGCGAACGCCGCGACCAGCGCGACCCAGCTGTCGCCGATTCCGGCCGCGAGCGACGCGTCGCTGACGAGCACCACCGCGCCGCCGCCGACCGCGAACGCCAGCGCGAGGAACCCCGCGGTCCACGCCGCGGGTGAGTCGGCCAGTTGCGCGGTCCGGCCGCGCGGTCCGTCGCTCGGAAGATCGACCCCCCGCCAGTCCTCGGCGCGCGAGACGAGCAGGAAGACCCCGACCAGTAGCACCCCCGTCGCGAGGGCGCTCGCGATGTATGCGGTTTCGGCCACCTGAACCACCCTGTGACGCATCATTGTTAGATATTATCAGGCATAAGTGTTCGTCCCGGGTGCTTACTTGGGGTGAGCTAGCACGGTTCAGTCAGTTTTAATAGACAACCACCTGAAGGGAGAGACACGTCAGTCGCCCGGACCGACCGGGCGCGAGGTGAACCCCATGAACTGCCCACTCGACCGGACCGACGCGCTCGGCTCTCTCGCCGCCAGCGTCGGGTCCGGTAATCCGGCAGCGCCCAAGCGCGCCGGACGGGTGGGCTCCGTGGGCGATGACGTGTATCGCCTCGTTCGGACCACTCCGACCGCGTAGGGCGTCTGCGAACGTCTACGCCGGGTCGGCCCGCTTCCTTCGAGACACCGACTCGAAAGCGGGCCGCGTGCGTCGGTCGGGAGGGTCCGAGTGACCGCCCTTCTCTGGCGCACCGACTCGGTAGCCGCGCTCGCGTCGCTCGCGGGTCGGACTCCGAACGAACAGAGACATCCATCTCCCGCCAGCGCCGCGTCTCGCGGCCGCGGGCTCGGACCCGCCGGGAGGACCACGAGCATGACCGCACGCACCACCACCGCACGAACCCAGACCGAACCGACCATAGATGCGACCGCCGACCTCGAAGTCCACGTCCCGCGCGGCGGCGACGGCACGCTCCGGGACGGCATCGCCGCCGTCCTCGGCCGGAGCGCCGCCGTCGACCGCACCGAAGTCGTCGACATCTCGGGCGTCACGCCGACGCTCAACGACCTCCGGGTGGACGCCTCGGTCCGCCTGCGCGTCCGCCTCGACGAGGCCGTCGAGGACGAGCGGGCGGCCGTCCGCGAGACCGTCGCCGACCAGTTCGGCGTCCGAGCGGTCTCGGCGGTCGAGACCGACCGCTCGGCGTGACTCCGCGCCGCGACCCGACGGGGTCGCGGCGCGGACGCCCGAGCAGGGTATCGAACGACCCCGCTGACTCACGTCCTCCAAGCGACGCACAGGCCCTCCCTACGCCCTCGGAAGGCCCGCCATAACAATGGAACGACCGCCCGGACGACACGGTGACGATGGACCTACTGAAAGGCATCACCGAGGAACTGCAGGGGCGCGGCGAACCGACCGGCGACGGCGACCGCTCCGAAACCGACGCGAGGACCGATTCGACCCCCGAAGCGACTCCCGACGGGGGTCGGGACCCGGGGGCCGACGCCGAACCGGAGCCCCGCGACGACGAACACGTCTGTGACTTCTGCGGCACCGACTTCGACGCCGACCGGGGCGCGTGCCCCGACTGCGGCGCGGAGCTCGTCTTCCGCGGTCGGCGATAGCCGTCGAACGGAACTCACCCCGGGACCGCACGGACCCCCGGGACGTTACCGTCGGACCGCGAACCGTCGAACGATGGTCCCCGACGGTCTCCCCCGACTCAACGGATTCGGCTACGCGGTCGTCCTCGCCACGTCGCTCGCGGTTCTCCTCCTCGGCGTCGGCGGACCGGCGTACGCGCCGTACTCGCTCCTGCTGTTCGTCGTCGCGCTGGGCTGTCTCGTCTGGGCGATGCGCCGGACGCGGCCGGGCCGGGACGCCCCCGGCGACTCGCGGGCGGAGCGCGACGACGCCGACGACCGACGCGAGAAGGAAAAGGAGATGCGGGCCGAAGCGGGCGGCTACGGCTGCAACGGGGGGAGCGTGTAGCGCCGCCCGAACACAGACGTATGGCGTGACACCGCCCGAACCCTCTTTTCGCCCCGGCGCGAACCACCGACGTGAACCGACGGACGTTCCTGAATCGGACCGGAGCGGCGGTCGTCGGGGGCGGAGTCGTCGGGGGCGGAGTCGTCGGGGGCGGAGTCGTCGGGGGCGGAGTCGTCGGGGACGAGACGGTCCGGCGCGCCGCGCGCCGCGCGGCGCGCCGGGACGGCGGGGAGTACCGGAATCCCGTCTCCGACCGGTACCGCAACCCCGTCTTCGAGCGGGTGTTCCCCGACCCGGGCGCGGTCCGCGCGCCCGACGGAACCTACTTCGCCTACGCGACCTACCACGACTGGGACCGAGACCGCGGTGGCGGGGGGAGCGGACGCACCGACGAGAGGAGCGAGCGCGACGACGAGGAGAGCGAACCGTGGGACGGGAATCGCCCCCTCGTCCCGATACTCCGGTCGCCGGACCTCGTGGACTGGGAGTTCGTCGGGCCCGCCTTCGAGGAGAAGCCCGACTGGCACGAGTCGGTTGGCGTCTGGGCACCCGACGTCGTTCGGTACGGCGGGGAGTACCTGCTGTACTACTCGCTGTCGTCGTGGGGCGACCCGAACCCCGGAATCGGGGTCGCCAGCGCAGACTCGCCCGAGGGGCCGTTCGAGGACCGCGGCCGCCTGCTCCGGAGCGAGGGGGTCGGCGTCCCCAACTCCATCGACCCCTGTCCGGTCGTCGAGGCCGGGACCCCCTACCTGTTCTGGGGGAGCCACCGTGGCATCTACGGCGTTCGACTCGGCGGGGACGGGCGGTCGCTCGCGGGCGAGAAGTTTCAGGTCGCTGGCGACGGCGTCGAAGCGCCGTCCCTCCTCGCCCGCGACGGCCGGTACTACCTGTTCGGCTCCCGCGGGCGGTGTTGTGCGGGCGCAGACAGCGACTACCGCGTCGTGGTCGGGCGCGCCGACGACCTCCGGGGTCCCTACCGGAACCGGGCGGGCGAGGACCTGCTCGACGCGCCCGGAATGACGATACTCCGCGGGAACGACCGCTTCGCGGGACCGGGACACAACGCCGTGGCCCGCGACGACGCGGGGGACGACTGGCTCGTCTACCACGCCTACGAGCGGGCCGACCCGTGGGTCGGCCAGACCCCCCGGCGGGTCCTGATGATCGACCGCCTCCGGTGGCGCGAGGGATGGCCCGCGGTGCCGGACGGTTCGCCGAGCCTGACCGCGCCGAAACCGAGCGTTACGAGCGGGGACGCGTCGAACCGTCGCGAAACGTAGGTGCACTTTTAGGGCGACCGGCGTCGTGACACGCGCCAATGACTCGTCGGTACACGCGACGCCAGTTCCTGGGAGCCAGCGCCGCCGCCGGACTCGGCGGCGCGGGGGGTTGTGCCTCCCCGCTCGACAGCGCCGGTCGGAGCACCGCGGGCGAGGAGACCCGGGAACCGACGGAGCGGGAGACCGACTCGGCCGGGTCCGAGACCACGCCCGAGGAGATGGCCCGGCGCGACCCCGTGGACGTCCGCGGCGCGCTGTACGTCCCCGCCCGGGCGTGGAACACCTACCAGATGTGGGCCGACTACGACGAGTCGGTGATCGAGCGCGACCTCGGGTACGCCGAGCGCCTGAACCTCAACGCCGTCCGGACGTGGGTGAGCTACGAGCGGTGGCGCGAGGACCCCGACGCGCTCGAACGCGAGATAGACCACTTCCTCACCGCGGCCGAGGACCGCGGGATGCGCGCGATTCTGGGGCTGTTCGAGAGCGTCGGTCAGGAACCGACCGAGGAGAACCTGACGAACACCGACCCGTGGACCGCCCCGCCGGTCCAGTCGCCGTCGAGCCGGGTCATGCAGAACGAGTACCGGTGGGACGACCCCCGCGAGTACGTGCGGTGGTTCATGCAGCGCCACCGCGACGACGACCGCCTGCTCGCGGTCGAGGTGATGAACGAACCGGGGTGGCTCCCCGACATGAAGCGGTTCGCTGGCGGGATGTTCGAGACGCTGGGCGAGGAGCGCGGGTCGGTCCCGCTCACGGTCGGGTCGACCAGCATGGCGAACAACGCCGAGTACGTCGACTGGGGCTGTGACATCCTCCAGTTCCACTACAACTTCCCGGACGACACCGGCGTCTATCGCGACCTCCTCTCGGAGGCCGACCAGCTATCGACCGACCTCGACATGCCCGCGTGGCTGACCGAGTGGCAGCGCGTCGCCGACTTCGGGTGGGGCGGCCGGGACACCGTCGACCAGTGGCAGCCCGACTACGCCTCGCTCGCGCCCGTCATCCACGAGTACGGGATGGGCAACTTCTTCTGGTCGCTGATGGTCAAGCCCGCCTACGTCCGGTACATGCGAAAGCGCGGGGTCGTCAACGGCATCTTCCACGAGGACGGCGCGGTCTGGAACCGCGAGGACGCCCGCGCCGTCAAGGCGATGTCGGGCGACGCCGAGTTCGAGGCCGACGAGCGCAGGGAGTGGCCCGAGTGGGCCGCCGAGATAGAGCGACGCGCGTTCGACACAGAGGACGATGGCGGGGAAGACGAGGGCGGAGGGTAGAGCCGGGAGGTCAGTACAGTCTCCCACCGACCGGCACGTCCTCGTCGGGCGCGACGAGGACGGGGTGACCGTCGGCGTCGGGGACGCCGACGGTCAGGACCTCCGACTCGAACCCCGCGATGGGGACCGTCCCGAGGTCGGTCGCACAGAGGACCTGCCGTCCCACGAGGTCCTCGGGGTCGTAGTTGTAGCCGGTCTGGGCGACCGACCGGACCGTCTCGTCGCCCAGATCGATCCACAGCTTCGCCAGCTCGGGCTTTCTCGTCTCGGGGAACGCCTCGGCGTCTTCGACTTCGCCGACGCGGAACGTCGTCTCGAACGGGCTCTCGACCATGGGAGGCGCTACGCAACCGTTCGTCTTAAAAGTCGGCGCGCGTCGACGCGTTTCCGGCGTCCTCCTGCACCGGAATCTCGTTGCCCGAGAGGTCGTTGTCGCCGAGCGACACGGCCTCGCCCTCGGCGTAGATGCCGACGAGGTTGTCCTCGACGGTGTTGGCCTCGACCGAGGTCTCGCCCGCGTTCTCCAGTCGGATTCCGTAGGCGTTGGCGTGGCTCGTCACCTCGCGGACCGACGCCGAACCGTTCTCGACCACGACGCCGTTGTGCCAGTCGTGGACCTCGACGTTCCGGACCGTGACGCCGTCGGCACCGACGACCGCCACGCCGTCGGTGTGGCTCTCGCCGCGGCCCGCGACCTCGTGACCGTCACCGTCGACGGTCACGTCGTCGGCCCGAATCTCGAAGCAGGACTCGGAGATGGGCGTCTTCCCGCCGTTCTCGATGTCGTCGGTCAGGACGTAGGTACCGGACTCCTCGATGGTCGTGCAGGAATCGAGCGGGGTCGGTTCGGCCTCGCCGGTCGATTGGGCGTCGGTCGGCGCGGTCGCGACGCCTCCGAGCGTCGCGACGGCGGGAACCGCGCAGACGCTCGCGAGGACCGCGAGCGCCGCGAGGAGCACGCCGAGCGTGCGCGCGTCTCTGGCGGTCATGGACCCGGTCAACGGTGGACGGGCAGTTATACCCTCTGGCGGTTCGGCCGAGAGCGTCGGCGAAAACCCGGCGGTAAGCGGGGACTACCCCGAGATAAGGGGTGCGAACCCCCGAGCGGCGAGCGCGCCACCGGTGGCGCGCTCGTCGCTCGTCGCTCGCTATCGCCCGTCCGTCGTCGAGTGGTCGCGACGCCGTGGCGTCGAATGGCGAGCCGTCACCGCGCGTCAGCGTCCGTCGGTGCGACACTCCTCGCAGACGGCCACCGCTGCCGAGATGGCGTCGTCGCTGGGTGCGACTTCCACGACCGTAATCGGGACCCAGTCCCGGCAGTACGCACAGCGTTCGATGGCCGCGATTCCCGTATCCATACGGGCCTACTCAAACTCGCACTATTCAAACCTTACCCTGATTGTCAGCTTCCATGAATAAATCTTGTGGCCGAGTGTCGGAAATGCAAGAATCCGGAAATCGGAACGCAAGCCGTTTGGCCGTGCCGCCCGTATCCCGAATCAGTGACCGACAGCGAGGACGACGCGGTTCCGAACGACTCGGACCCGACCGACGGCGAGCGGGCCGACCGCGAGGGGGCGCACGGAGGCGACGCCCAGAGAGACGCCGCAGACGATGCAGACCGAGACGCGACCGAGCGCGACGCCGCAGAGGACGACGCGCTGGACGTGGAGGCGTTCCACGACGCGGTCGAGGAGTACGGCAGGCCGGTCGTGACCGCCGAGGAGGTCTCGCGCGCGCTCGACCGCTCGCAGGCCGAGACCGACGCGGCGCTCGACGCCCTCGCCTCGGGCGAGGGCGTCGAGCGCTTGGACGTGTCGAACGACCCCGTGGTCTGGTACCCGACCGACTGGGCCGCGCTCGCCGACCGCGAGCGCGTGGTGGTGTTCCCCAAGCGGCGCGAGCTCGTGGTCGACCAGCCCACCCAGTTCACCCGCGCGCAACTCTCGCAGTTCGCCCACCTCGTGGACACCACCCGCGACGGCGGCTACATGTACGAGATTCGCCAAGAGGACGTGTGGGGCGCGCCTCACGACGACTTCGAGAGTCTGCTCGGGACGGTTCGGGACGTGTTGCCCGAACGGTCGCCCCACCTCGAAGAGTGGCTCGAAGGCCAGTGGAAGCGCGCCCACCGGTTCACCCTCCGGACCCACGAGGACGGCTACGTCGTGCTCGAAGCCGCGAGCGAGGACCTGATGGGCAACGTCGCGCGCCAGAAGCTCGACGACGGACAGCTGCGCGCCCCCATCTCGGACACCGAGAGCTGGGTCGCCGAGGAGGCCGTCGCGGAGGTCAAGCGAATCCTCTACGAGGCCGGGTACCCGGTGCAGGACGACCGCGACCTCGAGACCGGCGACCCCCTCGACGTGAGCCTGAACCTCGACCTGCGGCCCTACCAGCGCGAGTGGGTCGCGGAGTTCGTCGAGAAGCGGTCGGGCGTGCTGGTCGGACCGCCCGGGTCGGGCAAGACCGTCGCCGGGATGGGCGTCCTCGACGCGGTGGGCGGCGAGACCCTCATCCTGGTGCCGAGCAGGGAACTCGCCACCCAGTGGCGCGACGAACTGCTCGCACACACCACCCTCACCGACGAGCAGGTCGGCGAGTACCACGGCGGCACGAAGCAGATTCGCCCGGTCACGGTCGCGACCTACCAGACCGCCGGGATGGACCGCCACCGGATGCTGTTCGACGAGCGCGAGTGGGGGCTCATCGTCTACGACGAGTGCCAGCACATCCCGAGCAAGGTGTTCCGGCGGTCGGCCGACCTCCAGAGCAAGCATCGGTTGGGATTGTCCGTAGACGGAGATACCATCGTTCCGTTCAAACGCGGGGAGTCCATCTCGTTGGAGCGAATCGAGGACTTCGCAACCGAGCATCTCGGCGAAGAAGCCGGTATCGCCGAGACGGAGGGTATAGAAACGCTCAGTGTAACTGACGACGGAAACGTGAGATGGACCGAGGTCAATGCCGTAATGCGTCACTCTCACGGGGAAGAGATGTACGAAGTCCGAGCGAAGAACGGTCGGAAAGTGAGCATAACGGAAGACCACTCCCTCATGGTATTCGACGGACGAGAGGGTGAAATCGTCAGCAAAAAACCGCGCGACCTGACCCGAGACGACTATCTCTTGCAACCGACCGCTGGTGCAACGGAAGGTGGCAAAGATTCGGTCGATGTACTGCGCTTGTTGGACGAGGGGTACGTCCTGACCGAGGATGACACGCCAGACTCGGTATACGAACCGCTCTACGAGCGTGACATCGGAAGTTCGAAAGACCGCTACAACTGGAAAAGCAGAGGGAATCTGCCGCTTCACGTAGCGCGAGACATCGGAATTGACCGGAAATATATAAAAGGAGTGTATGTTCGTCAGCGAGAGAAATACATTCCGCCACGGGTCCCGATAGCGGATTTTGCGCGTTTAGTCGGACTCTTCGTCGCGGACGGAGCGTTAGACGAACACAGAGTCGAGTTCTACGCAACGGACGCGGAATCGAAATCCGAAGTCGAGGAGTTCAAGCGACTCGTTCGCTCCCTCCATCCGGAGGCGAGCATCAATACTATTTCGAACGGAGAGAACTGTACGACGGTTCGGATTAGCGGTCCACTAGCGCGTATTTTCGAGAATATTGGTCTCTCGAACGGTGCACGGGAGAAATCCATTCCAGAAATTGTACTGTCGAATCCGTCGGCCTACGAACCCTTCGTGGAGGGCGTGGTTCTCGGCGATGGACACCTCCAAAAACGGAGCAGAAATCGAGAGATGAGTATAATCTCGACCTCCAGCGACGTTCTCGCTCAGGGCTTGAACTTCATCCTCGGCTCACTTGGATACGTCGGCGGAAACTACCGAAGGAATTCCGAAGTCGCAGTGAGGGAAAGAGAACATGACGTTGTGACGAACAACCTCGTCCGTTTCAATCCCAAAAACCGCGAGAAACAGTCACGGAACGGCATGGTTCCGTTTACCGAGGAACTGAAACAATCGTACGACTCCATAGAACGGATTCCACGAGCTGACCGGTATAAATCGGAGAGCCTGTCGGTCATAGAATCTGGGCTGTCGCAACGAAGTCGGCTGAACGATGACGAGGTGACCACGATTGTCGAGAGAGCGGAAGCCGACGAATACGATTGGTTGGCCGACGCGGACGTTGGGATGTTAGAAATCGACTCGGTAACGCAGGTCGAATCGGAGGAATACGTGTACGATCTCTCGACCGAAGACGAGAATTTCCTCGGTAATCACCTCTTTTGTCACAACTCTGCCACGCCAGTCCGGGAAGACGACCGCGAGGAGGACATCTTCACCCTCATCGGGCCGCCCATCGGAACCGACTGGGACGCCCTCTTCGAGGCCGGGTACGTCCAGGAACCGGAGGTCCAGATACGGTACGTCCCGTGGGACGAAGAGACCTACCGAAACGAGTACGGGAGCGCCCACGGCCACGAGCGCAGACAAATCGCGGCGTCCAATCCCGCGAAGATCCGCGAAATCCGCCACCTGCTCGCCGAGCATCCGACCTCGAAGGCGCTGATATTCGTGGAGTACTTAGACCAGGGCGAGGCCATCGCGGATGAACTCGGCGTTCCGTTCGTCAGCGGCGAGATGCGCCACGCCCGCCGGGAACTCCTCCTGCAGGAGTTCAAGACGGGCGAGCGCGACACCCTCGTGGTCTCGCGGGTCGGCGACGAGGGCATCGACCTGCCCGACGCCGAACTCGCCATCGTGGCGTCGGGGCTCGGCGGGTCCCGGCGACAGGGCGCTCAGCGCGCCGGACGGACCATGCGCCCGACGGGGAACGCCCGGATGTACGTGCTCGCCACCCTGGGTACCACCGAGGAGGACTTCGCCCGCCAGCGCATGCGCCACCTCTCGGCGAAGGGCGTCCGGGTGACCGAGCGCGACGCCGAGGCGGTCACCGCGCCCGGCGACCAGTAGCGTCACTGCATCCGACGGCACGTACCGTCACTTCGCCCGTCTGGGACACGACGAGGCCGCTACCGGAAGGCCCAGCCGCCCGAGAACTCCTGTTCGGACCAGATCTTCTCTCGGGGCCTGAAGAAGACCGCGTACCGACCCCCTTGTTTGGCGAGTCCGTACCTGACGCTCCCGTCGGCGTTCTGCCACGCGACTTTGTCCAGTGGCCCCACCGAGGAGCCATCGGTGTGCTGGCCGTCGGTCGAGAGCTCGTCGAGGAGCGCCTCGTAGGCCCGCCCTGCCGTCGATTCGTCGTCGTATCGGCGGAAGTGGGCGTACTCCACGGGGTCGGTCCGGTACTCGACCCACAGGTGCTCGCCGTCGTCCTCGGGGATTCCGGCGAATCGGTCGCGGATTACCGTCGGGTCGTCGTGGTTATCGGAGACCCGAAGGTCGAACGCGGGGAAGTCAACGGTGTAGAGGAACTGTCCGAGCGCGGTTCCGGCCCGCTGGTTGTACCGCTTGCCGTCCTCGTGTTTCATCTTCACGTACTGCCAGTTCATCTCTCCGATTTCGAGGAAGTTCGGCGAGAGCCCACCGAAGGTCTCGTTCACGAGGAACTGGTTCACGTGCTCGCTGACCTTCTCGCAGTCGCCGAACTCCCCGTACTCGCGCATCTTCTCGGGGGCGTTCTTGCGGCCCTCTCGCTGTTGGTTCCGGATCTTGTCCCAACTGTCGTAGCCTTCGGGGTCGTAGTGTGGGCCGACCTCCTCGACGACGAACTCGTCGAGTTCGTCGATTCCGTTCTGGAAGCCCTCGACGAACTCCAGAGACATCTCGTCGATCTCCTCGCAGTTCATGACCCATTCCTCGTCGTCGTACGGGTTCTCCGGAGGTTTCACGTGATACTCGTCGAACAACTGCTCCTTTCGCTCATCGTACTCCGCCTTCACGTCGTCCATGTCTTCGACGACCCACTCCAGTTCGGAGAAGACGGTGTCGGCGACCGACACGAACTCCTCGGACGGGTCGGTGGTCTCGGTGGTCGTCTCCTCTGTCGTCTCGGTCTCTTCGGTCGTTTCCTCGGTCGTCTCGGTCTCTTCGGTCGTCTCCTCGGTCGTCGTCTCCGTCAAATCGGTAGTGGTAGAGAACGCCGTAGTAGTCGAGCCACCGCCATCGCCGTCTTGGCTCGTACACCCTGCGACCAAACTCCCGGTCAGCGCGGACAGGCTCGCAAGTAACCTTCGGCGGTTCATACGATACGATGGCATAACTTGTGCCATAATTGTATTGATTTAGGCAACAATATAATTACACACTGCCAGCATGTCGCCAGTGCGGAGACCGATTCACTAGAAACGGCATCTCAGAGGCTAGTTCATAGAGGTGAATCGCGTACCGGCCAGATGGACCGGGTGGACCGACTGCTCGGCGACGACTCCGGGGCTGGCACCTTCGGGTTGGTGTCGGTGACGCTTGCGACCAACTACGCCGAGCAGATAAACGAGGCGCGCCGGATTCGTACGAAGTACGGCGAAGACCTCTCCGAGGACTCGATGGGCGGTCTCGACGACCTCATCGACGGCCTCCGGAACGTAGACCTGGCGCGCCAGTACTTCAAAGGGGTGTACCTGCAGGACGAACTCTCGTCGCTGTCGCGCGTGCTGATGTACGCTGGAGTCCCGGCGGAGGCGTTCTCCGCGGCCGCGCTCCTCTCGTTCACCGCGGGCGGTTCGGGGACGCTCCCGACGGAGAACGCGAACCTCTGGATTCCGGTGGTGGCGACCGTCGGATTCGCCCCGCTCGCGCTCCTCGTGGCGTTCATCCTCAGGACAGCGACGGTGGCCCAGCGGACCGCGGCGACGCTCCCCTTCACGACGCCCGAGCAGGAGCAGTGAACCGGGACTCCGGGCGCTCGAACCCCGAGACGCCTCAGGACTCCGACTCGTCGTCGACCGTCGGCGACTCCGAATCCGGGCTCTTGCGCAGTTGCTTCACGAGATTGAGGTGCATGAGGTGGAGGTGCATCCCGATGCCGTACAGCAACAGCCCCATGCCGACGAAGATGAGCGGCAAGAGCACGGCGTCGACCGCGCTCGACACCGAATCGAGGTTATCGGGGAGCAGTCCGACGACCGCGAGGACGAACGCCGCGGCGATCACGCCGAGTCCCGCCCTGACGAACCGGGAGAATCTGCCCACCTGCCGTATCACCTCGTCGATGTCCTCGGTGTTCGGAGAACCGGGGTCTGGGGCCATGTGCGAGACGACGCGAGCAACGCACTTACGTGGTGGGCCCGAGCGGGTCGGACTGGACAGACGGCGACTCTCGCTCGCGGCCTCAGACGCCCCCTCGCGGGGGTCAACGCGTCGGCTCGACGAACAGGTCGGTCGAGATCCAGCCGTCGTCGTTTCCCTCTTCGGCGAACACCGCGCGTCCGGGTGCGGTCTCGTGGGCGCGGACGACCGGCGCGTCGTCGGCGTCGCGGGTCGGCTCGGTAGCGGGCATCGGCAGTTTTTAGGCTGACCTAAACAAAAGGGTTGTCATCCGCGCCCGCCGTAAAGTTATTGAGATACCGACACCATCGGGTCGCATGGACCGCGACGAAGGCCTGATTCGGTTCCTCCGCGAGCGTACCGGGGAGTGCCTCCGCGGCGTGGGTCGGTACGACGCCGACGGGTACGAGGTACTGTACGTCCGTCCGGGCCTCGAACGCGAGACGCTCGACTCGGAGGTAGAGCGGATGGTGACCCACCTCCGGTCCGAGTCGCGGCCGCGGGAGGTGCGGTCGTTCCCGTACGGCGACCTCGACGGGACCGTCCGGTCGTTCGAGGAGGCCGTCGTGATGCACTTCCCGCTCACCCAAGAACGCGGCGTCGTCGTGACCCTCGAACCCGACGTGGCCCGCCAACTGACCACGTTCATGCGCGAGTGCATCGAGCGCCTGTGAGCCCCGGTCCGGTCGCGGGCAGAGTTACCAACTCCGTGGCTGTGAACGCCCCTCGAATAATAAGACCTATTATCTAATCCGGCGTTCGTTAATACATGACCGTCGTCAGTATCTCGATGCCGGACGAGCTCCTCGACCGGGTGGACGACTTCGCCGACGAGCACGGCTACACCGGCCGCAGCGAGGTGTTCCGGGAGGCCGCGCGCAACCTCCTCGGCGAGTTCGAGGACAGGAAACTCGAAGACCGCGACCTGATGGGCGTGGTGACGGTACTGTTCAGCTACGAGGACACCACCGTCGAGGAGCGGATGATGCACCTCCGCCACGAGTACGAGGGACTGGTCGCCTCGAACGTCCACAACCACGTCGGCGACCACTACTGCATGGAGCTTTTCATCCTCGAAGGCACGCTGGAGGACATCTCGACCTTCGTCGGGAAGATTCGGGCAACTCAGGACACCCTCACGGTCGACTACTCGGTGATTCCGGTCGACGGAGTCGGCCCGTTCGCGCAGGTGGAGTAGCTACTCGCGGTCCGACTCCGGGTCCGAGTCCGCTCCCGAGTCGTCGCCCTCCGGGTCGCTCGCCTCGCCGCCGTCGGTGGCGATGGCCTGCTCGCGCTTGCGCTCGAACCACGCCCACTCTCTGGTCTTGAGGCCGTCGCCTTCGAGGTCCCACGGGTCGCCCGACTCGACGCGCGGGCCTTCGAGCCACGAGGTCACGAGGTTCCAGACGAACACGAACTGGCCGAACGCGAGGACGAACGTCCCGATGCCCGCGATGAGGTGGAGGTCCTGAAACTGCGGGAGGTAGGTGGCGTACCGCCGGGGCATCCCGTCGTATCCCAGCAGGAGGAGCGCGAAGAACACGAGGTTCGTCCCGACCATGGTGGTCCAGAAGTGAATCTTCGCGAGCGTCTGCTGGTACATCCGACCGGTGTACAGCGGGAACCAGTAGTAGATGCCCGCGAATCCGGCGACTGCGATGGCACCCATCACGATGAAGTGGAAGTGACCCACGACGTAGTAGGTGTCGTGGACGACCAGATTGACCGGAACCGACGCGAGGAAGACGCCGGTGACGCCGCCGATGATGAAGTTCTGGACGAACCCGATGGAGAACAGCATCGGCGCGGTGAGCCTGAGCCGACCGTTCCACATGGTGGTGATCCAGTTGAACGTCTTGACCGCCGAGGGGACGGCGATGGCGAGGGAGACCGCCATGAACGACGCGCGGAGCCGCGGGTCCATGCCCGTCGAGAACATGTGGTGAGCCCAGACGCCGAAGCTCAGGACGCCGATGGCGAGCGTCGAGTAGACGACGAACTTGAACCCGAACAGCTTCCGGCCGGAGAATCTGGGCAGAATCAGGCTGACCAGTCCCATCGGCGGGAGGACGAGGATGTACACCTCGGGGTGGCCGAAGAACCAGAACAGGTGCTGCCACAGCATCGGGCTACCGCCCTCGACGGCGAAGAAGGTGGTTCCGAAGTTGCGGTCGAGCAGGAGCATGATGAGGGCGCTCCCGAGCAGGGGGAACGCGAAGAGAATGATGCCCGACTGGGTCAGCATCGTCCACGAGAAGATGTCGAGTTCCTCCCAGCCGACGTTCTCGCCGCGCTCGGTGAAGATGGTCGCGATGAAGTTTATCGCCCCCATCGTCGCCGAGACGCCAGACAGGTGCAGTCCCAGCAACATCAGGTCCACGCCGCCGTGCGGTTGCTCGGCCGACAGCGGCGTGTACATCGTCCAGCTGGTCTGGGGCGGGTCGAGGACGCCAGCCGCCGCCAGCGGGAAGCCGATCCAGATGAGGACCGCGGCAGGGGGAAGGAGCCAGAACGCGATGGCGTTGATGCGGGGGAACGCCATGTCGTTGGCCCCGATGAGCAACGGGATGAAGTAGTTCCCGAACGCCGCGATGATGGGCGTCCCGAACAGGAACAGCATCGTGATGCCGTGAGTGGTGAGAAGCGAGTTGTAGAAGTTCGCCCCGATGATGGCTTCCTCGGGCGTCATGAGCTCGGTCCGCATCAGGATAATCGCGATGCCGCCGAACGCGAACGCGGTCAGTCCGTACAGCCCGTACATCAGCCCGATGTCCTTGTGGTCGACCGTGGTGAGCCACCGGACGAGACCGCCGGGCTTCTCCTCGTGGGCGACCGGTTCGGCGTCTCCGAACGTCCCTCCCCCGGCGAGCGGCGCGTACGACCGCCAGTTCTCGAAGTTCATGATGAACGCGGCGACGAGGACCAGCAGGACTCCCATGACGACCGTCGTCGCGAGTAAGCCGACTTCGACCATGTTCGTCCCATCGGTAGAGAGCCATGTGGATTCTCGGTTGGCGTGCGCCGAATTCCGTCACGGTGGGGAGAGGTTCGGTTCGAACCGAACCTCTCCTCACCGTGGTCCCTAACTCCCCGCGTGTCGAACGGAGGGTATGCGCGCGTTCGCGTTCGCTCTCGAACACGAACCGGGGGCCGACCCGGTCTCTGACGCCTTCCGCGAGGACCCCGACCTGTACGCTCACTCGCTGTCGTGTAACGTCACCCCAGACCACTTCTGGCGGGTCGACCGCCTCGTCGGACCGACAGCCGGGTTGGAGGCGGCGACCGCCGCGTTCGAGTCCCGCGGCCGCGCGGTCGACTGCCTCGGCGTCGAGGGCCCCGGGGCCGAGTTCCGATTCGAGCTGCTCCACCGCGACCCGACGAGTCGCGTCCTGTTCGCCTCGTGGGCGAGGACCGACGGCTGTGGGTCCATCCCTCACCTCGCGCTGGACCACCTCGGGCCGGGGGTGTTGTTCGCCACCGAGCGCCGCGAGGCGAGATACGAGTGGCGGGTCCTCCTGCCGGACGACGCGGGGCTCGGGCGGCTGTACGACGCCCTGCAGGCCGCCAGCGGCGACGACGTGAGCCTCGACCTCCGGCAGGTCACCGACGAGTCGGGGTGGCTCGGGGCGTACAGCGGTCGCCCGGCGCTACCCTACGCCCAGTACGAGACGATGCGGGCGGCGGTCGAGCGCGGCTACTACGAGACGCCCCGCGAGATAACGGTCGGAGAGCTCGCCGAGGAACTCGACACGCCGCGCTCGACGCTGTCGTACCGGCTCCGGCGCGCCGAGGCCGAACTGGCGAACAGTTTCGTCCGAGGCGAGCGGTAGGCCGGGCGAGACGGGCGTCGTTCCGGCGTCCGTCACGCGGTGACGGACGCCGGAACGAATCGACAGACGTGACGCCGGAACGAATCGACAGACGTGACGCCCGAACGAATCGACAGACGTGACCCCGAAAAAGACGGCCAGCGGGCGACCCGCCGACGCACCGCGTCGGCGGGTCGCGGTCGGACTCGCCGCAGGGACCGGGCCTTTAGGCGAGCAAGACGTACGACCCGTCATGAACATGCTCGTGGACGGGGAGTGGCGAGTCGACGACTACGAAAGCACCGACGAGGAAGGGGAGTTCGACCGTCAGGAGACCTCGTTCCGGAGTCGAATCGAGGACGACCCCGACGCCGAGTTCCCCGCCGAGGCGGGGCGATACCACCTCTACGTCTCGTACGCCTGTCCGTGGGCCCACCGAACCCTCCTCGTCCGGAGCCTGAAGGGACTGGAGGACGCGATTTCGGTGTCGGTCGTCGACCCCCACCGCGTGAACGACGGCTGGGAGTTCACACCCGAGAAGGAGGGGTGTACCGAGGACCGCGTCAACGGTTTCGACTACCTCCGGGAGGTGTACACGAAGGCCGACCCCGAGTTCACCGGGCGCGTGACCGTCCCGGTGCTCTGGGACACCGAGCGCGAGACCGTCGTCAACAACGAGTCGAAGGAGATCATGCGGATGCTGGATACCGGGTTCGGCACGGGCGAGGCGCGACGCGCCTCGGATGCGAGCGGTGATACCGCGAGCGCCGAGCGCGACGTGACCCTCTACCCCGAGGGCTACCGCGAGGAGGTCGACGACCGCATCGAGGACATCTACGACCCCATCAACAACGGCGTGTATCGGGCGGGATTCGCCGGGAATCAGGCGGCCTACGAGCGCGCCGTGGGCGAACTGTTCGACGCGCTCGACCGCTACGACGACCTGCTGGCCGACCGGCGCTACCTCGCCGGGCCGGTCCTCACCGAGGCCGACGTGGCGATGTTCACCACGCTCGTCCGATTCGACGCGGTGTACCACACCCACTTCAAGTGCAACGTCCGCCAGATATCGGACTACGAGAACCTCTGGCCCTACCTCCGGGACCTCTACCAGACCGAGGGCGTCGCCGAGACCGTCCACCTCGACCACATCACGGAGCACTACTACCGCAGCCACACCGACCTGAATCCGAAGGGAATCGTCCCGGCGGGTCCCGATCTCGACTTCGAGGAGCCTCACGACCGCGACGAACTCCCCGGCGAACCGCCCGAGGGACTCGACGCCGTCGCGCGCTGACCGCCGCGCTGGGACGTTCCCGCCGTCTCCATCGCCCGGCCCTCCATCACTCCGTCGACCCCGGCGTTCGCCGCGAAGTGTTGGACTACGGACACCCGAAAGCTTATCAGGGATTCCGGCAAATTCCGAGGTATGCGCCGCTCCGCCCTCCACGCCGTAGCCCTCGCCTTGCTCGTCGCGACCGCTGGCTGTAGCGGGTTCGCGCCGCAGTCGGGTGACGACGCGACGACGACGGAGACGACCGCGACCGAGGAGCAGACGACGGCCGAAGAGTCGACGGAAGCCGAGGAGACGACCGCGGAGGGGACGACGGCCGAAGAGACGACCGACGAGGACGGCGACGCTACCGCGCTCGCGCCCGGCCTCTCCGAGGACGGCGTCGAGGAACCGCTCGCGCTCTCGAACGCACACCAGGAGCGACTCGGCGACGAGTCGCTGACCATCAGCAACCACCGCGTCGAGCGATACGCGAACGGGACGGTCCGAAACGAGTCGACCCGGACGACCCGCACCGCCGCGAACCGGACGCGCTACCGGCTCATCGAGAACACGACCCTGCCGAATTGGGTGACCGGAGCCAACAATGAGGGAGAGTTGTGGGCGAACGGGACGCACGTATTCAGCGCCCGCGAGAGAAACGGGACGATGACGTACATCCGCCAACTCGGTCCGGACTCCGAACCCACCGAGCCGCGCGAGCTTCTGGTCGGCGACCTGACGGCCGACGACGACCTGCTGACGGTCTTCAGCGCCTTCGAGAACGAGCGCGTCGAGGAACTCGACGAGGAGAACGCGACCGCCCCGGAGCGCTACCGCGTGACCGCGAGCGACCTCGCGCACGCCGACTTCCTCGCGGACGGCACCGAGGTCCGGAACGCCACCCTCGACGCGGTGGTCGAGACCGACGGCCCCGAGTCGGCGTTCGTCCGCGAGTACACCCTCCGATACGAGACCGAAATCGACGGCGAGACTGTTCGAGTCACCGAACGCATCCGGTTCTCGGACGTGGGCGAGACGACCGTCGAGCGACCCGAGTGGTACGACGGCGCGGCGAACGAGACGGAGTGACCCGACCGACGGACAATCTATTTCTCGCTCGACATCCAATCCCCGCGCATGGTGATGAAAGAGTCCGAGGCCGAACTGGAGCGGGGCGACCCGGTACCGAACTTCGAACTGCGGGGCACCGACGGCGAGACCCACACCCTCGCCGACTTCGCCGACTACGAGGCAGTCCTGCTGGTGTTCACCTGTAACCACTGCCCGTACGCGCAGGCGAAGTTCGACCTGCTGAACGACCTCGCCGAGGAGTACGACGACGCCGCGGTCGTCGGAATCAACCCCAACGACGACGAGGAGTACCCCGACGACTCGTTCGAGCGGATGGTCGAGTTGGTCGAGGACGGCACCATCCGGTACGACGCCTACCTCCGCGACGAGACCCAGGAGGTCGCCGAGGCCTACGGCGCTGTCTGCACGCCCGACCCCTTCCTCCTGCGAAACGGCGGCGACACCTTCACGCTGGCGTACCACGGCCGGTTGGACGACGCGCTCAACCCCGACGACGAGGCGAGCGAGGTGTACGTCGACGATGCCATCGATTCGGTGCTGGCGGGCGAGGACGTGGACCTCGAGTTCATGCCCTCGCGCGGGTGTTCCATCAAGTGGAAGTGAGCGCGAGCGGAGCGAGCGCGGCCTTTTTCATCGACGTTTTATTCGACGAGTCGCCACAGGCGACTCGTCGCGTAAACGGATTGTAGACGGACGACACAGCCGACTCAGTCTGAGATGGGAGGCAAAAAGGCGGTCGTCGTGGAACGGAGAGCGCGTCCAGTTATTCCTACCCACATGCGTACCCCGCCCACGCATCAGTAAACTTGCTCGGGCGGGTGTGGACTTCGAGACCGACGAGAGTCCCGCCACAATTGGCGGTCACGTACTCGCCGCTTTTGTCATCTTGATACACCACGACGACTACTGCATAGCTACGGGGAAACTCCTCGATAGAACTCCGGGTCTCGTTGCCGGGACCGACCGTGAATCGACCGTGCAGTTGAGCTGACTCCGGTAGCTCAATCGCGGTATAATAATAATGCTCACCGGAGGAAGAGCCACCCAGTCCCGGCCCGACTGTGGTATTCGACGTACGACTATCATTCAATCGAACCGTCAGCGTGTCGCGAGGGTCAGTGACCCAGACTTCGAACGTCTGAGTGTGGTTCGCCGAATTGTTCAGGAGCAGTTCGACCGGCCTCCCTTGCTCGATTTCGCCGCGGAGCGGTCCCCCCAAAGCATAGGCTACGACGATGAGTAAGACGATCACAAAGATTAGTAGAAGTAGTTGCCAACTCATCTCAGGAATTCGTCCTCCCCACCGGCTCATGCCAGAAATTATAGGTCTACCTATATGACACCACTCCATTTACCGAAGCCGCTACCCATTCGCAAGAAAGCCGCCAACCGATAGACTCGCAATCGACGACGACCGACTACCGTTTCGCTATCGTCTCGGAGGATTTCACCGGAGCGTTCGGACACGCCTCGAACCGAGCAGAAGACTTTTGCCGGGACGAGACACACCGCCCAGTCATGGCAGAGCCCTCCCCGTTCGATTCGACATCGGACAGATACAACATCTCGACGCTCGACCTCGACGACGACCGCTACGAGGTCAAGCAGTCGATGATACGGAACAAGTACGCCGTCCGCGACAGTCGCGGCGACGTGGTCCTGCGCGGCAAGCAGAAGCTCTTCAAGATGAAAGAGGAGTTCCCGTTCGTCACGGGCGACGACCGAGAGGCGTTCACCGTGAAAGCTGGCGGTATCTTGGACGTGGCCGGGAACTACACCATCACGGACGCGGGCACCGGCGAGGAGGTCGTCGTTCTCGACGAGGACTTCTCGCTGTTCGTCGAGAACTGGACGATTCGGGACCCCGAAACGGGAGAGGCCCTGGCGACCATCCGGTCGAAGAGCAAGTTCTTATCGGCTCTCCGCCACCTCGTGAGCGTCGCGAACCTCGCCCCGAACAAGTACGAGATATTCGACGCCGACGGGAACCACGTCGGCGACATCGACGGGAAGTTCTCGCTCCGGGACGCCTATTCGGTCACCATCGACGACGCGAGCGCCGTCCCGAAGGAGGCGGTGGTCGCCGCCGCATGCATCCTCGACGCCCTCGAAAATCAGTGAGCCGAGGTCCCACATCCGTTTTCGAATCCGTTTTCGTCTCCGTAAACGCCGCTCACCGCAGGGACGGTCCCGACTCACCGGCGTACGCCGTCAGCGAGTCGGCGTACCCCATCAGGACCGTCCCGAGAATGCTCATCACGAGCACGTAGCCGACCGCGAACGCCGGGATGGTCGTCCCGAGCGCACCGGTGCCGACGCTGGTCGCGAGCGCCGCGATGATGAGCGAGAACTCCCCGCGCGGGACGAGGCCGACGCCGACGCGAATCGCCCGCCTGCGGTTGAGTCCGTAGAGGAATCCACCGGCGGTACCGCTGGCGAGTTTGGTGAGCGTGGTCACGACGACCGCGGCGAGAAGCAAGCCCGCGACCTCCGGGAGGAGGGTCACGTCGGTGCCGAGACCGATGGAGAGGAAGAAGACGGCCGCGAACAGGTCGCGGACGGGCGAGACCGCGTCCTCGATTCGGTGGACGTGGTCGGTGCTACTGAACGCCGTGCCGACGAAGAAGGCCGCGACCGCCTCGCTCGCGCCCGCGAGGAGCGCCGCGCCCGCGACGAGGGTCGTGACCCCGACCACGCGGAGCATGAACAGCTCGTCCGAGTCGGCGGAAAACAGGCGCTCGACGTACTCGGTACCGTACCACGCGATCAGGGTGAGCGCGCCGAGGAACGCGAACGAGGCCGCGACCGAGGTCGCGGCCTCCTCTACGCCCCCGCTACCGAGCGCGACCGCCGACAGGACGGCGAGGTAGACCGCGATGAGGATGTCCTCGAAGACGAGCGTCCCGAGGATGGCCTCGCTCTCGGGGTTGGCGATCCACCCGCGGTCGATGAGCGACTTGGTGATGACCGCGCTGGAGGAGATGTAGACCACGCCCGCGACGAACAGCGTCTCGACCGGCGAGAAGCCGAACGCGAGACCGAGCGCGACCCCCGCGCCGAAGTTGGCGACGAAGTCGACGGTGCCGATGCCGACCAGTCGGTCCCACCCTTCGACGAGGCGTTCGAGGCTGAACTCCAGCCCGAGGAAAAAGAGGAGGAACACCACGCCGAGCTCCGCGAGCACGTCGATGAACTCGCGGTTCTCCACGAGCGTCAGCGAGACGGGACCCACCTCGGTGGGCGGGTTCGGCCCCACGAGGATGCCCACGAGGATGTAGACGGGGATGACCGACTGGTTCGCGCGGGCGGCGAGCGCGCCGCCGACCGCGAGCGCGGTGAGCGCGATTCCCACCTCGACGAGGACTTGCTCGGCCATCTTAGCCGGAGATGAGGTCGTCGAACTCTCCCTGCTCGTCGCGAGTCCCAATCGTCACGAGGATGTCGCCCGCCGTCAGTTCGAAGTCGGATTCGGGGTTGGCGAGAGTCTCCTCGCCGCGCTGGACCGCCATCACCGACACGCCGGTCCGCTGGCGGAGGTCGGCCTCCCGGAGGCTCTCGCCGTCGAGGGGCGACCCCTCGGGGAGTTCGGTCCACTCGATGATGGACTCGCCCAGCGGGACCTCCACGCGGTCGAGGTCGACCGGCTGGAAGTACGCGCCCTCCAGAATCGTGCCGAACTCCCGGGCCTGCTTGTCGGAGAGTTCGAACAGCTTCGTGCCGTCGGCGTCGGCCGAGGGACGGCGGAACACCTCTCGCTTGCCGTCGTGGTGGATGAGCACCACGAGGCGGTCCTCGCCGCCGAGTTCGTACTCGAACTTCCGGCCGACGCCGGGCACGTCCGTCTCGTAGACCGTCATGCGTGTAAAAAGGACGAACGGGAACTTAAACGTGGGCGGAAGGGGAGGAGCGGAGGGGGCTGGGGATGGCGGGCGAACGTGGCACGGGAGAGGAGAGGAGAGGAGAGGAGAGGAGAGGAGAGGAGAGGAGAGGAGAGGAGAGGAGAGGAGAGGAGAGGAGAGGAGAGGAGAGGAGAGGAGAGGAGAGGAGAGGAGAGGAGAGGAGAGGAGAGGAGAGGAGAGGAGAGGAGAGGAGAGGAGAGGAGAGGAGAGGAGAGGAGAGGAGAGGAGAGGACAGGAGAGGACAGGACAGGACAGGACAGGACAGGACAGGACAGGACAGGACAGGACAGGACAGGACAGGACAGGACAGGACAGGACAGGACAGGACAGGACAGGAGAGGAGAGGAGGAACCAGGGTTTTGCTCCGAATGAAAATGATAAGCGACTAGCTACTGCCGTCACCTATGAAGACCGCAACCGCACCGCGACCGCAGGCCACGAGCCTCCCCAGCCGACTGCGTTGCTCGGCGACTCGTTTCACTCGTCGCCTGCGCTACTCATCCCTCGCGCGTGTCGGCGCGGCTTCAAACAGCAAAGCCGCGCCAGCACGCGCCGGGTGGTCGGTGGGGGGAACCAGAGAGACCAGAGACCGCCGCGTTTTCGGGACAACGCTTTCCCCGGAGGCCGTCGTACGGGCGGGGAGTGCCAGCGCTCCAAGACCCCTTCGAAATCGGCGGTGTGCGGATTCCGAACCGGCTCTACCGCGCGCCGCTCCTCGAATGCGCGGGCAACGGCCCGGACGCGGTCGACGCCCTGATTCGGGAACTCGAACCCGCCGCGGCCGCGGGGGCCGGGTTGGTCTGTCAGGGCGCGACCATCGTCCGCGAGGAGGGCGGCTGTGCCGCGCCGGGGATGACCAGCGTCGCCGACCCCGAGTTCGTCTCGCGGCTCTCGCGGCTCACCGACGCGATTCACGACCACGGCGGGTGCATCTTCGTCCAGCTCGAACACGGCGGCCTCCGGAGCATGGAGACGTGGCACGCCGAGTACCGCGCGGCCCATCCCGACCTGCGCCAGCTCGCGGTCTCGCGCCCGCCGTGGCCCCTGCGACTCCTCGACCGGCTGGGGTTCCTGAGCTACGACCCCCGCGTCCTCTCGACCGCGGAGGTGTACGACCTCGCGGCCGACTTCGGGCGCTCGGCGAAGTGGGCCGCGGAGGCTGGCTACGACGGGGTCCACATCGCAGGGGCCAACATGGGCATCGTCCAGCAGTTCCTCTCGCCGTTCTACAACCGCCGGGACGACGAGTTCGGCGACGGCGTCCGGTTTCTGGAGGTCGTCGCCGACGAGGTTCGGTCGCGGGCTGGCGACGTGCCCCTGATGGCGAAGGTCCCGGCCGAGACCGAAGCGCCGCCGTTCGTCGGCCCGAGACTCGACGCGGCGGACGCCGTCGAGATCTGCGCCCGCCTCGAATCGGTCGGCTACGACGCCGTCGTGCCCGTGAAGGCCTCGACCTTCTGGGACATGAGCATCGTCCGCGGGGAGTTCCCGGCGGCGGCGTGGCGCGACGACCGCTTCCGCGAGGGCTACGCCGCCGCGTTCGGAAGTCGGTGGCGGGCCGCGCTGGTCGCCGCGCTCAATCGCGTCGAGGCGGTCGAGTACGGTTTCGAGCACGCGTGGAACG
Source organism: Halorussus salilacus (assembly GCF_024138125.1). NCBI lineage: Archaea > Methanobacteriati > Methanobacteriota > Halobacteria > Halobacteriales > Haladaptataceae > Halorussus > Halorussus salilacus. The sequence goes on from NZ_CP099994.1 coordinate 28,365, forward strand.
CGGATTTGGCGCGTCGGGTCCGCGAGCGCGTCTCGATTCCGGTCCTGCTCGAAGGCGGGATTCGAGAGCGCGAGCGGATGGACGGCCTGCTGGGTGACGCCTGCGACGCGGTCGGGATGGGGCGTCCGTTCTACGCCGAACCGCGGCTTCCGGCCAGGATACTCGGCGGTGGCGACGGTACCGTCGCCGCCGCCGAGGTCGTCTGCGAGAACTGCAACAACTGCACCGTGCCGCAGGTGACGGGCGCACGCGGGGTCTGTCGGACGCCCGCGGTGCTGGCCGAGAAGGGAGAACTGGAGCGCGGCGGCGCGTACGACCGCGAGAAAAGCGATGGTCGGTGAGTCCGGTTCGGCGAAACGGTCGGACGAATCCGGCGTTCGCCGGATTCGTCCGGTCTCAGTCGTCGTCGGCCGGGGAGCCCTGTCCCTGCGGGGTCATGTCGGACGCGGTGTTTCGAGCGCTCCCGCTCCAGCGGCCGAGGTTGTCGGCGACGAAGCCGTGACCGCCCCAGCCGAACGCGATGCCGATGGCGAGCGCAACTCCGGCGGCCAGTCCCCACGCCATCGCGCGGGCGAAGACGTAGAGGATGTCCACGGCGATGCCCATCGTGTCGAGACCGATGACGATGGCGGTGAAGTACAGGAACACCTGCACGCCAGACCCGAAGTACTGGGTGTACGTCGACTCGGTCGCCGCGCGGGTGCGCTTGATGGCGTCGCCGATGAAGTCGGCGACGATGAATCCGCCGACGATGACGAGCAGGCCCGCGATGAACGACGGGAGGTACGACACCGCGGTCGCGATCCACTCCGAGAGGACCGGAATCGCGAGCGTGTTGGCCGCCGCGAGGATGGCCAGCGCGTAGACGAACCACGCGCCCACCGTCCCGAGGAAGTTCGACATCGCGTCGCGCGAGTCGCCCATCATCCGACCGAGCGGGGTGTCGCCCGCCCGGCGGTCGAGGCCCGCCCTGTCGGCGACCCCGGCGACGACCTTGCCGACGGCCTTGCCGAGGGCCCATCCGATGGCGAGGATGAGTAGCGCACCGACGAGCCGGGGGAGCGCGGTGAGTATCTCCGAGAGCGTGTTTCCCAGCCAGCCCGGGAGGTCCCCGAGCAGTCCGCCGCCGTCTGCCTGTAGTACGTATAGTTCTTTCATGGATGTGTTGCCGCGGTTTGCGACGAGAGATAAGAGGCCGTCCGGACGGTTAGTTATTGAGTGCTTTCTCTATTATCATAATATTTAGTCAAAAGACCTTGGAATAATCTCGGCACAACGAAGCCGTTCCCGTGACGGACTCGACGTTCGAAACGGTTGCAAGCCGACCGGGACGACGGTCGATTTCGCACATGGGTTCGCGTCTGGCGGGACGTAATTTGTAGCTCACGGGGAGCTCGGGCCCCGAGAGCGGCGTCAGTATGCCTCCGTTGTGAAAGCGCTCGTCTGCAATGGTCGCGGGTCGGCAGGGGATTCGCTCGGACCGCGACCCCCGCGAAAACGAACCGCACGGTAACGGGGCGAGTCGCCGACGCCAGCGTTAGGACCCCCGAATCCGTAGTCCGGGACGTGAGCCGAGAAGTCACCCACGAGGCGACCGGTCCGGTCCGACTCGACGAGAGCGACATCGACGACGAGTACGGCGACGTCGCGGTCTGCATGTGCGGGCTCTCAGACGAGCGACCCTTCTGCGACGGGTCCCACCGCGCGGCCGAGGACGAGGAGGACGGGGCGGTCTACAAGTACGAGGACGGCGAGCGCCGCGAAATCGAGGAGATCGTCTTCGCCGACGAGTAGCCGACTCCGAGGGCTCGCGTCGCGTCTCGACGCGAGACGCGACGCGAGTCAGCCCACGAGCGCCCGCGCGACTCAGCCCGTGAGCGACCGGAGTCGCGCGGGCAGGTCGGCGAGGTCGACCGCGGGCGCGTCGACACCTCCGGCGTCGAGTTCGCGGAAGCCCGTCCCGGTCAGCACCGCGACGACCTCGTCGGATTCGTCGAGGTCACCCGACTCGACCAGCTGGCGGATACCCGCCAGCGTCGTCGCGGAGGCGGGTTCGACGCAGAAGCCAGCGTCCTCGGCGAGTCGGGCCTTCGCGTCGAGAATCTCGTCGTCCGGGACCGAGACGACCGCGCCGCCGGTCGCGCGGGCCGCCGCGAGCGCCCGGGTCCCGCTGGGCGGGTCGGCGTTGGCGATGGAGTAAGCGACGGTTTCCCCGGCGGTCGTGGCCGCGACCTCCTCGCTCCCCTCGCGGAAGGCCCGCGCGATGGGGTCGCAGGCCGCCGCCTGCACGAGGTAGAGTCGTGGGAGGGCGTCGGCGTCGAGCAGTCCCGCCGCGTCGAGTTCGCGCAGGGCCTTCCACGCCGCGCTGGCGTGGCCGCCGCTGCTGACCGGCAGGACGATGGCGTCGGGCGCGTCGGGGTCGGCCGGGGAGGACCCAGACCCGGTGCGCGGGGAGCGCGACGAGTCGCGCTCCCCGCGCACGAACGCCTCGCAGATTTCGAGCGCGGTGGCCTTCTGGCCCGCGACCCGGAGGGGCGTGTCGCTGTTGACGAACTCGACCGGCGAGTCGGCCGCAAGCGTCTCGTAGTAGAGTGTTCCGTAGTCGCCGGACACGCGCAGGACTCGCGGGTCGTACTGGGCGATGGCGGCGAGGCGCTCGGCCGGGAGGTCGTCGGGAACGAGGACGACGCACTCCGTGCCGAGTCCGGCGGCGTGGGCCGCCACGCTGATGGCCATGTTGCCGTGCGAGACGGTGCCGACCCACTCGCGGTCGGCGTCGGCGGCCCACGCCGCGCCGACCGCGCTCCCGCGGTCCTTGAAGCTCCCCGTGGGGTTCTCGCTCTCGTCCTTCAGCCAGAGTCGACACCCGGCGTAGTCGTCGAGGCGGTCGGCCCGGACCAGCGGCGTGGCCCCCGAAGCCGACGCGACGCCGGAGGGCGCTCCGTCCCGGGGCGCGACCGGCAGGAGGTCGGCGTAGCGCCAGACGCCCGACGAGGGCTCCGACGGGGAGCGTCCGGAGGCCGGGCTCGCAGGCCACTCGAAGCCCTCGGGGTCGGTGTCGAACCAGAGCGGTTCGCCGCAGTCGCACCGCTTTCGGTCGGGGAACTCTGCGGTCTCGCCGCACCGGTAGCAGACGAGTCGGGTCATTCCATCTCGTCCTCGTAGGTCCGGGTCGCGCGCTCGACGCCCGCCGCGATGTAGCCCGCGTCGACGCCGACTATCTGGTAGTCGTACCCGTAGTCGGCCCACAGCCGGATGTCGTCGTCGCCGGTCGCCAGCGTGCCGACCGGGGTATCGCGGTCGTGAGCGGCGTCGAGGACGGCCGAGACCGCGCTCTCGAACCGCTCGGAGTCGTACTCGCCGAAGACGCCCAGCGACCCCGAGAGGTCGGCGGGACCGACGAGCAGGGCGTCGATGCCCTCGACCGCCGCGATGGCTCCGGCGTTCTCGACCGCGCGCTCGGTCTCGACCTGCACGACGGTCACGAGGTCGCCGCCCGCCGACTCGACCGCCTCGCCGAGGTCCCGGCCGTAGTCGTTGGCTCGCGACCCCGCGATTCCCCGGACGCCCTCGGGCGGATACCGGACCGCCTCGACCGCCTCGCGGGCCTCCTCGGGGGTCTCGACCATCGGGACGAGGACACCGGAAACGCCGGTGTCCAGCACGCGCTTGATGCGCACCGGGTCGTTCCACGCCACGCGAGCGAGGGCCGCGGCATCGCCCGCCGCCTCGACGGCCCGGGCCGCGTTCGCCACGGATTCGAGGCCGGTCGGTGCGTGTTCGGTGTCGATCACCACGAAGTCGGCGTCGCGGGCGCAGAGTTCCGCGACCGTCGGGTCGCCAATCGAGAGCCAGTGGCCGACCACGGGCTCGCCCGCCCGGAGTCGGTCCTTGAAGTCCGTCATGGGGACATCGTCGCGGTCGTCCGGCAAGTAGGTTTGTGAGTCGGCAGGCGACCGCACCCGGATTCTGCGCTCGATGACACGGACCACGGAGTATCGGCCGGTGAATCGTCGGCCGAGAATCGGCCGGTGACGCGAACAGCGGGCGGGACTGAAAGGGGTCGCCCGCTCGCGGGCCGAAGGCCCGTGGTCGTCTCCGCGGGCAACTATTCGCGCCGATGCTGTGCGTTGCGGTGAGGCGCGAATATCCCGCGGAGCGACCGCGAGCGGGCGAGGGCTTTCGAGGACGAAATCACGGGGTCTCCCCGGTCGTCGAACGAGGTCGCAGATTGGCACAACAGAAGAAGAGAGAACTCCTAGTCGGCGCGAACGCTGGTGACGATGAACAGATACCCCACGGTCGTCACGGCGTAGTTCACGGTTAGCAGGAGCCGACTCTCCGAGAACTCGGTCAGGAACGCGCTGAACGTGGTGGCGACCGCCGCGGCGACGACCAGCGAGAAACCGACCGTCAGGAACAGCATCGACCGACGCTCGGTCTGGACGTACGCGCGGGCGGCCATCCCCACGAGCGCGAGCCCGACGACTACGAGCGCGACGCTGAGGACGACGTAGGTCACTTCCATCGGTTGCATTCGGGTACCGTGATGGGCCTCTCGCTCTAGGAACGTAAACCTAGCCGGTCGTTATCAGCGGAGATAATCGGGCGACGGGTCTCAAGGGTCGAGCGCCGCCGCGAGTCGCTCGACGGGATGGTCGGGATGCTCGTCGTCGAGCTGGGACCGGCAGGACGCCCCGGGCGCGACCACGCGGTCGGCGTCGGGGGCGTCCTCGCGGAGCTGGCCACGGAGGATGTCGGCAATGGACTGGGAGAGTTCGTAGTGCTCGGCGTGGTAGCCGAAGCTCCCGGCCATCCCGCAACACCCCGAGTCGAGCGCGTCGACCTCGTAGCCCGCGCGCCGGAGGACCCGCTCGGCGTGGGTGTCGGTCCCGAGCGCCTTCTGGTTGCAGTGGCCGTGGTACGCGAGTCGCTCGTCTGGCGCGTCGAAGTCGAGGCGGTCGTCGAGGCGCTCGCGGTCGACGTACTCGCAGACGCCGTAGGCGTTCGCGGCGACCTGCTCGACGGCGGAGCCTGCTCGCGGGGCGCTTCGCTTCCCGCTCGCTGGTTCCGAGGCGCTACGCGCCTCGCCCAACAGGTCGGGATACTCGTCCTGAGCCATCGCGGCGTCGGAGGGCTCGACGTACACCACCGACCAGCCCTCGGCGACGCGGGGCGCGAACCGCTCGACGTTCGACGCGGCGCGCTCGCGCGCCGCGTCGAGCAGGCCCTCGGAGTAGGCGGGCCGCCCGCTGGGTTCGGCGTCGGGCACCTCGACGCGGGCCCCCGCGGCTTCGAGGACCCGGACCGCGGCCCGGCCCGCTTCGGGATAGACGTAGTTGGTGTAGGTGTCGGGGACCAGCAGGACGCGGTCCGTCGCGTTCGCCGCGGGAACGCGCGGGCCGCCCCGCGCCTCGAACCACGCCTCGAACGACTGCGCGGCGAACTCCGGCGGGTCGCGCTCGCGGGCGACCCCCAGCGCCTTCTCGGCGAGCAGGCCGGTACCGGGGAGGTCAGCGAGCCAGTTCGAGACGGGCGCGAGCGCGCTGCCGACCCGCGCGAGGCGGTCCACGTCGGCGAACAGGCGTTCTCGGAGGCCAGCGCCCTCCCGCTCGTGGTAGCGGTGCTTGACCTCGGCCTTGAGTTTCGCGAGGTCGACGCCGGTCGGGCAGTCGGATTGACACCCCTTGCAGCCGAGACAGAGGTCGAGCACCTCCTTCTGGAATCGCTCGGTGTACAGTTCCTCCTCGGGGAGCTGCCCCGAGATGGCGGCCCGGAGCATGTTCGCCCGGCCGCGAGTGGTCGCCATCTCGTCGTCCATCGCGCGATAGGAGGGACACATCACGTCGGAGTCGGTCTGCCTGCAGGTGCCGCATCCGTTGCAGAGTTCCACGAGGTGCGAGAAGCCGCCCTCCTCGGCGAAGTCCTGCTCGGTGGCCGGTTCGAGCGACGAGTAGGTCGGACCGTACCGGAGGTTCTCGCGCATGTCGGCCCCGACGCCGCGCTCGGGGTCGGCGTCCGGACCGGACGGCCCCACGTCCTCGGGCGAATCGCGGAAGACCACCTTGCCGGGGTTCATCCGCCAGTCGGGGTCGAACGCGGTCTTGAGTTCCTTGAAGGCGTCCCAGAGGTCGGGCCCGTACATCTTGGGGTTGAACTGGGTGCGGGCGAGGCCGTCGCCGTGCTCGCCCGAGAACGACCCCCGGTGGTCGAGCACGAGCGAGGTCACGTCGTCGGCGATGGAAAGCATCTTCTCGACGCCCTCTTCCTCCTTGAGGTTCAGGACCGGCCGGATGTGGAGGGTCCCGCTTCCCGCGTGGGCGAAGTAGGCCGCGGAGGTGTCGTGGGCCTCCAGCACGCCCATGAACCCCTGAACGTACTCGGCGAGCTCGGCGGGCGGGACCGACGCGTCCTCGATGAAGGGGTAGGGCTTGGGGTCGCCCTCCATGCTCATCAGCAGGGGGATGGCGGCCTTCCGGAGCTTCCAGAGCTTCGCCTGCTCGTCTTCGTCGTACGCCTCCAGCACGTCGAACGCCGCGCCCGCGTGGACGATCTCGGCGCTGACCTCCGCGATAGCCCCCTCCAGGTCGTCGCGGAGTTCCGAGTCGAACTCCACCATCAGGGCCGCGGCCGCCGAGTCCGGAATCGGGTCGGCGTACTCGGCGTACTCGGTCGACTCGCGGGCGAGCCGGAACACCTCCTCGTCCATCAACTCGACCGCACTCGGGTCGAACTCCAGCGCCCGGGGGACCGCCCCCATCGCGTCTAACAGGTCCTCGAAGCAGTAGAGCGCCAGCGCGGTCGCCTCGGGCACCGAGACCTGCGAGAGGGTGGCCTCGACGACCGCGCCCAGCGTCCCCTCCGCGCCGACGAACAGCTTGGCGAGATTTACGCATTCGTTTCCGTTTGCGTTTTCGTAAACGCATTCGTGGAGGTTGTACCCCGACACCGAGCGCTTGAGGTCGGGGTACCGCGATTCTATCTCCTCGGCGTTGTCCTCGACCAGCCCCCGAACGGTCCGATACAGTTGGGCCTCGCGGTCCTCGCTCGCGACGATTTCGTCCCACTCGGGGCCGTCGAGGACGACCTCGCGGGCGCGGATTCGAGTCCCGTCGGCAAGCACCGCCTCGCACTCCTCGACGTAGGCGTCGGTGATGCCGTACCGCACCGAGTGGGCCCCGGTGGAGTTGTTGCCGATGCCCCCGCCTATCGTCGCGCGGTTCGAGGAGGCGGGGTCGGGCGCGAACTTCAGTCCGTACTCGGCGAGTCGGGCGTCGAGGTCGTCCTGCACCACGCCCGGCTGGACCGTCGCGCGCATCGCGTCGGGGTCCACGTCGAGGATCGCGTCCATGTGCCGCGAGAAGTCGAGGACGACGCAACCGGGACCCACCGACTGGCCCGCGAGCGACGACCCCGCGCCGCGGGGGAGGACGGGCGCGTCGTGGTCGGCCGCGACTTCCATCGCGGCGCGTACGTCGTCGGCGTCGGTCGGAAACACGACGCCAGCGGGCCGGGCCTCGTAGATGCTCCCGTCGGTGGCGTAGAGTATCTGTGTGTACTCGTCGAATCGGACCTCGCCGCAGACCTCCGTGCGGAGGTCTGCGGCGAGGTCGGCGCGGTCCGGGTCGTCGGGCGCGTCGAGACCGAGCGAGTCCCGATGGGCGTCGAGGTCGGAGGAGCCGGAGTCGGCGGGAGAAGACATGGGAGCCATTGGCACGCGAAGGGGCTTAAATCCGGGGTGCGGGTGGTCGCGCGACCGGCCTCGGCCGCGGGCGTGGCCCGCGGCCGAGGCCCCCGTTATCGGAAACGAATCCGTAAACGTAAACGAAAACGATATCGGAAGCGACCGACGGCGGGGGCTTCTCAGGCCCTCGCTAAACCGGCCACCTGCCGGACAGGAGGCGTGTAACAAAGGCCGACGCGGGAGTCAGGCCGACCATGTCCGTTCGTAGCGGCGACTTGACGGAGAAGTGGTACGAGTACGTGTACCGCGACCGGTCGAAGTCGGTCCGGCGGTTCGTCGAGGCGTACCCCGACCGACGCGCGCTGTCGGTGAGTTGCACGCGAGTCGGCCACGACTACCGGTTCGTCAGACCGCTCCTCGCGAATCCCGACGAGGTCCTGCGCGCGGGCAAGGCCGCGCTGCGGCGGTTCCTCGCCGACGGGAGCGACCGCGACCTCGGGGACGTCTATCTGCGAGTCACCGACCTCCCCGCCGAGAGCGAAGTGGCGCTCGCCGACATCAGGGCCGACCACCTCAACGAACTCCACACGACCCGGGGCGTGGTCGCGGAGACCGGACCGGTCCGGCCGAAGGTCGTCCGCGCGGCGTTCCACTGCGCGAAGTGCGAGGCGGTCACCCGCCACGTCCCGACGCCGGGGCGGGAGCTACGAAAGCACGCCAAGTGCCCGCGGTGCAACTCGGTGGGCTACCTCTCGTTCGCGCCGGAGGCCAGCGAGTACGTCGACGCACAGGACGCGGTCGTCCTCGACCCCGAGCGCGAGGACGAGTCGGTGACGGTCCTGCTCGAACACGACCTCGCGGGGTCGGTGTCGGACGGGAAAGAGGTCCGGCTGGTCGGCATCCCGCGGGCGGATCGGGCCGACGACTCGACGGTCGCCGAGGTGTGGGTCGAGTCGGTGAGTATGGAATGCTTAACGGACCGAGACCGATAGCGTCTGGCGGTTTCCGCGTTATCGGGGCGTGACAGGTACCCGGGGTCGGAGCGGCCACCATCCTTTTGTCGGTTCGATGACTTCCAACTAACAGGGGGAAACAGATGTACGACCTGACAGGGTTCCAGCGTGACCTGCTGTACGTCATCGCGGGACTCGACGAACCGCACGGACTCGCCATCAAGGACGAGCTGGAATCGTACTACGAAAAGGAGATCCACCACGGACGGCTGTACCCGAACCTCGACACCCTCGTCGACAAGGGATTCGTCGAGAAGGGCCAGCGCGACCGTCGGACCAACTACTACACGCTCACTCGCCGGGGGACGCGGGAGATAGAGGCCCGCCGCGAGTGGGAGGCCCAGTACGTCGATCCGGACACCCAGCAGGCGACCGCGGAACCCTAGGGGTGGGAGGTAGCGAGCGTCGCGCCGACGACCGCGGCGTCGAGCGACTGCACCCAGCGCAGGACCGGGCCGTCCGGGACGAGGGCGTACTCGTCGCCCGTCTGTTCGAGCACGCCGAGGTCGACCAGCTTCTCGACGTGGAGCCACACCGCCTTCCGGGAGACGCCGGTAAGCCGATGGAGGTCCTCCTGAGTCAGCGTGCGGTCGGGGTCGGCCGAGAGCATGGCGTCGACCATCACGCGTACCGATTCGAGCCGAGCGAGGTACTCGAAGCCCGACTCGTCTCCGGGCGCGCCGGTGGCTTCGACCGCCTCGGAGAGTTGCCGCGCGGCGTGGAGGACGACGCCATGGTCGTTCACCCGGTAGGTGCCGTCCTCGGCGAACAGCACCCCGAGGGAGATGAGCGGGTCGACCGCGGTCTCGACCTCGTCGGGCGAGCGGTCGGCCGCGTCGGCGAGGTCGTCGGTGCCGTAGCGCGCGGTCGGGTCGGCGTCCAGTAGCGCGTCGAGGAGCGCCCGCACCGATTCGGTGCCGGTCAGCCAGAGCCAGCCGCTCGGGTAGGCCCGCCGGGCCTCCGAGACGTCGCGGTCGTCTGCCAGCTCCCACATGTCCGGCTCGGTGTCCGTGGTCCGGAGCTGGCGGTCGTCGTCGGTCGTGGGAAGGCTCATTACGTTTGGGCTGTCGCGGCGACGATAAAAAGCTACCGCGCGGGCGGACGCTCCGGACCCGAACCGACGACTGGGGTCGGCCGCGGCCGACCCCAGTCAGTCGACCCCGGTCGTCTCGCAGTCGACCCGCCACGCGCAGTCGCTCTCCTCCCGGAGCCGCGCGTACAGGGTCCGCAGGGCGGCCGACGCGGTCTCGGGCAGGACGTGGAACTCGACGCGACCGTACCGGACGACCACCCGGAACGCCGTGCCGTGGCGCTCGTCGTGAACGAGGTAGACCGGCTTGGGGAGTTCGAACCAGTCGCCGTAGGTGTAGCGGTCGTCTTCGAGGACGCCTTCGACCAGCGCCGCGAGTTCGCCGTCGTCGGCCTCCGAGTCGGGCGAGAGGTGGAAGACGGTTCCCCCCTCGTACTCGACGCCGCCCTCGCGGGGAAAGCTCCGCTGAGGACGGCGGGGAATGTCGAAGGTCGGCGCGTCGTCGGTCACGACGAGAGGTACGTCGTCATCGCTTATCAATGTCGGCGACGCCAGTAGACGTTTGCGGAAACGTTTGCGATTGCGTTAACGGATTCGTTTCCGTCTCTCGCCGGAGTTCCCGGGAGCGGTTTCGGGCGCGTTTCGCCCCGGTCGGCGCGCCGACCGGGGCGACCGCGACGGTTCGGTTTTCGAATGCGTTTGCGGAACCGCAAACGCATTCGAAAACGCGTGACTGAAGCTATGCGAGTCGTCTCGCGGTGAGATACCCGACGACGACCGCAACGACCCCGCCGACGACGAATCCGAGTTCGGATTCGAGCGCGAACACCACGGGGAACCCGACGCCGAGGAAGGTCAGCATCGCCGCGACGAGGACGATTCGGAACTGCAGGTCCAGAACGGCGATGTCTTCGAACAGGCTCATAGTTTCCGTAAACGGAAACGCAAACGATTGCGGAAACTCAGACGTTTCGCCGGGCGTGCTCGGCAGACGCGTCGGCGAGCAGGTCGAGGTACTCGGGGGCCGCCTCCCGGATGCCGAGCCGGACGGCGAGTCGGACGACCTCGCTGCGGTCGAGCGCGTCGGGGTCGACGTCACGGCCAAGCGCCTCCTGAAGCGAGGTGCCGACCTCCGCGAGTTCGCCGTCGCGGTCGGCGAGCATGGTCAGCAGGGCGGTCACCGACGCGTCGCGCGCGGCGAACGTCTTGGCCTGTTCGCCCGACTCGATGGCTTCGAGCGCGTCGATCAGGTCCTCGACGACATCTTCTCCGTCGCCCGGGGACCGGGAGGGCTGGTCGAGTCGGTCGGTCCGCTGGGTCTGCTGGCGGAGTTCTTCGAGGTCGGGGTCGCTCACGCGCGCTCACCTCCCGCGGGGGCGACGCGCCCGGACGCAAGCCGGTCGGCCAGCGCGTCGGCGTTCTCTAGGAACGATTCGCGTGCGCGCTCGGCGGTGGTCGAAGGCTCCTCCAGCGCGAACGCGGTCCGGCCCTGCTCGGCCGCGTTCCGGATGTCCTGACTCACGGGGACGTAGGCGGGCGCGAACGCCTCGGGGTAGGCGTCCTCGAAGGCGTCGAGGTACTCCTCGGCGAGTGTGGTCCGGGTGTCGACCTTGTTCGGGAGTACCATCGCGAGTTCGACGTTCACGTCGAAGTTCGCGCCGATCTTGTCGAGGTCGGCGCGGAGCGCCTCGGCCTGCTCGGACTCGAACGGCCCCATCTCGACCGGCGCGATGACGTTCCGCGCGGCCCAGAGGCCGTTGTAGCTCACGTTGTTCGTGAGTCCGGGGAGGTCGATGAGGATGGCGTCGTAGCCCAGCGGTTCGATGTACTCGTCGAGGAACGCGTCGAGTCGCGAGTAGCGGTCGTGGGCGTCGTCGATGTTGCCCAGTTCGGCGTCGAGGCTGTCGAGCCCCGGGTGGGCCGGGACGAGGTCGACGCCCTCGTCGGTTTCGAGGATCAGGTCCTCGACCGCGGCGGTCCCGAGCTTCTCGGCGATGGCGTCCCACTGGTCCTGAAAGACGGTCGAGATGTTCGGCCAGTCGTCGTCGGACTCGATCTGGCGTTCGACGGTCTCCCAGCAGCCGAAGTGCTTGACGAGGTCGCCCTGTTTGCCCGCGAGGTCGATGAGCAACACGTCGTTGCCCAGTTCGGCGAGCGCCACGCCGAGGTGGGCCGCGGTCGTGGTCTTGCCGGTGCCGCCCTTGTCGAGGAAGGTGCAGGCGCGGATGGACCGAGACATTATTTGCGTTTGCGCAAACGCAAACAGGGTATTTAGTCCTTCGTCAGACACGTCCGGAGTAAGTGATAGTTTTCGTTTCCGGAATCGAGTACGTTTGCGCAAACGTAAACGGCACCGTAATCGTCCACGGACCGCCATCCATAACGGGCCCACGCTCCAAGTCGGCCCATGGAACTGGCGTTCGCCCTCGCGGTGGGGCTCCTCCTCGCGGGGGTCGTCGGGAGCGCCGTCCCGGTGGTCCCCGGCGCGGGGCTGTCGCTGGCGGGGATCTACCTCCACTGGTGGTCGACGGGCTACGCGAGTCCGGGACCCGCCGCGTTGGTCGCGTTCACGCTCGTCGGGCTCGCCGCGATGCTGACCGACCAGTTCGCGGGAGCGGTCGCCGCGCGGGTCGGCGGGGCGTCGGCGAGGACCACCGCGCTGGCGGCCGTGGTTAGCCTTCCGCTGTTGGTGGTCGCGGGCCCGGCCGGACTCGTGGTCGGCGTCGCTGGCGTGGTCTTCCTCGCGGAGGCGTATCGCACCCGAGACCCGAGTCGGGGGCTCCGGTCGGCGGCGTTCGCAACGGTCGGCGTCCTCGGCTCCGCGGTGGTGCAGGTGCTGTTGACCCTCTCGCTGCTCGTCGGCTTCCTCCTCGCGGTGGTCTGACGGGGGGATTTTTGTCCGGGCGCGAAGTAGTATGCGGGGTATGAGAGTTCACGTCGCGGTTCTGGTGGGGTTGCTGTTGCTCGGGGGCTGTCTCGGGGCGACCGGACCGAGCGACATCGCGGCCTCCGGCGACCAGACCGAGTCGCCGGAGACGACCGCGGTCGAGGACGGGAACGTGACGGGAACGTTCGTCGTCGAGGACGGCGAGGACGCCACGGTGAGCCTCGAAGTCGCGAACACGTCCGACGAGCGTCAGGAGGGACTGATGCACAGGCAGTCCCTGCCCGAGGACCACGGCATGGTGTTCGTCTACGAGGAGGCCGCCCCCCGGTCGTTCTGGATGAAGAACACGTACGTTCCCCTCGACATCGTCTTCGTCGCGCCCAACGGGTCCGTGCTCAACGTCGAACACGCCGAGCCCCAGCCCAACGCTTCGGACGCCGAGCTACAGCGGTACCGTAGCGACGGTGACGCGAAGTACGTGGTCGAACTCGAACGCGGATTCGCGAACGAGACCGGCGTGGAGCCGGGGACCGAGTTCGTCTTCAACGGTTCCGCGCCGGAGGCCGGAACCGAGTAGCTGTACTCGTGCCGACATGAAACAGAAAGCATTTATATGGAGAGCGTGACGCCACGAATACCTCGGGTAGGGGTACGCGAGGTACATTCTTTCGGCGATGCTCGGTGAGCCGACGGACCGACGAGCGAAGGCCGACTCGCCGCCCGTGAGGGATCCAGTATCGCCCCCGTTTACGTAAACGGAAACGATAGCGGAAACGATAGCGGAAACGGTATCGGAAACGATAGCGGAAACGATAGCGGAAACGATAGCGGAAACGATATCGGGACCGACGACGGGACCGGTCGGGGAGTTCGACGGGATACCGCGACGACAAGGACCAAGACCGCCGGGCGTCCAGTCGAGGACATGACGCTCCTGCTCACGGGATACGAACCGTTCGGCGACCACGACCGCAACCCCTCCAAGGCGGTCGCACGCGACCTCGACGGCGAGGAGGTCGCCGACCGCGAGGTGGTCGGTCGCGTCCTGCCCGTGGAGTTCGACCGGGCGGGCGAGGAGATGACCGAACTGATCGAGGACCACGACCCGGCGGCGGTCGTCGCCACCGGACTCGCGGCGGGTCGCGCGGCCGTCAGCGTCGAGCGCGTCGGCGTCAACGTCGCCGACTGCGCGGGCGTCCCTGACAACGCCGACGCCGAACCGCGGGACGAGCGGATTCGGGACGAGGGACCGGCGGCCTACTTCGCGACCCTCCCGGTCGCGCGAGTGGTGGGCGACCTGCTCGACGCCGGAATCCCCGCCCGGGTGTCGAACACCGCGGGGACCCACCTCTGCAACCACGTCCTGTACCGGACGCGGGCCCACGTCGAGCGCGAGGGACTGGATATTCCGGCGGGGTTCGTCCACCTGCCGCTGACGCCCGAGGGGGCCGCGTCGAAGGCGCGGGACGGCGAGGCCGAGAGCGGCGGAGCGGTCCCCCCGAGCCTCCCGCTGGGAATCCAGCGGGAAGCGGTTCGGCGAGCGTTCGAGGCGACGCTCGAACGCGGCGAGTAGTCGGTCGACTGGGCGAGCGACGGGGGCGTCCGAGTCGCGTTCACGTCGTCGAACGCGCCGTCCCGGACCATGGACACCTTACCGGCCCCGACCTCCACGGCGAACGTGCGGAAGAAGACGGCGCTCCCCGAGACCTCGCCGCGCTCGGTGGCGCGCTTGAGCGCGACCGCACCGTCGAGACTCCCGGCACCGGAGGGTCGTGTCGGCAAGCGTGGCCGGATTCGTCCGCCACCCACACCATTACGTCGCCCGGGCCCCACGCTACACCCATGACCGGCCTCGTCCAGCAGTTCGAGCGCGAGGCGACCGACGCCGGGTGCGAGGTCCGGCGGGTCGCGGCGGCCGAGTTCGCCGACGCGCTCGCCGACCGCCTCGACCCCCCGGCAGTCGGCGCGCCGCTCCCCTTCGAGGGCGTCTCGCTCCCCGACGACGTGACGACCGACCCGACGCCGAGCGACCTCGAATCGGCTCGGACGGGCGTCACCCCCGCGCGGTTCGCGGTCGCCGACTACGGGTCGGTCGCGATACGGTCGACCGCCGCGGGAGACGAGCCCGCGAGCCTCTACCCGGAGCGACACGTCGCTGTCGTCGCGGCCAGCGACGTGGTGGGCGACATGACCGCGGGCGTCGAGCGACTCGGGGAGATAGCGCGGGCGGGCGGCGACGTGGTGTTGGCCACCGGCCCGAGCGCGACCGCCGACATGGGCGAACTCGTAGTGGGCGCACACGGCCCGCGAGCGGTGACCGTGTTCGTGCTGGAGGACCGATGACGGTGGCGTCGGAGGCTCCATGACCGGCGGAGCGAGCAGGGCCGAGAAGGCCGCCCGGATTCGCCGCCTGCTCGACGCCGAGGGCGACAGCGTCGAGCGCAATACCCGGGCGTTCAACGAGGGTCGGTACGACGCGGTCGCCGAGCTATCGGACTACGAGGAACTCAAGGAGCAGGCGCGAGCGATTCAGGAGGACGCCATCGAGCGCCTCCCCGAACTCGTCGAGCAAGTTCGCCAGAGCGTCGAGGAAAACGGCGGCCACGTCTACCTCGCAGAGGACGCCGCCGACGCGAACCGGTACGTCCGGGAGGTGGTCCGCGAGCGCGACGCCGAGACGGTGGTCAAGAGCAAGTCGATGACATCCGAGGAGATCGAGGTCAACGACGCCGTCCGCGAGGCGGGCGCGGAGGTGTGGGAGACCGACCTCGGGGAGTTCGTCGTCCAGATCGCCGACGAAGCGCCGAGCCACATCGTCGCGCCCGCGATTCACAGGTCCCGGGAGGCCATCGCCGAGTTGTTCGAGGCGCGCTTCGACCCGGACGAACCGCTCGAAACAGCCGAGGACCTGACCGCGTTCGCCCGCGAGTTCCTCGCCGAGAAGATCGCGGGGGCCGACGTGGGGATGACGGGCGCGAACTTCGTGGCCGCCGACACCGGGACGCTCACGCTGGTGACCAGCGAGGGCAACGCCCGCAAGACGGTCGCGGCGACCGACGCCCACGTCGCGGTCGCGGGCGTCGAGAAGCTCCTGCCCGCCTTCGAGGACGTGTCCCCGTTCGTGGAACTCATCGCGCGCTCGGGGACCGGCCAGTCGATCACCTCCTACGTGACCTTCCTCACGCCGCCGGGAGACGCGCCGACGCTGGACTTCGACGCCGACGAAATCGGCGAGCGCGACCGCGAGTTCCACCTCGTCCTGCTTGACAACGGCCGGATGGCGATGCGCGAGGACGACCAGTTGCGCGAGACCCTCTACTGCGTCCGGTGTTCGGCGTGTCTCAACTCCTGCGCCAACTTCCAGCACGTCGGCGGCCACGCCTTCGGCGGGGAGACATACTCGGGCGGCATCGCAACCGGGTGGGAGGCGGGGGTCCACGGGATGGAGTCGGCGGCGGAGTTCAACGACCTCTGCACCGGCTGTACCCGGTGTGTGAACCAGTGTCCGGTCGGCATCGACGTGCCGTGGATAAACACGGTGGTCCGAGACCGCCTCAATCGCGGCGGGGAGGGGAACTTCGACTTCCTCGTGGAGGGGCTGACTCCCGACGAGGAGCCGGGCGGGCTCGACCTCCAGAAGCGCTTTTTCGGCAACTTCCCCGCGGTCGCGAAACTCGGGAGCGCGACCGCGCCGGTCTCGAACTGGCTCGCCCGCGCGCCGGGCGCGCGGGCGCTGGCCGAGCGCGCGCTGGGCGTCGACTCGCGGCGGGACCTGCCGACGTTCCGGCGCGAGACGCTCCGAAAGTGGTTCGCCTCGCGGGGCGGGGCGCGAGCGTCCGTGCGGCGCGCGCGCCGCACGGACGCGAGCGAGGGACACGCAGCCGACCCCGGCACGGCCAGCCGCGGTATCGAAAACGGAGACGTAAACGGAAACGTAAACGGGAACGTAAACGATAACGGTCGGGTGGCGGTCCTGTATCCGGACCCCTACACCAACCACGTCGCGGTCGAGCGCGGAAAAGCGGCGGTCCGGACGCTGGAGGCGCTCGGGGTCGCGGTGCGAATTCCCGACCTGCCCCCGTCGGGTCGCGCGCCCCTCTCGCAGGGGATGGTCGCGACCGCCGAGGCCCGGGCCTCGGCGGTCGCCGACGCGTTCGACCCCCACCTCGACGCGGGCCGGGACGTGGTGGTCGTCGAGCCCAGCGACCTCGCGATGTTCCGGGCCGACTACCGAAAGCTCCTCCCCGAGCGCGAGGCCGACCGAATCGCCGAGAACAGCTACGAGCTGTTCGAGTACGTCTACGGCCTGCTGGAGAACGGTGCCGACGCCAGCGGCCTCCAAGAGGGCGGCGGCGAGCGACTCGACTATCATTCCCACTGCCAGCAACGCACCCTCGGGCTGGCGTCCTACACCACCGCGGTCCTCGACCGGCTCGGCTACGAGGTCGCGACCTCCGACGCGGAGTGTTGCGGCATGGCCGGGAGCTTCGGCTACAAGCGCGAGTACTACGAACTGAGTCGGGAGGTGGGCGAGAGCCTGACCGAGGAGTTCGCGGGCGAGGGGCGCGTGGTCGCCAGCGGCACCTCCTGTTGCGAGCAGTTGAGCGCGCTCCGCGAGGAGGACGTTCCCCACCCCGTCGAGCGAATCGCCCCGGTGGAGTGACGACAGCTCGGGTTTGGGAACGGCATCGCAGGCCGGTCAGTCCACCGAGAGACGGCCGGTGACACCGGCTAGGGGGCGGGACTGAAAGGGGCGGCGCGCTCGCGTTTATGTAGTCGCCTCAGCGACCGCTATCGCCGCGCGGTTTGCGGCGATATGTCGCTGAGCGACCGCGAGCGCGCCGGGGCTTTCGAACACGAAGACTCCTATCCCTACCTCGCAGGCAAACCGACGAAGGAAGTCACTCCCAACGCACTAACACCGACTGAAAGCAAAGCGACCGAACGATTCTAGAGGTCCTGAAACGCGCCCACGTAGTCGTCGTGGTCAGACAGCTGGTCGCGGGTCTTCTCGACCTCCTCGCGGAGGTCCTCTATCTCCGCTGTCAGCTCAGCGTACTCGTCGCTGTCGTCGAGCGCGGCGGCGTCCTTCTCGGCTTCGAGGACCGCCTTCTTCGAGACGAGCGAGTAGAACTCCTGGAGTTTCGCGCCGTAGTCGACCCGGGTGAGCATCTCGGAGACGGTCTCGTCGAGGTCCTCGCGCGAGACGGGCTTGACGAGGTAGTCGTCGAATCCCATCTCGAGGATGTCGAAGTCGGGTTTGACGGCGGTGACCATGACGACCCGGCAGTTGAGCTCGCGCTCCCTGATTCGTTCGAGGACCTCGTCGCCGGACTGGCCCGGCATCCGGCGGTCGAGGAGTACGACGTCTACGGTCTCGTCGAGAACGTCGAGCGCGGATTCGCCCTCGTAGACACTCCGAACGCGATAGTCGTCCTGTAGCCACATCGCGTACAGGTCGGCAACGTCTTCCTCGTCGTCTACGACGAGGACGGTCGATTGGTCAGGGGACATGTTCGGATTCCGACGCGCTTCTTCGAGCGTTGCAGTTAGTGAATGAATCATGCGACAAGATTGACTTATATCTTGTGGTTGGGACGGGAAATCGAACGCGTCGGTCCCGGATAGTTCCGGGAAACCGGAACCGAGAGGCGGTCTCGGGGTCGCTCGATGCGGATTTTCTTCCGAGGCAATACCGAAATGAATAATTACTGGGGGCCCGTAGCTAGCGATGGCTATGTCGAAGACCAGTGATCGCTTTTGCCACGGGCAGTGAACCCGACACGACTCCCGAACAGCGGTTAGAGCGGCTCGTAGACCTCCCGCCGAGTTCGAAACTCGTCTTCAAGGTGTTAGAGGAGGACGCGCCGTTGACCCAACGCCAGATACGCGAGCGGGCGCTCCTCCCGGCGCGGACGGCCCGCGACGCGCTGACGAAGCTCAAGGACGAGGGGCTCGTCGAAGAGCGACTGTACGTTCCGGACGCCCGAAAGCGGTTGTACGCGCCGCTGTCGGTCGCCGAACCCGACGAGGTGGAGATGGCCGGGTAACCCTCACGGACTTTTAATAAGGCGGTATACCATGCAGAACAGCTATACGGCTCTCGGGCACACTTAAGTACGCCTGCGAGGCCCGACCGTTCGGCGTCGCAGGTAGGGTGCCGAAAGAATACTGTGCCTCTGACAACACGGGCGGTGCGGACCCTGCCGCCCTGATCTCGAATCGACCGCGAGCGACGGGTGCGTCCCGGCTACGCGGGCGCAGAGAGCCCCTCGACGTTCTGCTGGAGGCGGATGGTCGCGGTGACGAAGAACGCCGCGACCAGTACCACGAAGACGCTCCGGACGCCGTCGACGACCGCCGGTGCAACGCCGACGAAGGTCCCGAGGTCCACGACGCCGAGCGCTCCCAGACACACCAGCACGGGGAGGAGGTGACGCCGGAGCGTGTCGAGGGTGGTCCCGCGGGTCATCGATTCGAGCTTCTCGCCGAACACCACGCCGTAGGCGGCGAACGCCACGCTCCCGCCAGCCTTGACCAGTTGGGCGACGAGCAACTGGTCGATGAGCAACACCACGAGCCACTCGACCGCGATGACCGCCACGAAGGCCGACTCGATACGGCGCAGGGTGGAAAGCGACAGCGTCCCCTCCTCCTCGGCGGGCGCGAGCGCGGAGTTGTAGTACACCTCGCGCATCGACAGCGAAAGGAAGACGATGCAGACCAGCAGGGCCCCGTGGCCGAACGCGGTCAGCACGCGCGACCGGACCAGTGTCTCGGCGACCCCGAGGACACCGTAGAGGGAGGCGGTCGCGCCCACGAGCGCGAGGTAGCGCCAGAACGGCCCCTGCGATTCGAGGCGGTTCAGCCGCAGATTCAGCACCGCGTAGAAGCCGAAGATTCCGGCCGCGAACGCGACCAGCACCGACCCGAGGAAGCCGACGACCGCGGCGCTGGGGTCGGCGGCGGGCGCGGCGAGCGGTGTCGCGACCATGTTCTTTCGTGAGCGCAGGGAGCGGATGCACTTAAAACGACACGGACGAATCCGGCGCGGGATTCAAGCGGTTCGCGCCCGAAGTACCGCGTCACGATGCGCTCGAACACGCCC
This sequence comes from Halorussus salilacus, assembly GCF_024138125.1. Taxonomy (NCBI): domain Archaea; kingdom Methanobacteriati; phylum Methanobacteriota; class Halobacteria; order Halobacteriales; family Haladaptataceae; genus Halorussus; species Halorussus salilacus. Next base: position 48,087 of record NZ_CP099994.1, read on the forward strand.
GAGGAGACCCCGTGTCCGGTCTGTGGCGAACCGTACGACGAGCGAATCGTCGTCGAGCGCGGCGACCGGTGGGCCGACGCGTTCGGCGGCCCGCCGCTGTCGGTGCTCGCGCAGTACCGGCGGTGGTGCGCGAGCGAGCGGGACGCCGAGCGCGAGACCGTGCGCGGGGAGGGCGAACGGGTCGTCTACTTCCACGACGACCGTCCGGCGGCCGGTCGGTAGCACGGACGCCGGTCTCCGACCCGGCAACCGAGGGGCGGGGGCGTTCCGGCGAGAGACCGGGGGCCGTTCCGCCGAGGGGGCGGGGACCGTTCCGCAGAGAGACCGGGGGCCGTTCCGCCGAGGGGCCGGGGACCGTTCCGCAGAGAGACCGAGAGCCGTTCCACCGAGAGGCCGGGGCCGTTCCGCCGGTTCCCGGCGGAACGGCCCTACCAGTCGTCCGGACCGTACTCCCGGACGACGACCTCCAGTTCCCGGCGGAAGTCCTCGGCGGTCTCGAAGCGCGCGGGCTTTTCCTTGGTGAGCGCCCGCCCGAGGAGGTCTCCGACCTCCTCGGGCACGTCGGGCGCGAGCGCCGCGGCCGGTTCGGGGTCCTCGCGGCGCACCTTCCGGCCCACCTCGCGAGCGTCGCCGACGAACGGCGGTCGCCCGGCGAACAGCGCGTACGACAGCGCCCCGAGCTGGTAGACGTCGGTCGCGGGGTCCGGGCGGCCGAACTCCTCGGGGGCGAGGTGTTCGGGCGCGGCGAACCCGGGCGGGACCGGCGGCGACCGGACCGCCGAGAGCGGCCCGCCCAGTCCCCAGTCGCCGACCTTCGGGACCGACCAGCTCCCGAGCGACTGCGACAGACCGACCGCGCCGGGCCGGAGCGCGCCGTGGACCACCCCGCGGGCGTGGGCGTGACACACCGCGGTGGTGACGCAGTGGGCGTACCAGAGCGCGCGCTCGAACCCGACCGACCCGCCGGACCCGAGGACCCCTCGGAGGGTCCCGCCGTCCATGAACTCGGTGGCGACCCACGGCCGCGGGGACGACCCGCGCGCGAGGACCGGCGCGACGTGGTCGTGGTCGTCGACGCCCGCCCACGCCCGGAACGCTCGCTCGACGCTCGCGGGGTCGACTTCGGCGTCCGAGCGCAACGTCCGGAGCGCGACGACGACCTGCTGGCCGCCGTCGCCCGGCGCGCGGGCCTTCACCGCGGTCGTGAGCGGCCCCTCGCCGAGGTCGGCGAGGCGCTCGAACGCCCGGCGGTCGGCGTCGGTCCCGGGGTGGGGCGGAATTCGGTCGGGCGGGCCGTCTGCCTCGGGGTCCTCGCGAGCGGCTCGGGCGGCGGGGTCGGTCTCGTCGGTCGAGGAGTCCTCGGACTCGCTTCGGACCCGGACGCCCGCGTCCCCGCCGTTTCCGGGGTCGTCGGTCACGTCGACGACGCCCGCGCCCTCCGGCAGGAGGTCGGCGAACTCGGGCGTGGCCTCGACCGTCTCCGGGAAGCCAGTCTCGTCGAGTCGGACGAGCAGCCGCCGGAACGTCTCGGCGGCGTAGCGGGCGGCCAGTCCGTCGCCGTCCCGGGCGAGGGCGGCGAGCCGCGAGAGCGCGGGTTCGACCGCGCGGGGGTACTCGGCCCCCACCGACGCGAGCGCGAGGACGCTGTTCTCCCGGACCAGCGGGTCGTCGTCGGTCAGCCCCCCGGTGAGTTCGGCCCCGGCGGCCCGGGCACGCCCCGGGCGTTCGTCGGCGACCGTCGCCAGCGCCCAGGACGCCCCGCGCCGGACCCACGGGTCCTCGTCGTCGAGCAGGGCGACGAGTCGGGATTCGACGGGGAAGCGGCGCGAGCGGTCGGCGTCGGCGGCGAGTTCCGCGAGCGCCCACGCCGCCTCCGCGCGCTCGTCGGCGTCGTCGCTGTCGAGCAGGGCCGCGAGCGCCGCCACGTCTCCGTCGGTGTCGCCCCAGCGCTCGCGGGCGGTCTCTCGGAGGCGTCGGATTCGGTCGGCCTCGTCGGCCCCTGTCATCGTTCGACGGACAGGTGACGCGCGCGTGGTAAAAGTGTTCCTTCGAGCGGTCGCGGGACGGGTGATGTCAGGTGGCACGAGGAAAGGCGGCGTGAGGCGAGGAGACGCGAGGTAAGGCGACGTGAGGCGGGGAAACGCGGCCTAAAGCGACGTGAGGCCGTGAGACGCGGGATAAGGCGACGTGAGGCGGTCCGTTTCGGCTTCCCGACGGGTCGCAAAAATTAACACCCGGCGGTGCGTGGGGTCGGTCGAACGTCGATGGGTCTCGGACCGAGCCAGTGGAAGTGCAAGGACTGCGGGCGCAAGCACCGCACCGACCGCAAGCAGTGCGTCGGGTGTGGCTACAGCGTGCTGACGCCCGTGGACAACGAGCGGCGGCTGAGCCGGGCGGTGTCGGTGGGGCTCGCGCTCCTGCCCGCCGTCCTCGCGGTCCTCACGATGGGTGTGCTGGCGTGGATGCTGTTCTTCTGACCGCGAGGACGCAACCGGCGAGCATCAGGACCGTCCCGTAGAGCGGCGGGGTCGCCAGCGTCAGCGCGGGGTCGAGCAGCGCGAGCGTCGCGTCGGGAATCGGGGTCGCGGTCACGAGCGCCCCGGCCGTCGTCGCGGTGAACGCGAAGTTGGCGACGAACGCGCCCGCGGCGAACAGCTTCCGGGGGGTGCCCGGCTCCAGCAGGTAGAGGAGCGGGATCAGGGGGAAAAAGAGGAACGCGAAGTAGACCAGAAGCGAGGGAAAGCCCACGACCATCGCGGCCAGCGTGGCGAAGACCCCGACCAGCCGCTGGGTCGGCGTCTCGACCCGGCGGTAGCAGTACGCGACCACGGGCGCGAGCAGGGCGAACGCGAGGAGTCCGTAGGCCGACTCCGGCAACGACGGGAACAGCACCGAGATGGGACGGCGCAGGGTCACGAGCTGGGCGCTGGCGTCGAGGCCGCCGACGAACTCCTCGCCCGAGAGCCGCGGGAGCAGGGCAGTCCGGACGTAGGTCAGGTGGGTCTCGACGCCGAAAGCGGCCGCGCCGACCGCGAACGCGCCGACCCCGGTCGCGGTCGCGGCCGCGACCGCGCGCCACGACCTCCGGCGGAGCAGCCACAGACCGACCGCGGCGGGGAACAGCTTGACGACCGCCGGGACCGCGAACGCGACCCCCGCCTTCGTCGGCTCGCCGGTCTCCTCCAGCCACCAGAAGCCCGCGACCAGCGCGAGCGCGAGCGGGAAGTTCGTCTCGCCGTACAGTATCGAGGGCACCGAGTGCAACGACAGCGCGACGTAGCCGATCACGAGCGCGCGGTCGACTCCGGGGAGGGACGAGCCGCGGTGGCGCTCGACGAACCGGACGAGGAGGACTCCCACGCCGAGCGCGCACGCGACGTTGAGCAGGGTGTGGACCGCGAACGCCGCCCGCCATCCCCCCAGCAGGGCGTAGGGGTAGAACGCCGGGAGCGTGACCGGCGGGTAGACGTAGCTGTAGGGGTGGCCCTCGGGCGAGGCGGCGTAGAAGTCCCCGCCCGCGAGCGCGGTCTCGGCCGCGACGTAGTACACCTTCAGGTCGACGCCGACGAGCTGGGGGTGGCGCGCGAACGTGGTCCAGACGCCCGCGAGACCGAGCAGAATGCCCGCGAGGAGGACGACGCGGGCGGGGCGCGGGGGCGGAGACGAGGCCGGGGACGCGCCCCCGGGCGACGGGGGCGACGGGGGCGAGGGCGACTCGGACATCCGAGTCAGTCCTCTGCGGCCGCCTCGGGCGACCAGTCGTCGAGGGTGCGCTGGACGGCTTCCTCGCCGACGGCGCGGGCGAGCGTCTCGAACCCGGCGCGCTCGGCCCGGCCGTCGGCTCCCGCGAGCAGGCGCGAGACGATGAACTCGGGCGTGGACTTGCCGACCGTGCCGAACCGCGGCTGGTAGTCGACCTCCAGTTCGAGGTCGTCGTCCAGCCCCTCGGCGAAGATGCCGTCCTTGCGTGCCTTCTCGGGCAGGGGCTTGAGGTCGTCGGCGAGGTGGGTCACGAACACCCCGAGCGCGCCCCGGTCGACCGTCAGGCGCACGAGGCCGTGGAGCAGGTCGGCGGCGCTCCCGGGCTCGGTGATGGCCTCGAACTCGTCGACCAGCATCAGGGTGTCCTCGCCCTCGGTCAGCGGCGGGACGATGCTCCGGAGGGTCGATTCGAGCACGCCCGCGTTGAAGCTCGCGTGCCTGCGGTGGAACACGATGTCGTCGGAGATGGAGACCTCCGCGCGCGCGGCCGGGACCGGCAGGCCCATCTGGGCGAGCAGGGCGACCTGACACAGCGTTTCGAGCAGGGTCGTCTTCCCCCCGGAGTTCGCGCCGGTCAGGACCGCCACGCGGTCGCCGTCGGGCGGCGCGCCGACCGCGTCGGACCAGTCCGACGCGGTCGGCTCGTCGGTCGAGAGGCCGTGGTCCCCGATGGCGTAGGTCACCGGCTGGACCTCCTCGCCGCCCGCTTCGAGGGCGACGTTCCGGGCCCGGTCGACCGCGAAGCCGTTCTCGACGAACGCGGGCCGGGCGAGGTCGAAGTCGGCGGCGAACCGGGCGAGCGAGAGGTGGAAGGCGAGGTCGTCGACCGCCTCGCGCGCGGCGTCGACGGCCTCGCGGTTCTCGGCGATGCGGCCCCGGAGCCGCCGGGCGACCGAGCGCTCGCGCTCCTCGACGGCCTCCCGGAGGTCGGCCGCGAGGTTCCGGAAGGTGGCGCTCACGAAGTCGGCGGCGTCGGCGGCCTCCTCGGGGGTGGCGTCCCGGACGCGCCGGAACCCGGCGTCGGTCTCGCTCGCGACGTAGTCGACCACCACCTCCGAGAACTCCGCTCCGGCGCGGGCCTCCTCGCGTATCTCCTCCATCGCGTCGAGCGAGTCGGCCGACAGCGCCTCGACCGAATCGAGGGCGTCCCGGAGCGAGTCGAGTTCGCCGTCGACGCCCCGGGCGACGTCGCCGCCGTCGAGGTCGGCGAGCGCCGACGCCGCGGATTCGAGCGCGTCGCGGTCGATGTCGGCGACCGCCTCGAACGCCCCGCCCGACGCGCCCGCCTCCCGGAGCGCGAGCGCGGTGCGGGCCGCGGCCTCCTCCTCGCCGATGCGGTCGTCCTCGGCGAACTCCTCGAACGCGCCGAGCACGTCCCGGCGGACGCCCTCGTCGAGTCCGGTCCACGACTCGGTGGCGGCCGTCACCGCGTCGAGTCGCTGCTCGGCGGCCTCCCGCGAGAGCAGCGGGGTCAGCACCCGGATGCGGTCGGCCGCGGCCTCGGTCACGGCGTAGTCGCTCGCGACGCCCACGAGGTCCTTGTACACCGACCGGGCGTCGCGGGTCGAGAGCACCGACATCCCCTCGCCGCCGTTCGCGCGTCGGAGGATGCGGGTGGCCCGACCGCGGGGCAAGCCCGCCGAGACCAGCGCCCGGACCTCGCCGGACTCGATGGCCTCGACCGCGCGCTCGGTCCCGAGCGCCGATTCGAGTCGTTCGCTCGTCTTGGGTCCGACCCCCCAGTACTCCTCCAGTCGCATACGCGAGCGGTCACGCCCCCGACTCTTAATGGTTGCAGAACGGTCGGCGCGAAATCCGATTGCACGACGGTCGGCGCGAGACTTGATGCGAAACGCATACAATCACGGGGTGTCTGTCACGTAACGATGTTGCAGGAACCGGGGGTGGACGGTTCGCGGCGGGGGAAATCGAGACGAGCGCTGTACGTCGGCGACTCCGAGCGCGCGAGGCGGGTCGTCGACGCGACCGACTCGAACGGGCTGGCGAGCGCGACCGGCGCGGCCGACGCGCTCGCCCGCCTCGAATCGGAACCGGTCGACTGCGTCGTCGCGGAGGCCGACCTACCCGACGCCGACGGAGCCGAGTTCCTGGACGCGGTCGGCGAACTGTTTCCGGGGGTCGCCCGGCTACTCGTCGGCGACTCGGTGAGCGACGCCCCGGAGGGGGCCGGGTTCGTGGCCGGACAGCCGACCGTCGACCTGCCCGCGCGGCTGACCCGCCGCGTGGAGCGGGCCGTCGAGCGAAGCGAGGCGGCCCGCGCCCGGCAACGGTACACCGACGGCTTCGAGACGCTGGTCGAGGCGTCGCCCGATGCCATGGTCATCATCGACGAGGACTGTGAGGTCGTGTTCGCCAACCCCGCGATAGAGCGGGTGTTCGGCTACGACCCGGCGTCGGTCGTCGGGGAGTCGGCCGAGAAGCTACTGTGCGAGCGCGTTCACGAGGACCTCCGCGAGACGACCCGCGAGTTGCGCGACGACGAGGGGCGGGTCGAGCGCGACTACGTCGAACTCCCCGGCCGACACCGCGACGGCCGCGAGATTCCGCTGGCCGTCTCGTTCAGGGAGACGGTTCGCGGGGCCAGACACTACTTCTCGTGTATCGTCCGCGACGTGAGCGGGCGCAAGCGACTCGAAGAGCGACTGGGGGCCGAAAAGCGAAAGACCAGAGAGCTCCATGAGGTCGCGGTCATGCTGGAGGAGTGCGAGACCGCCGAGGAGGTGTGTCGGCTGGCGGTCGAAACCGCCGAACAGCTGCTGGAGTTCGACCTCGCTGCGGTCGACGTGGTCGAGGACGGCGAACTCGTCCCGCAGGCCGTCTCGAAGGGCGTCCCCACCGACGGTTACTACACCACCACGCCGCTCGACGCCGACGACAATCTCGCCGCCCGCGCCTACCGGGCGGGTCGGACCATCCGGACCGCCGACCTCCACGACGAGGGCGTGAACCCGGCCGCGAGCGGCTATCGGTCGGCGCTGACCGTGCCGATGCAGGGTCAGGGCGTGTTCCAAGCGGTCTCGAAGGACGTGGGGTCGTTCGGCGAGAGCGACCGCGAACTCGCGGAGTTACTGGTGGCCCACGTCACGCAGGCGCTCAGGCGAATCAAGTCCGAGGAGGCCCTAGAGGCCGAGCGCGACCGGTTCGCCGCGCTGTTCGAGAACGTGCCCGAACCCATCGCCGACTACGAGTTCCGCGACGGAGAACCCATCGTCCGGTCGGTCAACGAGGCGTTCGAGGCGGTGTTCGGCTACGACGCCGAGGAGGCGGTCGGTCGGTCGCTCGACGACCTCATCACGCCGGAGAACGAGCGCGGGGAGGCCGAGCGACTCAACGAGCGCGTCCGGACCGGCGAGCGGGTCGACGCGGAGGTCCGCCGCGAGGCCGACGACGGGGTCCGGACCTTCCTGCTGCGGAACGCCGAGGTGTCGGGCAGTCACGGCAACTACGTCATCTACACCGACATCACCGAGCAGAAAGAGCGCGAGGAGCGCCACCGCTCGATGACCGAGGACGTGCTCGACAACACCGACGTGGGGATATTCGTCCTCGACGACGAGTTCGACGTGGCGTGGGTCAATCGGTCGGTCGAGCGCTACTTCGGGCTCGACCGCGAGCAGATACTCGGGCGGGACAAGCAGACCCTCATCGAGGAACAGATTCGGGACGCGGTCGAGGACGACGAGCAGTTCGTCGAGACGGTCACGGCGACCTACGACGACAACACCTACGTCGAGGAGTTCACCTGTCACGTCCTCCCCGGCGAGGGGCGGCGCGAGCGCCACCTCCAGCATCTCAGCCAGCCCATCGAGTCGGGGCTGTACGAGGGCGGTCGCGTGGAGCTGTACTACGACGTGACCGAGCGCGTCGAGCGCGAGGAGATGCTCGACACGCTCAACAAGGCGACCAAGGAGCTGATGGCCGCCGAGAGCCAGCGCGACATCAGCGACACGGCGGTCGAGACGGTCCGAGAGGTGCTGGACCTTCCCCACTCGACCGTCTTCCGGTGGAACGAGGACGAGGAGGTGCTCGAGACGTTCAGCATCCCTGAGGAGACCACCGACGAGTTCGGGGACCCGCCGACCTTCGAGCCCGGGGAGGGACTCGTCGGGACCGCGTTCGAGGAGGGCCGCGTGAGCGTCTGGAACGACGCCCAAGACGACCCGCGGGCCCACGAGGAGGGTAACGACTCCATCCGCGGGTTCGGCGTCCTCCCGCTCGGCGAGTGGGGTGCGATGACGATCATCTCCCAGCAGACCGGTACCTTCGACGAGTACAAGATCGACCTCGCGCGGGTGCTGGCGGCCAACACCGAGGTCGCGCTCAACCGCGCCGCTCGCGAGGAGGAACTGGCCGACCAGCGCGGCCAGTTGGCCGAACTCGACCGCATCAACGAGGTCATCCGCGACATCGACCAGCTGCTGGTCCGGGCCTCGACACGCGAGGAGATAGAGCGGGGGGTCTGCGAGCGCCTCGCGGAGTCGGCCCACTACAAGTTCGCGTGGACCGGCGAGGCGACGACCCGCCGCGACCGAATCGAGCCGACAGCGTCGGCGGGCAACGACGACGGCTACCTCGAAGAGGTGACCCTCCCGGTCGACCACGACGAACTCGGCACGGGACCGGCCGGGCGCGCGGTCCAGTCCGGCGAGACCGAGGTCGTCTCGAACATCCCGGAGGCGGAACTGTTCGAACCGTGGCGCGAGCAGGCGCTCGAACGCGGGTTCGAGTCGATGGCCGCCATCCCGCTTCGCTACCGCGACACCGTGTACGGCGCGCTCTGCGTGTACGCCGACCGACCGAACGCGTTCGACGACCGCGAGGCCGCGGTGCTCGCGGAACTCGGCGAGACCATCGGCCACGCCATCAACGCGGTCGAGAACAAGCGGGCGTTGCTGTCCGACGACGTGGTCGAGATCGAGTTCTCCGTCCACGACGGCGACGGCTACTTCGCCCGGGTCGCTCGCGAGGAGGAGTGTTCGTTCTCGCTCGAAGGCCTGACCATGACCTCCGACGGCTCGTTCGTCTACTTCATGACCGCCGACGGAATCGACCTCGACCGCGTCCGCGAGAGCGCCGACGCCGCAGACGACATCGAGAGCGTGCGAGTCGTCAACAAGCACGAGGACGGCCACCTGTTCGAGTTCGTCTACACCGGGCCGTCACCGCTCCCGGCGCTGGTCGACCACGGCGGGACGCTCCGAGAGGCGACGTTCGACGAGAGCGGCGGCCGCAGCGTCGTGGAACTCCCCCGGAACGCCGACGTGCGGTCGGTCGTCGAGTCCATCGTCGGCATCGTTCCGGGCGCGGAAGTGGTCGCCCAGCGCGAGCGCCAGCGGCCCGAGCGGACGGTCCAGGAGTTCCGGACCTCGCTCGAAGACGAACTCACCGACCGCCAGCGGTCGGCGCTGGAGGCGGCCTTCTACGCCGGGTTCTTCGAGTGGCCCCGCGAGAGCACGGGCGAGGAGGTCTCAGAGTCGCTGGGCGTCTCCGCGCCGACCTTCCACCAGCACCTCCGGGTGGGCGAGCGGAAGCTGCTCGCGTCGTTCCTCGACGAGTGACGAGGGCGGCAGATTCGGCTGTCGGACTGAAACCCTTTTGTCATTTTCGCCCGGAGACAGAGCCATGAGCGAGAACCTCTACGCCGAGCATCCCGAGGTGTACGACGCCCTCTACGCCCGGAAGGACTACGACGCGGAGACCGAATTCGTGGTCTCGCGGTTCGAGGGCCGGACCGAGACCGACGGCGCGCGACCGGAGACCGGCGACAGGCGGGCGCTGGTGGTCGGCTGTGGCACCGGCGAGCACGCGAAGCGACTCCGAGACGCCGGGTTCGAGGTCCTCGGCGTGGACAAGTACCCCGCGATGGTCGAGCGCGCCCGGACCAAGTCCGACGCCGAGTTCCGGGTCGGGACGCTCCCGGACCTCCCGGTCGAAGGGGCCTTCGACCTCGCGTGGCTCCCCTTCACGGTCGTCAACCACCTGCGGCCGGACGAACTCGCCGAGAGCCTGCGCGCGGTCGCCGACCGCCTCGCGGCGGGCGGCGTCCTCGTCTTCGACGAGATAGCGACCCGCGGGGAGGGGACCGGACCGCGCCTCAAGACCTACCCCGCCGACGAGGGGACCTACGCCCGCCTGACCCACGTCCACGAGGTGGGAGATTCGGAGTACCGCTGGGACTCGCTGGTGTTCACGCCCGACGGCGAGTTCTTCGTCGACACCCACCGGCTGACCGACTACGACCCCGAGTACCTCGCGGGGGTCTGCGACGCGCTGGGGCTGTCGGTCGAGACGTACGGCTGGTACGACGAGACCGCCGAACCCGGTGAGGGCGGCCTGTTCACGTTCGTGGCCCGGTGAGCGTTCGCGTTCGTGGCCCGATGAGTACTCGGGCTCGCGATTCGGTGACCGTTCGCCTTCGTGACGCGAGGGCGGGGGTCACCCCTGCGAGGTCCCGCAGTCGGTACACGTCAGTTCGAACGCTCCCTCCGAGAGCGCGACGTCGTGGGTGCGCTCGGCTTCGCAGTCGGGACAGAACGCCCGCGACTGGAGTTCGTCCCAGTCGTGGGTCGCGCCCGGCGCGCCGAGCGCCCACCCCTCGACCGTCTCCTCGTGGTCGTTGTACCCCTTCTGGAACTCGCCCGGCGGGAACCGAATCAGCTCTCCGGACTCGACCGCGACCTCCTCGCGGTCGAGTCCGACCTCGAAGGTCGCGGTTCCCGACTCGACGTAGAACACCTCCTCCTGGTCGTTGTGCCGGTGGAGACCACCCGAGAACGATTCGCCGGGGGCGAGTTCGAAGTAGTTCATCGCGAAGTGGTCGGTCCCGAGCGCGCGAGAGACCGGCTTGCGAACGCCGTGGACCTCCAGCGGGTTCCGCTCGTTCTCTACGTCCTCGACGGAGACTTTCTCCATGCGCGGCTTTCGTCCGGGGCCGAAAAAAGCGGTTCGCTACTCCAGCGGTTCGAGTCCGTTCTCCTCGCGGAGCACGTCGATGTACTCGCGGAATCCGGTTTCGAGGTCGAAATCCGGCTCGTAGCCCAGGTCGGCCTGCGCGTCGGTCATGTCGAGCTTCTGGGTCCACGGGAGTTCGCCCTCGTCGCTGACCTCGACGTCGGCGTCGGGGACGATGCCCTCGACGGTCTCGGCGGCCTCCCGGATGGTCGCGACCTCGCCCCGGACGTTGTAGATGCGCTGGCTCAGGTGGGCCTCGGGCGCGAACGCCGCCTTCCGGAACGCCTGAGCGATGTCCCGGACGTACTGCCAGTCGATGACCTGGTCGCCGTACTCGACCGAGAAGGGCTCGCCGAGCGCGGGCTTCTCGATTATGTTCGCGAGGAACGCCGACCCGCCGGTCTCCCGATACGGACCGTAGGCGACCGTCGGGCGCAGGCCGACGTGGCTCACGTCGTGGTCCTCGAAGTACACCTTCGCCTGATGCTCGTTGTACTCCTTGGTCGCGCCGTAGAGGGTGTCGGGGTAGACGAGGTCCTCCTCGTCTACCCACTCGGTGTCGTAGTTGGTGGGCGGGGCGTACACCGCGGCCGAGGACGCCCACGCCACGCGCTCGACCTGATCGTCGAGGGTGCGGGCGGCCTCGAAGACGTTGTTGGTGCCCATGACGTTGACCTCGGCCGCGCCGCGGGGGTTCTCGCGGGCGAGGGTCGTGAGCAGCGCCGCGAGGTGGACGATGCGGGTCGCGCCCGACTCCCGGACCGCCCGCGTCACGCTCGTCGGGTCGGTGATGTCGCCCCGGACGACTTCGACGTTGTCGGCGACCCCGAGCTTTTCGAGGATGCGGTCGTCGGTCGAGAGGTCGTAGGCCACCACGTCGTGGCCCGCCTCGACGAGGTCCTCTGCGACGTACGAGCCGATGAATCCGGTGCCGCCCGTGACGAGTACCGTCTCTGTCTCGGTCATCACCTCGCAAATCTGTCCGGAGCCGTAAAAAAAGTGTACGACACGGCTCACCGCGAGCGCGGGGGATGGGGCCGGTTCGGAGCTACTCGCCGCCGACCTCGTACCGAATCGGGAGCGACTCGACCCCGTAGATGAACGAGCTTCGGGTCGGTCGAAGCTCGGTATCCGCGAGTCGAACGTCGTCGAGGCGGTCGACGAGCGCCGACAGCGCGACCGAGGCTTCGAGGCGCGCGAGCGGGGCGCCCAGACAGTAGTGGGTGCCGTGGCCGAACCCGAGGTGCTGGTTCGGCGACCGGTCGGGGACGAACGCGTCGGCGTCGTCGAACCGGCGCTCGTCGCGGTTCGCCGACCCGAGCCAGACGACGATTCGGTCGCCCGCCTCGATAGACTCGCCCCGCATCGTCACGTCGGTGGTCGCGATGCGCGTCATCGCCTGCACGGGCGAGCGGTAGCGCAGGACCTCTTCGAGCGCTGGCTTCAGCGCGGCGTCGTCGCCCCGGAGCGAGTCGAACAGGTCGTGGTTCGCGAAACACCGGACCGCGTTGGTTATCAGGTTCGTCGTCGTGATGTTGCCCGCGACGAGCAGGAGGATGCACATCCCGAGCGCCTCCTCGCGAGAGAGGCGCTCCCCGTCGTCGAGTTCGGCGGTCGCGATTCGGGTCACGAGGTCGTCGCGGGGGTCCTCGCGGCGCTCCTCTATCAGTTCCAGGAAGTAGAACGCCATCTCCTGCTGGGCCTCCTGCTGGCGCTCGGCGACCGCCGCCGACTCCTCGTCGTCGTCGCTCGCGGCCGCGACGAGGGCGTCCGACCACGCCTTGAATCGGTCGCGGTCGTCGGCCGGAACGCCCAACAGCTCCGCGATGACGGTCACCGGAAGCGGGTACGCGAGGTCGGTCACCACGTCCATCTCTCCGCCGTCTCGGCCGACCGCATCGTCGAGCAGGTCGGTCGCCAGTTCCCGAATCCGGGGTTCGAGGTCCCCGAGCGCGCGCGGTCGGAACGCCTCCTCGACGACGCTCCGGAGGTCGTCGTGGCGCGGCGGGTCCTGAAACAGCATCGTATCGAAGATGAGACCCTCGCCCGGGCGCTCGGGCTCCACGAAGTCGTCGGCGTTGCGAGGGTCGACCGAGAACGTCTCGTCGTCGTCCAGTATCGCCTTCACGTCCTCGTACCGGAACGCGTCCCACGACCGGCGCTCGGGGTCGTATCTGACCGGGCGTTCGTCGCGCATCTCCCGATACCAGTCGAACGGTTCCAGCCACGACTCTCGGCCCCGTAGCTCGTCGGGGAACGCCTGAATCCCCCGCGGGTCTGCTGAGCTCATGCGTCCCGACTACGGACCGTACCGGCTAAACTGTCCGGGACTGTCAATTCTGTTACCTCGGGGGAGCCGACCGCCGTCGGTCACCCCGAGTCCCGAATCAGCAGGTAGACCAGTATCACCGCGAGCAGGACCTCCGAGGTCAGCGAGACGAACTCGACCGGCCCCGCGAACAGGTGGTCGAGCAGGAACTGACCGAGCGGTCCCTCGTGGCTGGACCCCCGGCCGAAGAAGAGCCGGGGCCGGTGGCCGCTCGTGTGCCAGCCGAAGTACCCGAGGACGTACACGGCCATCAGGCCGACGCCGCCTGCGTAGATGGGGCGGCGGTAGCGTCCCTGCGCCGCCAGGAACATGCCGACGACCATGGCGAGTCCCGAGACGGTGAACAGCGGCCACCGCAGGTCCCGCGGGAGGAAGAACCCGGCGCTGGCCCACCGGAACCAGTTGTACAGCCCCATCGTGAGGTGGACCACCGCCACGATCACCGCGAGGTGGGCCGCGACGAGATACACCGGCGAGGGGAGGTTCGATTCCCTCGCCGGAGACGTGTCCTCGGTTGCCATTGTACGAGACGAGGAACGGAGTCCTCAAGGGCTTCACGGTTTCCCGGTCCCGGACCGGCTACTCGTGTAGCCCGCCGACCTCGGCGTAGAACGACGACTGCAACTGCTCGGCCATGTCCTCCTCGCGGTCGATTCGCACGTCGATGACGGTGGGCACGTCGGCGTCCGTCCCCTCTTCGAGCGCCGCGCGGAGTTCGTCGGGGGTGGTCGCGCGCCGACCCTCAGCGCCGAAGCCCTCCGCGACTGTCACGAAGTCGGTATCGTGGAACTCCACGCCCGCGATGTCGCCCTCGCCGTCCTGCATCTGGCGGACCATGCCGAGGCTGGTGTCGTTGAGCACGACGAATGTGGGCGCGACCCCCTGCTCGACCGCGGTCTCGACGCTCGTCATCGTCATCGCGAACCCGCCGTCGCCCGCGACGCCGACGACGTCCTTGTCGGTGGTGATGGCCGCGCTCACGGCCGCGGGGGTCGCCCACCCCATCCCGCCGACGCCGCCCGACCCGAAGTAGGTCCGGACGCCCGGGGTCTGGAGGTAGTTCAGGAGCCAGAAGCGGTTGTTGCCCGAGTCGGCGGTGACGATGGTGTCCTCGTCGACGACGCGCTCTATCTCCTTCACCGCGCGCTGGGGCTTGACGGGCGAGGCGTCCGAGTCGCAGGCGGGGACCGAGAACGACTCGCGGGCCTCGGCGGCCCGGCCCCGTGGCCAGTCGCTCGCGCGGTCGTCGGCGTCCTCGGACGCCGACGACCGCGCGTGTCCGTCCGGAGCTACGTCGGCGAGCGCCCGCAGGCTCTCGGCCGCGTCGCCGATGAGGCCCACGTCGGCGGGGTAGACCCATCCCGCGTTCCGGGTGTCGACGTCGGCGTGGATGATGGTCTGCTCGTCGGGCCGGATGAACGAGGGGGCCTGCCAGTTGGTGTCCATCGGGTTCATCCGACACCCCACCACGAGCAGGGCGTCGGCCTCGCTCACGACCCGGTTCGCGCCCTCGTGGCCGAACGAGCCGATGACCCCGCCCGCGAGGTCGTGAGTCTCGGGAATCGTGGACTTGCCGAGGTAGGAGGTCACGACCACCGCGTCGTAGGCCTCGGCGACCGCTTCGAGTTCGTCGTAGGCCTGCGCGGCGTGGACACCGTTCCCGGCAATCACCGCGGGGCGCTCGGCGTCGCCGAGCGCCGCCGCGGCGTCGGCCACGTCGGAGTCGGTGGGCGCGGCGTCCCAGTTTCGGACCTGCTCGTCGGCGTCCCAGACCGGCGGTATCGGGTCCTCGGGGACCTCCTCGGTGACGGCGTCGCCGTCCAGAATGACCGCGGTCGGGCCGGGACGCCCCGCGGTGGCGTGCTTGAACGCCAACTGGACGCTCCGGAGGGTCTCGGTCGGCGAGCGCGGGAACCAGTGTTCCTTGGTCACGCCGTCCAAGATTTTGGGGAGGTTCAGACCGCCGTAGTCGCCTCTCGCTTGCTGGTAGGGCGCGAGCGTCGAGTAGTCACCGCGCTCGCTGGCCTCCGTGAGGACGACCATCGGCGACGACGACAGGCGGGCCTCCATCTGTCCGATGGTGCCGAGACTGCCGATCCACGGTCCCTGTCCGGCCAGCACGCCCGGACTCTGGGTGAGTCGGCCGTACACCTCGGCCATCACGCTCCCCTCGCGCTCGTCGCGCGGGCGGACCACGTCGACGTCGGAGTCGGGGAGTTCGTCGAGGAGTTCGATGACCCGCCCGCCGGGGTAGCCGAAGACGTACTCGACGCCCAACGCTTCGAGTTCGGCGACGAGTGCCTCGCTGGTCTCGGTCATCGGTCCTCCAATCGAGGTTCGGTGATTCGGGATTCGGACATGGCGATTGCTGGTCGAATCGACAGTATCCGGCAACTTTTGCTTGTCGGTTGTGTGATTGTTCTCGGGAGTGCCGTTGTATCTGGAAGGGGCGATTTGAGTGCGTTCGCTCGACCGTCGCAGATGTTCAGAATACCTCGAAAGCCCCCGCCCGTGTCGTTTGGTCAGTCGGCTATTGCCGTGGTTAATCCGTCCCGCTCACTCGTCGTCGAACGGCCAGCTTCCGGTGTTGCGCATCCCCTCCTCGAAGCCCTCCTCGACGGTGGCGTCCCGAATCTCGGAGACGGGCTTGTGCTGGACCTCCCGGTCGCGTTCGGCGAGCTTCACCACGCCCGCCGCGAGGCCGACCGCGAGCTCCCGGAGGTCCCGGAGGTCGAGCTTGTCGAGGGTGTCGCCGTGGGTGTGTCCCCAGCCGCGGCCGCTCTCGCCGGACTTCGAGCGGGCCTGTGCCCCGGCGATGCCCTCCTGAACGAACGGCCAGTGGTCGCTGTGGGGTCGGATGTCGTCGCTCACCTCGATGGGCACGGCGAGCTCGTCGGCGACCTCCCGGAAGGCCTCGCCGATGGGGTCGAAGCCGTGGGTGTAGATATCGAGGTTCCGCGAGTAGCCCGCGCCGTCGACGTTGACGATGGACTTCACGCGGTCGCGGTCGTGGGTCTCGACCCAGTGGTACGCGCCGAAGAGGCCGACCTCCTCGGCCCCGAAGACGAGGAGGCGGACCCTCGTTTCGAGGTCGTCCTCGATTTCGGCGAGCAGGCGGCCCACCTCCGAGACGAGGACCGTGCCGACCCCGTTGTCGTTCGCGCCCTCGCCCACGTCGTGGGCGTCGACGTGGGCGGTCAGCAGGACCTCTTGGTCCGTGTCGGGACCGACGACGGCCTCGACGTTGCGCGACTGGGTGGGTTCGTTGCGACACTCGACAGAGAGGTCGGCCTCGACCGCGCCGCCCTCGCAGTACCGGACGAGGCGGTCGCCGACCTCCTTGCTGACGCCGACCGCGGGAATCGGGCCGGGACCGTCCTCTTCGCCGATGCTCCCGGTCGGCGGGAGACAGCCCTCGATGTGGTTGTAGAAGAGGAAGGCGTCGGCACCGGCGTTGGCGGCGGCGTAGTACTTCTCGGCCCGGTGAATCCATCGGCCGTAGCCGTCGGGGGTGAGGCTGGAGGCCATCGCTATCTTGCCCTCCAAATCGGCCTCCTCGAAGTCCTCGGGCAGACCGTAGCCCACGTCGACGATTTCGGCGGTCACCTCGCCGCTCGGGGTGCCGGGGAGTTCGACCAGCTGGTAGCGCTCGTCGAAGACGTGGGTTCGGTCGCTCTCGACGGTCAGCGAGCAGTCCCCGCGCCACCAGCCGGGAATCCCGAACTCGGTGATGGTCGCGTCGCGGAGACCGTGGCCCTCGAAGGCCGCCTTCACCAGTTTGGCCCCCTCGGCCTCGCCCTCCTGTCCGGCCATCCGGTTGTCGATGTCGACGAGGTCCGAGAGGAGGTCCCACGAGTGGGTGCTCGTGTACGCGTCGCCGACGAGTGCTGTGGGTAGGGTCGTCATGTGACGGAGATACAATCGGAGAGGAGCTACATGGGGATTTGGTTACCGGAAGCCCGGGACTCTCGGCGATTCGCCGCGCTCGCGGCGAATCGCCGAGGGGTTCGAGACGGGGCCCCGTTCACCCGCCGGACCGGTCAGTCGAGCGACACGACCGCGTCTACCTCGACCCGGAAGGGACCGGCGAGGTCGGCCACGCCCACCGTCGCCAGCGAGGTCGCCCGTCTCGGGGTCGAGGCCGACCTGCCCGGAGACGTACGCGCGGCCGTCCCCGACGATTCCCTGCGAGTACGCGCCGCCGGGTTCGGGCGCGTCGTCGGTTTCGATGACTTGCATCGGGGAGAGAGTCGGTAACGGGTGGCATAAAATCGGGCGACAGGGAGGTGACAGCAACGAAAGGGATGGAAACCGACAGGTGATAACGCAGTTTGTGTCGGGTGATATCGAACGTTGCCTGTTGGGTCTTCGATATCTCAGTGCAGTCGGCACGAGCAGTTGCCTGAAATCCACGACGAATCGGAAGTTAACACATAAATCCGACGGCCGTGTATCGTTCCGTTATATGCAATTCTGTGACGAGTGTGGGTCGCTGATGCACACCGAGGGCGAGAGATGGGTGTGTCGCTCCTGTGAGAACGAGGAGCCCCGGGACTCGCAAGCAGAAGCGGCGATGACGACACAGGACGGACAGCGGGACGACGGGGCACCCGCCGTGGCCGACGCGACTCAGGGCTCCACCGAGACGATGCAGGAGCCCTGTCCGGCCGAGGACTGCGACGGCGACCGAGCCGACTACGAGATGATGCCGAAGCCGGGCGGGTCCTACGAGGTTCGGCTGTTCACCTGCGTCGAGTGCGGCCACAAGTGGCGCGAATCCTGACGACGCATCTCGCGAACCACGCCGCCCACCTACGCACAGACCGCCACAGCGGGCTCTCGACTCCCGGGGATACTCGGTCTCAAGCACACACGTACTCCTCGAATCGAGGAATTCAGTCACGAGCGTCTTCGAATATTCGCGGTACGGCTACGCCCGCGAGTCCAGAATCTCCTTCAGCTTCGCGGTCGAGAGGTTCCCGCCCGAGATGGGGAGCACCACCGTCTCGCCCGCGAGTTCGTCGCCGAGCGAGAGCGCGCCCGCGACGCTGGTCGCGGCCGCGCCCTCCGCGAGTACCGAGTCCGCAGTGAGCAGGCGGTAGATGGCGTCCCGGAGGTCGTCGTCCTCGACCAGCACCATGTCGGCGAGGTGCTCGCGCATGATTTCGAGCGGGAGGCCGAACGGCGTCCGGGTCTTGATGCCCTCGGCGAAGGTGTCGGCCTCCTCCTGGACCTCGATGACGCCCTCGCTCCACGCCCGATAGACGGCGTCCGCGCCGGTCGCCTGCACCCCGACCACGTCGGCACCGAGGAGCTTGCCGACCGTGAGACAGTACGCCGCGGCGCTGGACCCGCCGCCGACCGGATTGATGAGCACGTCCACCTCGGGACAGTCCTCCATCACTTCGAGGCCCGCGCTCGCCCGGCCCGCGATGAGGTGGGGTTCGTTGCCGCCGTGAACGTACCGATACCCCTCCTCGGCGGCGAGTCCCTCAGCGACCTCGCGGGCCTCGTCCACGTCCCGGCCGCACTTGCGGACGGTCGCGCCGAGTCGCTCCATGTTCTGTATCTTGGTGGGGTTTTCGAGCGTCTCGGGTACGACGATGGTCGCGGGCACGCCGAACTCGCGGGCGGCGGTCGCCATCCCCTGCCCGTGATTGCCCATGCTCGACGTGATGAGACCGGTCTCGCGGAACTCCTCGTCGAGGTCGGCGACGAGGTTGTAGAACCCCCGAATCTTGAACGACCGGGTGGGCAGCACGTCCTCGCGCTTGAGGTAGACGTCGGCGTCGAGTTCTGCCGAGAGGTTCTCGCTTCGCACCAGCGGGGTGCGGGGGACGTACTCCTCGACGACCTCGCGGGCTTCGTAGATATCGCGGGTCGTCGGCGGCGTCACGTCGTGGTACGGGAAGATGGTGGTCTCGTCCGGAGACTCGACCGGTTCGTATTCGGGCATCGACGGTCGAGTACGCGGGTGACTCGGTTAAAGGTTCACGGCGAGACACCGCCATCGTCGAGCGACCGACGGAATCCCGCACGAATTTCGGGTGAATCGATGGGGCACCGGGCGAACCTATATCGGTCCGTAAGCCGAGGTATCGCGCATGACCCGACTGGTACCCCTCCGAGACGCCGACGCCGACCTCGACTGGATCCGGTCGCTACTGGAGCGCGAGGGACTCCCGACTCGGGACCTCGGCGAGAAGGCCGACCGCTTCTTCGTCGGCGTCGCCGACGAAGAAGCGGTCGGGGTCGGCGCGGTCGAGGTCCACGGCGACTCGGGACTCCTCCGGTCGGTCGCGGTCGCGGAGGCCCACCGCGGAGAGGGCGTGGGGACGAGCATCTGCGCCGGACTGGAGGCGCGCGCGGCCGAGACGGGCGTCGAGGAGCTGTACCTGCTGACCACGACCGCATCGGACTTCTTCGACGCGCTCGGGTACGGGGAGGTCCCGCGAGAGTCGGCCCCGTCCGCGATCCGCGAGACGACCGAGTTCGCGGAGCTGTGTCCGGACTCGGCGGTCTGCATGCGGAAGGTCATCGAGTAGTTCGACCGGGGACGAATCCGAGCGCGGGGCGCTCGGATTCGTCTCCGTCCGGGGATTCATGGTGTGGCGACGCGTACGCCCAGAGCATGACCGGCGACCGCGACGAGGACCGCGGGGAACTGCTGGACGCGATGGACTGGCTCCTGACTCGCTTCGAGGGCGACGATTCGGTCGCCTACGCCGAGGTGGCTGGCGTCTACCGCGAGAAGACCGACGCGGTGATCACCGACGACGGCCCCCGGAACGTCACCGCGTTCCCCGAGACGGGCGTGTGGTGTCGGGTCTTCGCCGACGGCGCGGCCGACTACCGGTACACCACGAGCCTCAACGAGGAGAGCCTGGAGGACGTGGCGGCGCGAGCGATTCGGGGCGGGGAGTTCCTCGCGCAGGACGACCCCGCGCGCTTCGACGCCTACACCACCCACCGGGCGGTCCACGGCGGGTGGGCCGACGAGCCGATCCACTCGGTGGACGCCGAGTCGAAGGTCGAGGCGGTCGGCGAGGCCCTCGCCGCGACCGACGACCTCGCGCTCGACCGCGTCTGGGTCAACTACGCCGACGAACACGCGGAGGTGACCCTCGGGACGACGACCGGTAGCACCGTCAAGACGACGCTCGACCGCGCGAGCGTTACCTTCTCGCTCACTCCGGAAGAGGGCCCGAAGGTGAGCCGCCACGCCGGGTCGACCCGGGGAGCGGCGTTCCTCGACCGACTCCCGGCGGTCTTCGAGGACGCCGCCGCCGACGTTCGTTCGCTGTCGGCCGCGGAGCCGACCGACTCGCCCACCGGCGAGACGACCGTCGCGCTGAGTCCCGAGGCGGCCGGACAGCTGTTCCACCACGCCTCCCACCAGCTCGAGGCCGACGCGCGATACATGGGGATGAGTCCCCACTCGGTCGGCGACCGAATCGGTCCCGACGGCCTCGACATCGAGGACACCGTCCACGCGGGGTCGTGGGACGCGCTGGCGTTCGACGCCGAGGTCCGACCCGCGACGCCGGTCCAGTTGGTCGAGAGCGGGGAGGTCGCTCGACTGCTCCACAACACCGCCAGCGCGGCCGAGGACGAGACGTATCCGGCGGGCAACGCGGTCCCGAGCCTCGGCCTCGACCAGCCGCCACGAATCCACGCCCGCCATCTAGAGGTCGCTCCCGGCGACGCCACTCCCGGGGAACTCCGGGAGAGCGCCGACGTGTACGTCGAGCGGTTCGGCACGCCGCGGCTCCGCGACGAGTTCGAGCGCGCCCAGCGCGAGGGCGAGATGCCCCCGAGCGTGCTCTACGCGAGGGACGTGGCCGAGAAGATGCCCGAGGGCGAGGACCGGTGGTGCGCCGACCTGCCGGTCGCGGAGGCCTACCGCCTCGACGGCGAGGAGCGCGCCGGACGCGTCGAGGGCGTGACCCTCGACTACGGCCCCGAGACGCTACGGAACGTCGCCCGACTCGGCGCGGTGCGCGCGACGGTGACCGGCGTCTGCGAGAAGCACAAGTCCCGGCTCCCGTACGCGGTGACGGCTCCCGGACTGCGACTGCGCGCGGCGTTGCGCGAGAAGTAGCGCGGGAGCGCGGAAGAGACGGGAGGGGGAACGCTGGCCTCAGTCGTCGGCCGGTGCCGACTCGGTGCCGTCGTCGGTGTCGGCCGCCGCGGGGGTCCCCTCCAGCTGCGCGTAGGGGTCGAAGCCCTGCTCGCTCTCGTAGAGGTGGCAGGCGACCGCCTGCTGGCCGTCGATGTCCGCCTTGCGTTCGAGCGGCGGGACCACCTTATCGCAGACCTCGCCGATGTAGTCGGGACACCGGTCCTTGAACCGACAGCCGGTCGGGATGTCGATGACGTCGCCGACCTCGCCCTGCAGTTCGACGCGCTCGCGGCCCACGTCGGGGTCGGGCACCGGGACCGCGTTGATGAGCGACTGGGTGTAGGGATGCTGGGGGTCCTCGATGATCTGGTCGGTCGGCCCCTTCTCGACGATCTTGCCCATGTACATGATGGCGAGGCGGTCGCACATGTGGCGCAACAGCGAGAGGTCGTGGCTGATGTAGACGACCGAGAGCCCGAACTCCTCGGTCATCCGCTCCAGCAACGAGAGGACGCCTGCCCGGAGGCTCACGTCGAGCATCGACACCGGCTCGTCGGCCACGATGAAGTCGGGGTCGAGCACCAGCGCCCGCGCGATGGCGACCCGCTGGCGCTGGCCGCCCGACAGCTCGTGGGGGTACTGGTCGAAGTAGTGTTCGGCGGGTTCGAGCTCGGCGAACTCCAGCGCGCGCCGGACCCGCGCGGTCTCGTTGCGGATGTCGTGGATGCGTAGCGGTTCGGCGACGGTGTCGTACACCGTCATCCGGGGGTTGAGGCTCTCGAAGGGGTCCTGGAAGATCATCTGGGCGTTCTGGCGGAACTCCTTGAGCTCGGCGTCGCTGGCGTCCGAGAGCCGCTTGTCGTCGTAGTAGATGTCGCCGTCGGTCGGCTCGTGGAGCTTCACGAGCGACATCCCGGTGGTCGTCTTCCCGCAGCCGGACTCGCCCGCGAGCCCGAGCGTCTCGCCCTCCCGGAGTTCGAAGCTCACGCCGTCGACGGCGTGGACGTAGTCGGCCCCGCCCCCGGAGACCGCGTTCATCATGCTCGCGATCCAGCCCTCGTCGACCTTGAAGTGCTTCTTGAGGTCCTCGACGCGCAGGAGCACGTCCTCGTCGGCGTAGTCGTCGGTGTAGCTCATTCAGTCATCACCTGCCTCCTCGATGACCGTCTGCTGGGCGGCGACCGTCTGGTTCCACGTCTCGGGGTCGTCGGCGTAGGGCCGCAACTCCTCGTCTATCTCGTCGGCGTAGTGGCAGTACGACCGGAGCCCGTTCTCGTGGTGGGGTTCGGGGAACTCCTCGGCGCACCTCTCGGTCGCCATCGGACACCGGTCGCGGAACCGACAGCCAGACGGCGGGTCGACCAGTTCCGGCGGGTAGCCCGCGATGGACAGCAGGTCCTGATCGGACAGCCGGATGTTGGGGAACGCCCGCTTCAGCCCGATAGTGTAGGGGTGGTACGGCCGCTCGAATATCTCCTCGACCGGCCCCTCCTCGGCGATCTGCCCGGCGTACATCACGATGACGCGGTCGCACGTCTCGGCGACGACGCTCACGTCGTGGGTGATGACCAGCATCGAGGAGTTGATCTCGTCTTGAATCTGGCTGATGCGCTTGAGAATCTGGTCCTGCATGATGACGTCGAGCGCCGTCGTGGGCTCGTCGGCCAGCACCAGGGAGGGGTCGAGCGCGAGCGCCATCGCTATCATCGCGCGCTGGCGCATCCCGCCAGAGAACTGGTGGGGGTAGTCGTCGGCCCGGTCGGGGTCGAGTCCCACGAGTTCGAACATCTCGGTCACGATTCGCTCGGACTCGGTGCGGCCGGTTCCCGGTCGGTGGGTCTCGATGGCCTCGACGATCTGCTCGCGGATGGTGTAGACCGGGTCGAGGCTGTTCATCGCCGACTGGGCGATCATCGATATCTCCTCCCACTTGAGGCGTCGGCGCTCGGGGTCGGACATCGCGGTGAGGTCCTCGCCCTTGAAATCTATCTTCCCGCCGTTGACGTAGCCCTCGTCGGGCAGGATGCCGATGATGGCCTTCGCGAGGGTGGTCTTTCCGCAACCGGACTCGCCGACGATGCCGAGGTTCTCGCCCTCTTCGAGTTCGAACGAGACCCCGTCGACCGCCTGAGCGGGCCCGCCCTCGGTTTCGTAGTACACTTCGAGGTCTTCGACTTCTAGTAGACTCATTGTAATTTGGGGTTAGTGATTTCCTCGTAGCCGCGGCCGATGAGGAAGCCGCTGATCACGAGCAGGCCGATGCAGACGCCCGGCGGCACGAACCACCACCACGCGCCGAACTGGAGCGCCGAGTACGCCCGCGAGGCCTGAAGCATCGTCCCCCACGACACGGTGTTGGGGTCGCCCAGCCCGATGAACGAGACGCCCGCCTCGGTGAGGATGGCCCACGCGATGGCGAACGACCCGTAGAGGAACGACATCGGGAGCACGTTCGGCGCGAGGTGTCTGGAGATGATGTGCCAGTCGCTCGCGCCCGAGACCTTCGCGGCCTTGACGAACGGTCGCTCGCGCAACGAGAGCGCCTGCGACCGGATGACGCGCGCGGTCGAGCGCCACTGGAGGAGGATGAGCGCGAGGATGATGTTCCAGAGGCTCGGCCCGAGCACCGCGACCAGCACGATGACCGTCGGGAGCATGGGCATCCCGTACAGGAAGTCGACGATGCGCATCAGGAAGTCGTCGACCGTCCCGCCGTAGTAGCCCGCGACCAGACCGACCATGGTGCCGATGCCAGCGGTGAACACCGCCGCGATGAGGCCGACCATCAGTGCGGCGCGGGTGCCGTACACGAGCTGGCTGAAGATGTCGAACCCCTCGGCCGTCGTTCCGAGGATGTAGCCGCTGTCTGCGCCCAGTATCGCCGGGTCGGCCCACTTCTCGATGAGCAGTTCGTCGGAGGTCTGGTACTGGCGGGTCAGCGGCCGGTGGGTCGCGATGTAGGGTGCGAAGATGGCGACGACCACGAAGAACGTCACCGTCAGCATCGACAGCTTCACCGACAGCTCGTCGGTCAGCATCCCCCAGTGTTCGCCGAGCGTCTCGCGCCACAGTCTGAACTGCCGTTGCCACTTGTTGACCTCCTCGCGCGAGGTGCTGTCGTCGAGGTCCGTGAATATCGAACTCGTGCTTTCTTCTTGTGCCATGGTTCTAGTCGTAAGTCACCCGCGGGTCGAGGTAGCCGTACGCCAAGTCGGCGATGAAGTTCAGGATGATGATGGTCGCGGCCAGCACCATGAACGTCCCCTGCGCGACGGGGAAGTCACGGCGTAGCACCGCGTTCACCATCTCCCGACCGATTCCGGGCCACGCGAACACCGTCTCGATCAGGACGCTCCCGCCGACCGCGTAGCCGAGCGCGATGGCCGCCGCGGTCACGATGGGCAACAGGGCGTTTCGCGCGGCGTGTTTGAACATGATGGTCCGCTCCTTGAGCCCCTTCGCGCGACACACGTCGATGAAGTCCTCCGAGAGGACTTCGAGCATGCTGGAGCGCATGATGAGCAACGGATACCCCATGTAGTAGTACGCCAGCACCGCCGCCGGGGCGACGAGGTGGCGAAGGAAGTCCACCGACGAAATCTTGTCCCAGAAGCCCGAGTGGCCCTGCCCGGCGCTGGTCATGCCGCTCATCGGGATGACGTCGAGGCCCGCACCGAAGATCCACAGCACCATCAGGCCGACCCAGAAGGTGGGGACGCTGCGAGCCATCAGCGCGGTGATGACCGCGCTACGCTCGAACCGCGAGCCCCGATACCAGCCCGAGAGCACGCCCAGCGTGATGCCCGCGATGTACGCGATGACGAACGCGGTGAGCATCAGCACGAGCGTGTTCGGGAGGTAGGTCCAGATGACCTGCTTGACGGGCTCGTTGGAGTGGAACGACTGGCCGAAGTCCAGTACGGCCGCGTTCTGCAGGAACTTGATGTACTGGATGTGCAACGGCTGATTCAGGCCGTAGCTCGCGATTATCTGCTGGCGCGCCTCAGCGGTCATCTGCGAGGAGACGACGAACGACGTCGGGTCGCCGGGCATCAGCCTGAACAACATGAACAGGACCGTGCCCACGGCCCAGAACGTTACAACTAATTGAAGTGACCGTCTAATTACAAAGCTGGCCTTTCCCATGGCACTGAATCACATTATCCTCTGTGTCGCAACCTTAAAAAGTCTATCTTATTCCCGATTCTATTGAGGGTTTTTAACTTTCTGGCGTCTGAAGCAAATCTTCGTCATTCCAGGTGTAGCCAGCCTCTTCGAGACGGCTCCGGGCGGCGTCCATGCTCTCCTCGTACTCGGTGACGTCCTCGGTGTGGAGCGGCCCGTACGCGGGCGAGACGACGTTGAATCCCGGCTCGGGGAATCCGAACAGGATCTGGTCGACGATGGGCGTCCGCGGCAGGGTCTCGACCATCGCCTTCCGGAGCGCCACGTCGTCGAGGCCCTCCTCGCGCTCGTTCGGGGTGAAGTGCCAGAACGAGGTCGCGGGGTTGGACTCGACACCGATCTGTTCGTTGTCCTGATTCTCGTTGAGCGAGCGGTCGATGCGGCCGAACGGCTCGTAGTTGAGTTCGCCGTTGTTGAGCAGCTCCCACACCGTCGAGGCCTCGGGGATGATGCGCCAGTAGCGCTCCTCGAAGTCGACCGACGCGAAGTGGTCGTCGAACCGGGTCATCCCGAACTCGCTGCCCTCCTCCCAGTAATCGAACTGGAGCGGACCGCTGCCGACGGGTTCGTCGATGGTCTGCTCGCTCGGGTCCTCCCGGTCTGCCCACATGTGCTCGGGGATGATCGGAATCTGGGTGGCGACGATCTCGTTGAACGGCCCCAGCGGGTCGGACATGTTGATGCGGACCGTCTCGTCGTCGACGGCTTCCGCGCCCTCGATGTACTCGGTCTGGGTGGAGTAGTAGGGCACCTCGTTCTCGGTGATGTAGTTGAACGTGAACGCGACGTCCTCGGTGGTGAGGTCCTCGCCGTCGTGCCACGAGTGGTCGGTCCGGATGGTGTACTCCATCGTGGTCTCGTCGACGCGCTCGAAGTCGGTGGCGAGGCTCACGTCCGTGTTGAACTCGGCGTTGTTGTCGAGTCGCAGGAGCGTGTCGTACATCACCGTGAACTGGTAGACGTGCTTGTTCTCGCCGTTGTGACCGAGCGGGTTCATGGTCGACAGCGACTCGGGCCAGTACCCCTTCAGGACGGACTCGTCGCCCTGCATCTCGAGGTTGATCATCGTCCAGTAGGAGTTGTACCCAAGCGCCAGTCCGGGCTGCCAGTTGCCGGTCTGCTCGTTGTTGTACACGACGAGCATCGGCATGTGGGTGATCGGCATCATCGGCACGTCGTCCATGAGGATCTGCTGGAGCTCGTGGACCTGCTCGATACGGGTATCGGCGTCGGGTTCGGCCATGTAGCCGTCGATGAGTTCGTCGACGTCGGAGTTCTCGTAGCCCGCGTAGTTGCCCTCGCCCTCGCCGGTGTTCGAGGAATGGAGCATGTTGTTGAACTCCAGCACCGGGTCGGGGGTGAAGAAGGTGTGCCACGTCGAGAAGCTGTAGTCGTACTCCTGGTCGACGCGGTTGAACAGGGTACCCCATTCGAGCACCTCGACGTCGACGTCCAGTCCGAGGTCGCCGAGTTGCCGCGCGTTGAGGTTTATCGCGTCGTGGCGCGGCGGGTTGTAGCTCTGGGCGTTGTTGACGTAGGTGTAGGTCGGCAGCGCTTCGCCGTCGCCGCCCGATTCGGTCTCGGTGTCCGTACCGTCACCGCCGCCTTCGGTGGTTTCGGCCTCGGTCGTCGTTGTTTCGTCCTGACTGCCGCCGGTACACCCGGCAAGCGCAGTCAGACCGACGACACCGCTCGTTGCACCGGCTTTCGCCAAGAAGTCACGCCGCTTCGGGTCGATCTGCCTATCCGGCATAGAGCAGTACACAGCACACAACTATATTACCGTTTTGCGGAAGTACTGATAAGTTGTGTTTAATATATTGAACCCAACTATATCAATAAATCATGATTGTTGATGTGGCGACGCGGGTCACGAAAGGATATCCTACCTACAGGTAATGCGGGCGGGAACCCGAAAATCGTCGGACACGATGCGGATAATCCGAAGACGAAACGGTCTAAAATCGTATCGATTAGCCACGTCCGATACGCAACCTGAGAGGTTCAACGACGAAATACTATCCACTCTCGTCTACATGAACTGAGAGACATATCTCTACAGAGCGTACATCTCGGGACGGGACACGGGAGAGGTGGTCCGAAACGACGACGTCGAGGCCGGGGCGCTCGATGAGACTCAGCCAAGCCGACGTTCGAGGACGCCCCGATACGTCTCGGCCGTCGCCACCAGCTCGTCGAGCGCGACCGACTCGTCGACGGTGTGGGCGTCGTCCTCGATGCTTCCGGGCCCGAACACGAGCGTCGGGATGCCAGCCCGCGTGAGGAACCGCGCGTCGGTCCCGGCGTTGAAGCCGGTGACCTCGGCGTCGATTCCGACCTCGCGGGCGGCGTCGAGCGTCTCCCGCACGATGGCGGCGTCGCGGTCGACCTCCGACCCCGCGCTGAAGAGCCAGCGCTCGAACTCCACGTCTACGGGCTCCCCGTCGAGCGTGACGCCTTCGAGGGCGTCTGCGAGGCGGTCGTCGAAGACCGCGGGGTCGCGGTCGATGTCCGGGAGCGTCCGCCAGAAGACGGTCGCGGTCGCCTCGTCGGGAATGACGTTCGGCGCGAGCCCGCCGTCTATCTCGGTGATGCTGACCGAGGGGCCGGGTTCGAGCAAGTCGTGCTCTTGGGTCCGGACCTCGTCGTCGAGGGCCTCGACCCGGTCGAGGGCCTTCCGGAGGCCGTCGACGGCGTTGACCGCGCGGTCGGGCCGCCCGGAGTGGCCGCTCTCGCCCCGGACGGTGAGTTCGTAGCCCACGACGCCGTACTCCGCGATGGCGACCTGACACCGACTGGGTTCGCCGATGATGGCGGCGTCGGCCTCGACGCGCTCGGCGAGCGCCTCGGTGCCCGACCCGCCGCGCTCCTCGTCGACGGTGAACCCCAGAATCACCTCGCCGGGGTCGTCGTGGGACGCGAGGAACGCCTCGGCCGCGAGGAGTTTCGCGGCGAGCGCGCCCTTCATGTCGGCGGTCCCCCTGCCGACGAGTCGGTCGCCCTCCCGCCGGAGTTCGAAGGGGTCGGCCGTCCAGTCGTCGGGGTTCGCGGGCACCACGTCCATGTGGCCCGTGAGGAGCAGGCTCCCCTTCTCGGGGTCGCCAGCGCGTGCGACGACGTTCGGGCGACCCGGGTGGACCTCCCGGACCCCCACGTCGAAGTCGACGGGCGAGTCGTCGAGGCGCTCGACGAGGTACTCCGCGAGGACGCCCTCGTCGCCCGGGGGGTTGACCGTCTCCCGGGCGACGAGTTCGGCGAGCAGGTCGGCGAGGCCGTCGGCGTCGATGTCGGTCATTCGGCGGGGATAGGGAAGGCCCTGACTTAGCCGTTCGGGCACCGGAGAGGGGCGCGGTCGGGTCGCCGCGCGCGGCGACCCGACCGCGCCGGGTTCGGACGACGCACGCGCTCAGACCTGTCTCTCGCCCCGCTCGACCCCGTCTACTCCCGGCCCCGCCGACGCTCTTCGTCGGCCTCGGCCTCGTAGCGCTCGGCGGTCATCTCGTCCTGTAGCTTGCGGCGGTACTCCCAGTATCCCGCCGCGACGACGAGGAGTCCGAGAATCGCGCCCTGAACCGGTGACCCCCGAGCGCGAAGTAGGCGAACGCGCCGACCGCGAACAGCAGCGACAGACCGAGACTCAGCTTCGCGCGCCCCCGCCCGGCCGCCGGGAGTTCGACATACGAACGACATCCGGGTCGGCACGTATGAATGTTGGCGTTCCACATTTATATCGTCGGCCCGCCAATGGAGAGTGAATGACTGACGAGACGGTACTCGTGGGGGAGTTCTCCCACGAGACGAACACCTTCGCCGTGCGGGCGACCGACCGCGCGGCGTTCGCCGACCGCCGCGAGTACGTCGGCGAGGAGCTGGTCGCCGGACTCCGGGGGACCAACACCCCGGTCGGGGGCATCCTCGACGCCGCCGAGTCGGCGGGTCTGGACCTCGTTCCGAGCGTCGCCGCGGCCGCCACGCCGGGCGGGCTCGTCACCGAGGACGCCTACGACTTCTACGCGGGCGAGATACTCTCGGCGGTCCGTGAGCGCGGCGATGACCTCGACGGCGTCGCGCTCTCGCTACACGGCGCGATGGTCCCGGAGGGCCGGACCGACGGGGAGGGCCCCCTGCTGTCGGCGGTCCGGGAGGCGGTCGGTCCCGACGTGCCGGTGGTCGCGACCCTCGACCTCCACGGCAACGTCACCGACGAGATGTGCGCAGCCGCCGACGCGCTGGTCGCGTTCGAGACCTACCCCCACGTCGACATGGCCGAGACGGGGCGGCGCGCGACCCGGCTCCTCGTCGAGATGCTGCGAGAGGGTCGCGAGTACTCGATGCACGTCGAGCGCCCGCCGATGCTCCCGCTCGGCCCCCTCCAGAACACTCGCGGGGGGCCGATGGCCGACATCATGGCGACCGCGCGCCGGATCGAGGACCGCGACGGCGTGGCGAAGGTCAACGTCCTCCCGGGCTTCCACAAGGCCGACGTGCCCGCGATGGGCACCTCGGTCGTCGCGGTCGCCGACGACGAGTCGGCCGGAGTGCACGCCGCCCGTGACCTCGCGGCCGAACTCTGGGAGATGCGCGAGGCGTTCGTCGGGGAGTTCCCCGACCCGATGGACGCGGTGGGTCGGGCGCTGCGGGCCGCCGACGCGAACCCCCCGGAGGCCGGACCCGTCGTGCTGGCCGACAGCGGCGACAACCCCGGCGGGGGCGGCACCGGCGACGAGACCGCGGTCCTGCGCGAACTCATCGACCGCGGGGCGACGAACGCGGGCCTCGCGCTCGTCCACGACCCCGAGGCGGTCGCGGCCTGCGTCGAGGCGGGCGTCGGCGAGCGCGTCACCGTCACGCTCGGCGGGAAGGCCGAGGGGAGCTTCACGCCGCCCATCTGCGAGGCCGACGGCTACGTGGCGGCGATAACCGACGGCGAGTTCCGGAACGCGGGACCGATGGCGACCGGGACCGAGAACCACCTCGGCCGGACGGTCCTGTTCCGCTGCGGCGAGGGCGACGGCGTGCGCGTCATCCTGACCGAGAAGCGCATCCAGCCCCTCGACGCCGAGATATGGCGGCACGTCGGCGTCCAGCCCGAGCGCCTCGACGTCGTCGCGGTCA
Organism: Halorussus salilacus; assembly: GCF_024138125.1. Taxonomy (NCBI): domain Archaea; kingdom Methanobacteriati; phylum Methanobacteriota; class Halobacteria; order Halobacteriales; family Haladaptataceae; genus Halorussus; species Halorussus salilacus. The sequence goes on from NZ_CP099994.1 coordinate 78,572, forward strand.
AGAGCAACAACCACTACCGGGCCGCCTACGAGCCGATGGCGAGCGAGGTCATCACGGTCAACAGCCCCGGCGTGGCGGCCTTCGACCCGAACCAGTACGACTACGACCGAATCCGGCGACCCAGGTTCCCCGTCGACGAGATGGCGGCCGACGACTACCCCGACTGGTACTGACCGCTCGCGGGCGGCGAATCGCCGCCCGCGAGCGGTGGCGAACGCCGAGCGAGAACGGTGGCGAACGCCGAGCGCCCGCTCGCGGTACCGAACGCGGGCCGCTCCGGCGGCCCGCGTTCTGCCGCGGAATCAGGTTTGAAATGCCCCGCCGCCGTCGGAGGGCGTATGTCGGCCACCGGCGGGGACGGCGGCGAGCGACTGTTCGGCGGCTACGCGGGTCGGCTCCTCGTGGCCTGCTCGCTCGGGTGGGCGGCCCTGAGCGTCGGCCGGTTCGCGCTCGCGCCGATGCTCCCGGCCATCATCGAGGACCTCGCCATCACCCGGTTCGAGGCCGGTGTCGCGCTCTCGGCGCTGTGGGGTTTCTACGCGCTCCTGCAGTACCCCGGCGGTCGGCTCTCGGACGAACTCTCGCGCAAGACCCTGCTCATCGCGGGTCTCGGCCTGCTCGTCGCGGGGTTCGGGCTGTTCGCGGTGACGAGCGACTACGTCGCCTTCGTGGTCGCGGCGTCGGTCGTCGGCGTCGGCGCGGGGGTGTTCTCGACGCCCACCAAGGCGCTGATAACCGACCTGTTCGTCGTCCGGCGCGGGCAGGCGTTCGGCGTCCAGACCGCCGCGAGCGACGCGGGCGGCGCGGTCGCGAGCAGCGTCGCGGTCGCGGCGCTCGCGGTCGCGACCTGGCAGACCGCCTTCCTGCCCGTCGTCGCGCTGGTCGGACTCGCGCTCGTCATGCTCCACCTCTGGAGTCGCGAGCCCTACTCGGTCGCGCGGGTGGACATGGACCTCCTCGACACGGGGCGTCGGCTGGTCGCCGACCCCGAGATACGGAACCTCACGCTGGTCTACTCGCTGTTCTCGTTCGCGTGGCAGGGCGCGACCGGCTTCCTCCCCGCCTTCCTGCAGGCCGACAAGGGGTTCTCGGCGGGGCTTGCGAGCGGCGCGTTCGCGGCGCTGTTCGCGGTCGGCATCGTCGTCAAGCCGGTCGCGGGCGCGCTGGGCGACCGGGCGACCCACGCGACGGTCGCCACGGCCGCGCTGGTGGTCGGGACGGTCGCGCTCGGGGCATCATCGCGCTCTCGGCCGCGCCGCTGGTGGTCGTCGCGGTGGTCGCGTTCTCGGCGGGGTTCATGTCGTTCCCGCCCGTGATGCAGACGTTCCTGATGGGGGTGTTCCCCGATTCGAGCATGGGCGGTGACATGGGCGCGACCCGGACCGTCTACCTCGGCGTGGGGGCGGTCGGTCCGGCCTACGTGGGGTACGTCGCCGAGGTCGCCAGCTACACCGCGGCGTTCGTCGGACTGGCGGTCTGCCTGCTGGCGGCCGCCGGAATCCTGGTCGCGATGGTGTCGCCGTGGCGAGTCGACCTCCGGGCGGTCGCTCGGTGAGAGGCAGAGGGAGAGGGACAGGGACAGGCAGAGGGAGAGGGACAGGGACAGGGAGAGGGACAGGGAGAGGGACAGGGAGAGGGACAGGGAGAAGCAGAGGAAAGACGGACCCAATCGCGCCGGGCCACCGGCCCGCGGGCCGGTGGCCCGGCGCTCGGGGCGAAGGTTTTTGTCCGTTCCGCCGACTCTCTGGGCCATGACAGGCAAGATTCTGGAGGGAATCCGGGTTCTCGACCTCTCGACGTTCGTCACGGGCGGGTTCGCGACCCTGATGCTGGCGAATCAGGGCGCGGAAGTGATCAAGGTCGAGCGTCCGGACGCGGGCGACGACAACCGCCACTCCGGGCCGCCGTTCGTCGACGGCGAATCGCCCTACTTCTGGACCGTGAACTACGGCAAGCGCAGCGTCGAGTTGGACCTCAAGTCCGAGGAGGGACTCGCCGCGCTCTACGACCTCGCGGAGACCGCCGACGTGTTCGTCCAGAACTACCGGCCCGGCACCGCCGAGCGCCTCCACGTCGACTACGACTCCATCCGGGACGTGAACGAGGACGTGGTCTACTGCGCCATCTCGGCGTTCGGCCAGACCGGGCCGTGGAGCCAGCGGCCGGGCTACGACCTGCTCGTGCAGGGGATGAGCGGCATCATGAGCGTGACCGGCGAGGCGGGCGGGCGGCCGGTCAAGGTGGGACTCCCCCAGACCGACCTCATCACCGGGATGTGGGCGGGATTCGGTATCTCGAACGCGCTGTACAAGCGCGAGCGGACCGGAGAGGGCGAGTACATCGACCTGGGGATGCTCGACGCCACCCTCCCGTGGCTCACCAAGCAGGCCGGGAAGGTGTTCGCCGGGGAGGAGCCGACCCGGATGGGGACCAAGGACCCCGTGCTCGCGCCGTATCAGACCTACGAGACCGCCGACGGCCACATCAACGTCGCGTGCCTCAATCCGAAACTCTGGGGGCGTTCTGTGAGGCCATCGGGCGGCCCGACCTCCCCGAGGACGACCGATTCGAGACCAACGCCGACCGCGTCGAGCACATGGACGCGCTCGAAGCCGAGATAGAGGCCGAACTCGCCGAGCGCACGACCGACGAGTGGATGGAGATTCTGGTCGAGGATTCGGGGGTTCCGGCGGGTCCGGTCCAGAGCGTCGAGGAGGCGCTGTACAACGAGCAGACCGAGGCCCGCGGCGTCGTGACCGAGGTAGCGGACGGCGACCGCGAGGTGCCGGTCGTCGAGCACCCCCTGAACTACGCGAACGCCGACAGCGGGTTCGAGTCGGCACCGCCGACGCTGGGCGAGGACAACCGGGAGCTGTTCCGCGAAATCGGCTACTCCGAGGCGGAGGTCGAGGCGCTGGCGGAGGCGGGCGTGTTCGGCGAGGAGTAGCCGACTCCCCGCGTCGGTCCCAAACCTCGGAGCCGGGAGCGGAGACAACACTGATTGGCGGGGACCTCGTATACCGTTCGTTGCCATGTACGACCGCATCCTGATTCCCGTCGACGGGAGCGACGCCGCGAGGCGTGCGGCAGAGAGCGGGTTCAAGCTGGCCCAGTCGTTCGACGCGAGCGTCGACGTGCTCTACGTCCTCGACCGCGAAGCCAGACGGCTCGCACGGACCGACGACGAGAAGCGGGAACTCCGAGAGCGCGGCGAGCAGACGCTCGGGGAGGTCGAGGCCGTCGGCGCGGAGTTCGGCTGTGCGGTCGAGACGGCGCTTCTGGAGGGGAGGCCGTCGACTCGAATCTGCGAGTACGCGGCCGAACGGGACGCCGACCTCGTCGCGATGGGTCGGGGAGCCCGGAGGGGCCTTCGGCGGCGGCTCCTCGGCGGCGTCACCGAGTACGTGCTGACCCACGGCGACGTCCCGGTGCTGGTCGTCCCGGAAAGCGAGCGCAGGCCGCGAGAGGGAATCGAGTACGAGCGACTGCTCCTGCCGACCGACGGCAGCGAGAACGCCGAAGCCGCGACCGACCACGGTGTGGCCATAGCCGGACGCTTCCGGTCGAAGGTGCACGTCCTGAATGTCGCCGACCTGCAGTCGGCGGGCGGGCTGTTCAGCGCCGGGGGGCTCGAACGCGAGTTCGTCGAGCGTCTGGAGTCGCGGGGACGGGAGGCCACCCAGCGCGTCGCAGAGCGCATCGAGTCGCTCGCGCCCGACGTTGACTTCGAGACCGACGTGGTCCGGACCGCCGACTTCGACGGCGTCGCACCGGGTATCCACGACTACGCGGTGGACCGCGAGGTCGACCTCGTCGTCATGGGGTCACACGGCCGTTCGAACCTCCGGAGCCAGCTCCTGGGGAGCGTCACGTCGGAGCTCCTGCGCGGCGGCGACCTCCCGGTGCTGGTCGTGAAGCGGGAGTCCTGAGCGTCCGTCCCGTGGCCGCAGAGCTCCGCGGTTCTGGAGCGCCGTTTCGGCTAATCGGAGTAGACTTCGACCTCGATATCGTGGTCGTGAGTGACCGTCTCTTTCTTCTGAAAGCCGGGGTCCAGCGTTGACGTGCTGACGTGTCCGACGTCCGCCTCGAAGGTGGCCTCGAACTTGTAGGTCCCCTCGGGGACTTGAGTATCCTCATCTTGGAAGTACTGACTCACCCAGATGCCACCGACGTCTGTGTTCTTCGGATAACTCACATGGAGGTAGTCGTTACAGCACCCCGTGTCGACGCTGACGCTATTGTCGTCGTCGCCGACGAGTAGGAGTGAGAGTGGGTTCGGCGCACCGAGCGAACTGAGAGTGACATCCCAGAGGAAGCTCGCAGCTTCCTCAACGAGTTGTTCGCCCACCTCAGAGTCGTCGTCGTCTTGCTTATACGCGTTGTGCTCGTTGACCCAGTAACCGGTATCCGGAACGTCCACCGCATCGAGGTCGAACCGGACGTTTCGGGTGTTGGCGTACGCACCTTCGACGCTAGTTCGGGAGATGGCGAACGTGCCTGCCTGCTCGAACTGGTTGGTCTCTTGGCTGATCATCTTCGCGCCGTTGATGTTCGACTGGAGTTCACACCAGTCTTCGTCAAGTCGCTCGACGACGCTCTTCTGCGTGCGGTCGTACGGTTCCTCCTTGCTGGCGAAGACCAGCGAAGGCCCGGAGGCAAGGGTTCCGAGCCCCGTCACGGCGGCTCCGGTTACGACGCCAGTCGTTCGCAGGAAATCGCGTCGAGAGGTGTTCGAGTGTGCTCGTTGCGACGAGTCAGGAGTGTTTCGCTTCTCCATACATCAGTACTGTTATACAAATATAAGTAATTTTCTAGCTTTATTTTACGTAATTATTATTTGTTTCTTTGTACTTCGGGTAGCAACAGAGGAGTGTTCGCCCCATCTTCGACGCCAACACTAAATACGCCGATTAGCTACCAGTCCCCATGGACGACGCGAATCCGGACCCGTGGGCCGCCAGCACCTTCGGGGTCCGCGAGTCACTGCGCGACCGCCTCGGCGAGAGCGTCGCGGTCGCCACCGTCTCGGACGTCGAGGGCGCGGCCTACCGCCGTCCCGGCGCGAAGATGGTCCTCGACGACGACGACGAGGTCGGAGCCATCACCGCGGGGTGTCTCGAAGGTCCGGTCGCCGAGCTCGCCGACCGCGCGCTCGTCGACGGCCCGCTACGACAGACGTTCGACCTGACGAGCGAGGACGATACGTGGAGCTTCGGACTCGGATGCAACGGCGTCATCGACGTGCTGGTCGAACCCGCAGACGGCAGTTTCGGGCCCGCGCTCGACCGGGTCACGGCGGGCGAGCGGGTCGCCCTCCTGACGGTGGTCGGTGGCGACCACCCCGCGCGGGTCGGTGCGCGGGCGGTGGCCGACCCGTCGGGCGGAATCGAGGCGACCGACGCCCGCGAACCGATTCCCGACGACGTGCTGGCCGGAGTTCGGGAGACCGCCCGCGAGTTCGCGGAATCGGGGCAATCCGACACCGTGGCGGTCGAGACCGACCGGGGGACCGCCGAGGTGTTCGTCGACGGCTACGAGCCGACGCCCCAACTGCTCGTGTTCGGGAGCGACAACGACGTGCGCCCGGTGTCGCGGCTGGGGAGGGACGCCGGGTTCGAGGTCACGGTCGCGAGCGCGCGCGGCGCTCGTGCCGACGCCGAGCGGTTTCCGGCCGCGCATCGGGTGGTCGCCGCCCGGCCGACCGAGGTCGCAGAGGTGATAGAGCGCCCCGAGGACACCTACGCGGTCGTGATGTCCCACAACTTCGTCGACGACCGCCTCGCGCTGGAGGCCCTGCTCGACACCGCGGTGCCCTACGTCGGCGTGATGGGCCCGCGAAAGCGGTTCGAGGAGATGCGCGCGGCGTTGGCCGAGGAGGACGTTGGGCTCTCGGAGTCGGACCGCGAGCGCGTCGCGACGCCGGTCGGCCTCGACCTCGGCGGCGGCGAGCCGATGCAGGTCGCGCTCAGCGTGGTCTCGGAGGTCCTCGCGGTCGCCAACGGTCGCGAGGGCGGTCGGCTGACCCGCCGCGAGGAACCGATTCACCCGAGACCCGAGTCGGCGTCCTCGCCCGAGGACGAGTCGGCGTCGGACGACGCCGACTCGTCCTGAAGGTCGCGCAAGTCTCCGAGCGTGTCCACGTCGCGGTGGATTCCGGGGTCGGCTACGTCGACCCACGCGACCGGTTCGGTTTCGAGGAGCACTCGGCCCCCGCGGTCGCCCTCGACTCCGGCCAGCGCGTCGAAGTACTCGGCCCCGAACAGGACGGGATTGCCGCGGCGACCGTCGTACCGCGGGGCCGCGATGGTCTCGCCCTCCGGCCCGCGGTCGCGGTAGGCCGAGAGGAGTCGCTCGACCGTCTCGACCGAGACGCGGGGCATGTCGCCGAGCGCGAACAGGACGGCCGCCGCGTCGCGCTGGCGGGCCGCCTCGACCCCGCGCCGGACCGAGGTGCTCTGACCCGCCCCGTGGTCGGGGTTTTCGAGGACCTCGACTGCGGGGGGAAGCGCAGCCACGACCCGCTCGGCGTCGTGGCCCACCACCGCGACGAGCGCATCGACGCTCGATTCCGCGAGCGTCCGGGTCGCGTGCGCGACGACCGGGTCGCCGTCGAGGGACGCGAGGAGTTTGTTCGACCCCTCGAACCGGCTGGCCGACCCGGCCGCGAGGACGACCCCGAGTATCATCGTGCGTGAGGTGTGGTGTGGAGGCCCAAAGGTCTTCGGTGGATGGCGAAGTCGTAGCGGAGATGTTCGACTTAGGAATTCAGTAAAAGTTCCCGTTCGCTTGCGACGAAACGGAGACAGCAAAGCCGAGAACGCCTTGAAAGCCCCCGCCCGCTCGCCACCGACGGACAAACCGCGTCCGTCGAGCCCTCGTTCGCACCGTCGGAGCACGCTCCGACGAGCCTGCGCTCGCTTCGCTCGCGCAGACTTCGCTCACGAGGAGGCCGCTCAGCGACATACCCGCGCTCTCCGCACCGCCCGCGCGGATATGTCGCTGAGGCGACTACATAAACGCGACCGGGCGGCCCCTTTCATCCCACCCGGTGGACTGTCTCCCCAGTCGTCGCCTCGTGGACTGGTCCACGGGCCGATTTCACGGTGGACCGTTCCACCCGGCGTCTGCGGGAGCGAAGCGACCGCAGGCTCGGAAGACGCGGTGCATCTTCCGGCGCGTGCTGGCGCGGCGTGCGGTTTGCGCCGCGCCAACCGCGCGAGGGACGAGCACCACAGGGCGTGAGCGAAGCGAGCGCCCGAGAAGCGCAGTCGGTTGGGGAGGATGTGGGCTGCGGTCGCGGTGCTGTCGGTCGGACTGAAAGGGCCTGCGCGCTCGCGGCCGAAGGCCGTGGTCGCCTGCGCGGGCCACTATTTCGAGGCGCGAGCGAAGCGAGCGCCGACCAAATATCCCGCACAGCGACCGCGAGCGTGCAGGGGCTTTCTGCGTCGTCATCGAGGTAGTTACTTCAGGGTCAACGATTCTCTCGTCACCGAACCCATCATTTCCTAGCGGCCCCATCGCTTAGCCGCGTGGCCGTCGCCCTCGAAACATGGAGCGAGAGCTCGGCGAGGCGGCCGTCGTGTACGAATCGCCCGAGGACGACGAATCGGTCGAGACGCGGGTCCACTACGTCGAGAGGTCGGTCGAGGAGTTCGAGGACGAGGCCGCGACCCTGCTGGACCGGATCGGCTCGCTGGCCGGTCCCGGCGAACGGGCGGGCGAGTAGACGGGCGCCAGGACGCCAGCAGGGGAGCACGCACCCGTTTTCGGGGCAACGTTTATGCGCCGCCCAGATATATGTCAGCACCTACCATGAGTACCGATGACGCTCCCCCCACCCTCGACTACCCCACCGAGGAGATAACCCTCTCGGTCAACGGCGAGGAGGTCACCGCCGATGTCGAACCGCGCCACAAGCTCTCGGACTTCCTCCGGGATTCGCAGGGACTACGCGGGGTACGGGTCGGGTGCGAACACGGGGTCTGTGGGGCCTGTACCGTCCTGCTGGACGGCGACGCCATCAAGTCGTGTCTGACCTACGCGGTGCAGGCCGACGGAAGGGAAGTCGAGACGGTCGAGGGACTCGCCGAGGACGGGACGCTCCACCCGATTCAGGAGTCGTTCCACGAGGAGCACGCCCTCCAGTGCGGATTCTGCACGAGCGGGTTCGTGATGGCGACCAAGGAACTGCTCGACGACGAACCCGACCCCGACGAAGAGGACATAGAGCGGGGACTCGCCGACAACATCTGTCGGTGTACGGGGTATCAGAACATCTACGACGCGGTCCTGCGCGCGGCCGACCGGATGGACGGCGAAGAGGCGGAGGGCGACGCGGGCGCGGAGGCGGAGAAATGAGTTCGCGCCCACACGCGGAGGCCGAGTCGGGAGCCGAGACCGGAACGGACGCCGAGACCGAGGGCGAGGAGCGGTTCACGGGCCGGGGCCTCCGGCGCGTCGAGGACCGGCGCATCCTCACGGGCGAGGCCGAGTACGTCCACGACAGGGCCCCCGAGGGCGCGCTCCACATGGCGCTGTACCGGAGCGTCCACGCCCACGCCGAGATCGAGGAGATAGACGCGAGCGCCGCCGAGGACCACCCCGGCTGTCACCTCGTGCTGACCGCCGAGGACCTCAAGGCCGAGTACAACCCCATGCCCGCGGGACTGGAGGGGTTCGAGGAGTGGTCGCTCGCCGACGGCAAGACGCGGTACGTCGGCGAACCCGTGGTGGCGGTGGTCGCCGACGACCGCTACGTCGCCGAGGACGCGGTGGATTTGGTGGACGTGCGCTACGAGACGCTCGACCCGGTCGTCGACCCCCGGGAGGCCCGCGAGGACGAGACGGTGGTCCACGAGGCGTTCGGGTCGAACGTCGCCGACCACGAGGAGCTCGCGTTCGGCGACCCCGAGGAAGCGTTCGAGGAGGCTGACCACGTCGTGGAGGGGTCCTACTCGTGGGGCCGCATCTCCGGGGTCCCGCTCGAAACCGCGGGCGTCGTGGCCGACTACGACGACGATTCGGACAGCTTCGACATCGACTGCAACATCCAGTTGCACACCCTCGTCGACGACACGGTGTACGAGACGCTGGGCTACGACCCCGACGACGTGCATCTGGACGTGCCGCCGGACGTGGGCGGGAGCTTCGGGACGAAGATCGCCATCCATCGCTACTGCTGTCTCGCCGCGATGGCGAGCAAGGAGCTGAACCGCCCCGTGGCGTTCGTCGAGGACCGCATCGAGAATCTGCAGGGCGGGGACATGCACTCGACCGAGCGCGAGTACGACGTGAAGCTCGCGGTCGACGACGACGGAACGATTCGGGGACTGGACTTCTGGTTCGTCGACGACTTCGGCGCGTGGCCGCGCTACCCCGTGAATCAGGTGCTCAAACCCCTCTCGGTCCTCACCAACGCCTACGACGTTCGGGACGCCCGCTACGAGTACGACCTCGTGTTGACCAACAAGACCTGCCAGACCGCCTACCGGGGGTTCGGGGTCCCGGCCCACCTCTACGCGCTGGAGATGATAGTGGACGAGGCCGCCGCGGAAATCGGGCTGGACCCGGACGTTCTCCGACGACGCAACCTCATCGAGTCCGACCAGATGCCCTACGAACTGCCCTCGAAGAACGTCTACGACTCGGGGGACTTCCCGGCGGCCATGGCGCACGTCCGGGAGAGGATCGAGCAAGAGCGCGACGGCGGCCTGCTCGACCCCGAGACGGTCGCGGAGAAGCGCGAGCAGGGCAAGTACCGAGGGGTCCGCCCGACGGTCCACATCGAACCCGGCGTCTCGGGGTCCGACTGGACCGACCGCCAGCGCTCGGACCGCGAGGGCCTCGACGACCGCGACCGCGAGGACGTGGCCGAACTCCCCGAACACCTCCGGGCGGAGATACGCGACGACGGCACCGTGCGAGCGTACCTCGCGACCGACTCGTCTGGACAGGGCCACCAGACCCTCGTGACCCAGCTTCTGGCCGACGAGCTCGGAATCCTTCCCAGCGACGTCGAGGTGTCGTACCTCGACAGCGCCGAGGCCCCGACCGAGTACGGTTCCGCAGCATCGCGGATGGCGGTGATGGTCTCGGGCGCGGCCCAGGGGCTGGGCCGGACGCTGGCCGAGAATCTGGAGGCGCTGGCGAGCGAGGTCTGGGACTGCCCCGAGAGCGAGGTGACCTATCGGGACGGCGCGGTCGAGCGGGCGGGCGGCGAGACGCTGTCGCTCGCGGGTCTCGCGCAGCGAGACCGCGAGCGACCCGGAGACGACCGGCTCACGCGCGCGAGCTACGACTACGAGCATCCCGCGACCCAACTGGCCGACTTCGACGACGCGCTCGCCCGGAAGCTCCCGGTCTACCCGACCGCGGCGTTCGCCGCGAACGCCCCGGTCGTCGAGGTCGACGTGCAGACCGGCGAGGTCGAGATACTGAAGTTCTACTCCCTGCGGGACTGTGGCACCCAGCTCAATCCGATGATAGTCGAGGGGCAGGCCCACGGCGGTCTCGCGCAGGGCGTCGGCGCGGCCCTGCTGGAGGAGTTCGGCTACGACGAGTCGGGGCAGCCCCAGGCCATCACGATGTTCGACTATCGGCTCCCCTCCATCGAGAACGTCCCCGAGATGGAACTGGACCACTCCGAGACCCCCTCGCCGTTCACCGCCACGGGCGCGAAGGGGACCGGCGAGGGTGGGATGATAGACGGCCCGGCGAGCATCGCGTGTTCGATAAACGCCGCGCTGGAGCCGCTGGGCGTGAGCGCCGACCGGATTCCGTTCACGCCCGACCGGGTCCGAGAGCGAGTGCGCGAGACCGAGCGCGGAGAGTAACGGACCCCCTAACGGGGCGAGGTTTACTTTCCTGCGGGTCGTTTCGGGAGGTATGTCCGACCGGCGCGGCCGACGCGCGGAGCGACCCGGCAGGCAAATCGAGGCCGCCGAGAGCAGGCGGCGACGGTCGTGGGACGGAAACAGCCTCGGCGCGGTGAGCGAGAAGGACCCGCTGGGGTTGCTACTCGACGACGCCGCCTACGTCTTCGCCGACGTCTCGGTGTTCAGCATCCCGATTCTCTACACCGTGATGATGACCTCGCCCGCGCGGTGGTACGGGACCAAGACCTCGGCGCTGGTCGCGTGGGCGGCGATGGTCGGCGTCGGGACCCTGATCCGCGGGGGGTGGGTTCGGCCCCTCGGCACGGACGTTCGCGGGTGGGTGTCGCTGACGCCGTGGCTGGTCCTGTTCCGGGTCGTCTACTTCAACGCCGCGCTCGCGGCCGCGGCCTACGGCGGAGAGGCGGCGGTACAACTCGGGTCGCCCGCAGGGTCGCTGGCTACCGGAGCGGTCGTCGGTGCGGTCTCGGTCGGGGTGTTCCCCCGGCTCGCGGAGTCGTTCTACCTGCGGGTGTCGGGGTGAGCCGACTCGTCCCGAGTTCGTCCGAGCGTCTATCGGAACTCGGTTTCCTCGGTCATCTCGTCGAGGTCGTTTTGAGCGTTCGAAAAGCGATACGCGACGTACACGCCGACGGTGATGACGACGACGCTGACGGTTGTGGTCGATGCACCGATGGCAGTGAAAACCATGCTCTCGGGCGCGAACCAGAGGACGACCGCCGAGACACCGAACCCCGTACTTCCTCCAGAGAGAATCCACGGGATGTATGTGTAGTCTTTCCTACACCGTCGATACGCCTGTTTCGGTTCGTCGATGCTCTCGAGTTTGTCCTCTAAGTCGCCAAGGTCGTCGCGCGAGTCGAGGACTCGCCGGAGTATGACGCTGGCTTTCTCCCCGTCGAGGAGTTCGTCGGGAGAGTGGTCGTTGTCCGACCGGGAGACGTACTCGTACGCCTCTGCGACGACCGGACCGAGTTCGCCGCAAGCGTCGTTCCATCGGTCGTCTTGGATGTCTCGTACCTCCGACTTGTACCGCCCCTTTGGATGCTTGAGAAGTCGAAAAAGCAATCCTGCTAAAAGGCTCAAAAAAGCGAATACAGCGGTCAGCACTGTAGCGAGGAGTTCGAGGCCCGACATCGGAAGCTACGCCGACGTTGAGTCCGCCGTCATCTCGGGGTATTCCATGTAGACGTACGACATGAGCGCCCCGAGCGACCGCATCGACTGCTTGTACTTTACCCAGTGGAGAAGCTGCTGTTCGCGCTCCGAGAGTCGGTCGTACAGCTGTCCCGCCTTTCGTTTCCCCTTCGGCGTTAGCGCGAGTTCGTCGCCTTCGTACTCGGAAGAGTGGAACTGCTCACGAGTCGGACGGACGTACTGGAACTCCGTGAGGCAGTCGAGAGCGCGGGCGACGCCGCTATCGTACGGGCCGTACTTCTTCGCAGTGAAGTCGAATCCGGCGCTCTTCTCGAAGTTCTCTTCGAGTTTCCGCTGGAGCAGAAACATCGCCTTCATCAGGCGCTTTCGACCGTAGAGGGGCCGAGAGTGGCCCTCCTCGTCCGGCGCGTAGAGGAGACGCAGTATCCACTCCTCACGGGTGCCGATTTCGCAAGTTCGCGAGGGGGGCATCGTCTCTCCTGTCGCCATAGTATATCTTGGACTCCTTAGTTAGACAGGTCGTATGTTGTTGGTAATGGGTCATTAATGTTGTCATCAGTAACGATGATAAAGAGAATCGGGTGAAAGATACATCTCCTCGGTGAGTCAGGCGTAGAACAGGCAGCTTCAATTCGAATTCGTATTCTAGAGATGGGTCGTATCCTGAAACGGTATTACGGTGGAAATACTGCAAAAAGTCTCGGAGTCGGCCCTCCGGCGTTGGCGCTACCTCGGTTGGCTCGGAGCCTACCGAGTTCATCTCGGTTGAGGGGTTGGGCCACGATTCCCCGTCACTTCGGGGATGTCAAGCGAAATTGGGTTTGGAGAGGCCACATCTGACGGTTCGGGTGTCACGACCAGCACGGAAATCGCCGTCGAACTCGCCACCGCCACCGCGATGGACAACATCGGGATGAGGCTCGCACTCGGGAGGTCCGAGCGCCCATCGAGGCGCTGTCGGTCCGGAGCGCCAGAGCGAGCCGTCAGTCCTCCAGCGACGCCTCGGCGTCGGGCTTGGCCTCCAGTTTCGACTCGGCGGGGTCGCCCTCGCGGGCCGTCGCTTCGAGGTCCTCGAAGAAGTCGGTGACCAGTTTGTCGGTGACGCTCCCGAGCGCGCGCTGGCCGAGGCTGGCGATCATGCCCGAGACGTCGGTCCGGGCCGTCCACTGGGCGACCGTGCCGCCGTCGTCGCCCTCTCGGAGGTCCATCTCGGCCACGGCGTCGAACGCGTTCCGGGAAGCGCTCCCGTCGGCCTGCATCTCCAGCAGTTCGGGGCGGTCGGCGCGGGTGACCACCATCTCCACGTCGAAGGTGGGCTTGACGCTCCCGACCCCGACCGAGATGGTCGCGGTGACCTCGTGGGGCGACTCCAGTTCGATGGAGTCGGTCCCGGGCGCGCAGTCGGCGAGCACGTCGGGGTCGGTGAAGTAGTTCCACAGTTCGTCTCGGGGCAGGTCTGACTCGAATTCGCCTTCGAATTCCATCATGGTGTATCACTCGTCGGTCGGCACGTTCACGTCGGTCTCGCCGTTCGTCGCGCGGTCGTACGAGAGCGCGAGCGACCGGCGGGCGTACTCGCCCGCGACTTCCTCCTTGAACTCGCGGTCGGCGTGCATCTCCCCTTCGGGGTCGGCCGCCTCGGTCGCGGCCGCGGCGGCGGCGTCGAGCGCCGCCGCCGAGAGCGGTTCGTCCTCGACTGCGGCCTCGGCGTCCTCGACCCGCAGGGGAACGTCGGCGGCGTTCGCCAGCGCGAGGAGGGCCTCCTCGACGACCGGAGCGTCGGCGTCCGGGTCGTCCACGCGAACCGCGGTCGCGGCGCTGACGGTCGGCCACGTCTGCGCCGCTGGCTTGAGTTCGAGGAACGCCATCCCGGTCCGGGCGGGCGGGAAGGGGTCGGTCGGGATTCGTGCGGCCGCGATAATCTCGTCCTCGCCGAGGTCGGTGAACATGTACGCGACGAAGTAGTCGGAGACGGGGACCTCGCGCTCGCCGTCGGCGGAGACGAGTTCGAGCGTCGCGTCGAGCGCGAGGAGCGCGGCGGGGTAGTTCCCCGCGGGGTCGGCCTCGCCGACGCTCCCGCCGAGGGTGCCGCGGTTTCGGACGCTCGGCCCGGCGATCTGCTCGGCGGCCTCCGGGAGCATCGGGACGCGCTCGGCCAGCAGGTCCGAGCGCTCGATGGTCCGGTGGGTGGTCATCGCGCCGACGGCGACGGCGTCGCCGTCGGCGCGTTCGGCGACGTAGTCGAGGTCCTCGACCGCGTTGAGGTCGACGAGGTGGTCGGGCGTCGCGAGTCGGTTGGCCATCACGATTCCCAGCGACTGGTTTCCCGCCAGCAGTTCGGCGTCCTCGCGGTCGGCCAGCACCTCTGCGGCCTCGGCGACGGTCGTCGGTCGGTGGTATTCGAACGGAGCCGGTTTCATATCGGTGGTGGTACGTGTGCGATTTGCGAGCGGTGCGTGAAATTCGCCGAAAGCGTCCCGGTTTCGGCCGGGAAATCGGTGAATCCGAAACTTCACGCACGACTGTTATAAACCTTGGCGTGAATACCCATACCAATGCCGAGGGTCTCGGAGTCCGAACCGGCGTTTCGTTCCGGTATCCCGGCCAACCTTTAAGCCCCTGCCGCGTCGTCTCATGGATTCAGAGGAGTTCACGATATGTTAGACGGATACGAAATGTACGACCTGACCCAGCCGTGGTGTCAGGACACGCCCGCGTGGCCGACCTACGACAACCCGAAGGTGTGGTACGAGAAGAGCCTCGACACCGAGAAGGTCAACGGTCAGAAGATAGAGTTCATGAACCACACCGGCACCCACCTCGACGGCGAGAAGCACTTCGTCGCGAGCGGCCGGGACATCGAGTCGATGCCCCTCGACGAACTGGTGGGTGACGCCGTCATCGCCGACATCTCCGACAAAGTGGGCGACTACGACGTGTACACAAGCGACATGATAGAGGACGTGGTGGACGTACAGGAGGGCGACATCCTGTTCGTCCACACGGGCTATCAGAAGTACGCGTGGCACCGCGAGGAGGCCGACCCCCACGCGTTCTTCTGCAAGCACCCCGGCCCGAATCAGGAGTTCGCCGACTGGTGCAGGGAGAAGGACCTCAACTACCTGATTCTGGACTGCGGGAGCGCCGACCACCCGATGAACACCGTGGTTCGGGACGTGCGCCCCGAACTCGCCGCGGAGGCCCGCGAGCACCTCGGCGTCGACGACTTGGACGATATCTTCCCGCCGGAGGGCTACCAGCTGATGCACACCGAACTGTTCCCCGAGGGCATCGTCCACGTCGAGAACGCACAGGTCCCCGAGGAACTCCTGAACGAGCGCGTCCAGATAGGAACCTTCCCGTGGCGGTTCCGCGGCGGCGAGTCGTCGGTGTGTCGCTGCGTGGCGTTCAGAGAGGAGTGAGTTCGGGACGCGAGTTCGCGGGTCGGTCCGCCCGCCGAACGACTACTCCCGCGGCCGAACCGGCAACTCAACGTGGGTCGGATTCTCTCGGTCGTGGTACACCGTGTTCGTCGCCACCTCGTACTCCCGGTCGCCGTACAGCGGCCCGCCGGTGTTGTGGTTCACGTCGTAGCGCGGGAAGTTCGACGAGGAGATATCGAGCCGAATCCGATGCCCTTCCGCGAACACGTTCGCGGTCGGGTACGGCTCCATGTAGAACTCGTAGACCTCGCCGGGTTCGACGAAGTCGGGGTGGTCGCGATACCCCCGGTAGCGGGCGCGACAGATTGAATCGGAGAGATTGAGCGCGAACCCGTTCGGGAACTCCTCGCTCGGTGGGTACTCGTCGATGAGCTTCGCGGTGAAGTCGGTGTCGGCGGCGTCGGTCGAGGCGTAGACTCGGACCCGAATCGGTCCCGCGATCTCCACGGCCTCGTCGAGGGGCGGCGTCCGGAAGACCAGCACGTCGTCGCGCTCTTCGAGGGGCCGGTACGGTTCGTCGGCGAAGTAGGTGTCCTCGCGCGTGCGCTGGTCGTAGCCGCCTCGGCCCGTGATGTCCTGCAGTTTTCGCTCCGCGAGGGGGTACTCCAGTATCGACTCCTCGCGGGGTTCGTAGGTGATGTACGACGAGCAGTTGCCCCCCAGCGTGGGAACCGGGTCCTTCGGGTCGAACTCGTAGGTCGTCGCGGAGTCGGCGACGTCGGGACGCTCGCGAGCGAGCGTCCCGTCGGCGTGCGCGAAGTACTTCGTGAACTCGGTGTCGGGGAGGGGCCACTCGTCGGCCTCGCGCCACTCGCCGCCGTGGAAGACGCGCCGGTCGCCCACCCGGCGGCCGTCGCCGCCGCCCATCCGGAAGTACTGGACCGTCGGCTGGTCGCTCCACGTCCCTTTGCCCTTGAGGTAGTGGTCGAAAAAGCGCAAGCGCGTCTCCTGGTAGTCCCTGAGCGCCCGCTCGCCGAACTCGACCTCGCCCGAGTAGGACTTGTTCCACGACGGCAGGGGGTAGGAGTCCCAGCCGTGGGTCCACGGCCCCATCAGGAGGAAGTGGTCGCTGTCCTTCCGGTCGGCGAGCGCCTCGAAGTTGTCGCAGGTCGCCTTGGTGTACGAGTCGTACCACGCGCCCGAGTAGACGGTCGGCACGTCGGCGCTCTCGTCGTAGTAGCGCTCGAAGTTGATGCCGGGCGACTGCCAGAGTTCGTCGGCGGCGTCGCCCGACCCGGCGATGTCGAACAGCCAGTCCTCGTAGTCGGGGACGTGCCGGAGCGGGGACTGCCCGCGATGTATCGGGCCGTCGGAGAGCACCTCGCGAACGTCCACGTTGGCGAGTCGTTGCTGGACATCGGGGTCCTCCAGCGCGCGCTCGGCGAACCCGCCGCCCAGCGTCAGCGCCCAGCAGAGCCACCGCAGTTCGAACGCGCCGTTGTGCCGGAAGGTGGCCGTCCGGCCGTTGGCCGCGCCCTGATTCACGAACATGGCTTCGAGGTGGGGTGGGTCCTGCGTGGCGAGCGCAGACTGGACCCACGCGCCGTAGGAGGTGCCGAAGGTGCCGACCTGCCCGTCGCAGTACTCTCGGTCTGCGAGCCACTCGACGGTGTCGTGGCCGTCCTCGGCCTCGTTGGCGAAGATGTAGAAGTCGCCCTCGCTGTCGAAGCGCCCACGGCAGTCCTGAATGGCGACGACGTAGCCGCGCTCGGCGTACCACTCGCCGTGGCGCTCCATCCGCCCGCGCTTGCCGTAGGGGGTGCGGTCGAGCAGCGCGGGCTTGGGGTCTGCGACCGGGTCGCCCGTCTCGGGGTCGGCGGGTCGGTAGACGTCGGTCGCGAGTTCGGTCCCGTCGCGGGTCTCGACCGGGACGTTCAGCTCGGCGTGGACGCCGTAAGTGGGTTCGGTTACCATACCCCACATCTTTCGGACGAGTGCCAAATACGTTGTCCCCCGTGAGCCGGGGTGCCGGACACCTGAGGCTCGGTCCTACCGGATGGTGTCTGGTTTCCGATAGCGTGGACGGCGGCTTACGCTCGCGGAGTCTCGGCTCCCGAATCGCGGAGATGCCGGTCGGACCCCGGGACCGAGCCGGGTCACTCCCCGAGGACCTTCCGGGACCACTTCAGGATGACGTCGTCGGTCTCGGCCATCCACTCGACCATCGTCTCTTCGAGGTCGGCCCGGAGGTCCCGGTACTCGGGGTGGTCGGCCAGATTGTGGAGTTCGTGGGGGTCCTCCCGGAGGTCGTAGAGTTCGTCGCGGTCGGGCGCGTTGTAGACGTACTTGTACCGGTCGGTCCGGACCATCCGCTGGGAGTAGAGTCCGAACTCGTCGCCGTGGTACTCCGCGAACAGCGTCTCGGGCCAGTCGTCGGGGACCTCCCCGCACAGGAGCGGAAGGACGCTCCGGCCGTCGATGTCCTCGGGCGGTTCGACCCCGCCGAGTTCGAGGAAGGTCGGCATCAGGTCGAGCAGGCGGACGAACTCCTCGCAGGTCGTCCCGGGGTCGATTTCGCCCGGCCACCGGACCATCAGCGGGACGTGGTAGGTCTGCTCGTACATCATCGGTCCCTTGTTGAACTGGCGGTGGCTCCCGGTGAAGTCGCCGTGGTCGGCGGCGTGGAACACCGCGGTGTCGTCGGCGAGGCCCGACTCGTCGAGCGCGTCGAGGATGCGGCCGATCTGGTCGTCGATGAAGGTGACGAACCCGAAGTACTTCGCGACCGCCTCGGCCCAGTCGTCCCAGTCGAGGCCGTCGACGCCCCGGTATTCGAGGTAATTCTCGTGGACCGCGGGCTTGCCCTCGTAGGTCTCGTCGAACGACCCCCACGGCTCGATGTCGTCGGGGTCGTACATCGAGGCGTAAGGGTCGGGCACCGTGTAGGGGTGGTGGGGGCCGACGAAGTCGGTCCGGTGGAAGAACGGTTCGTCGAGCGATTCGCCGTCCCGGATGCGCTCGACAGTCCGCTCGGCGAGGTAGTAGGTCCGGGTCGCCTCCTTCGGCATCGTCGTCTTGGCCGCGATGAGTTCGGGGTCGGGATTGTCGGTGTAGATGGTCTCTTCGAGTTCGGCTTCCTCGGGGTCGACGCCGAGTTCGCGCTGGTACTCGCGGAAGTCGGCGTCCTCGTCGTCGTGGCCGCCGTCGCCGCCGCCGAGGTACTCGAAGCCGAAGTCGGCGGGCCGCTGGTCGCGGCCGACGTGCCACTTTCCGGCGTAGCTGTTGTCGTAGCCCGCGTCAGCGAGCAACTCCCCGAAGGTGGGAATCTCCTCGGGGAAGTTCAGGCGCACCGCGTCGGGTTCGTGGCAGTTGTTCAGCATGCCGTGGTTATGGGGATACAGCCCCGAGAGGAGCGACCCGCGGGCGCTGGTACAGATGCTGATGGGGGTGTAGGCCTTCGTGAAGCGCATCCCCTCCTCCTGCAGGCGGTCCATGTTCGGCGTCCGAACGTCGGGGCCGTCGGGCGCGGAGACGTCGTATCGCTCCTGGTCGGTGAGCAGGAGGACGACGTTCGGGTCGCGGTTTCTCATGGCGAGACCACTCCGTCGTAGCCGTTATACCTTGCCCCGCTCGCACGCCGGTCCGGAGGCCCCGTCGGCGTCGGCGGTTCGAAATCTCGGTTCGAACCGCCGAACGAGGAAAATTTCACCGGTGCTTTTAAATCAATTGTCTTTCCATTGGTAGGTGTGCCAGTCATGAGTACCGTTATCACTTCGCGCACGGACGCGGGAACCGGGCGGCGTTCGGTGACCGGAGGCGGTCGGGCATGAGCGGAGACGAGTCCGAAGGGCCGGTAGACCCCCACGGTCCGGCGACCGACCCGGACCCCGACGACCCCGAGGCCGCGAGCTTCGTCGAGTACGGCATCGAGGACAAACCGCCGCTGGGCGAGTCCACCCTGCTGGGCTTCCAGCACTACCTGACGATGATCGGCGCGACGGTCGCCATCCCCCTCGCGCTCGCTACCACGATGGGGATGCCCGACGAACAGGTCGGCCGACTCATCGGGACCTTCTTCGTGGTCTCGGGCATCGCCACCCTCGCCCAGACCACCATCGGGAACCGGTATCCCATCGTACAGGGCGGGACGTTCTCGATGCTCGCCCCGGCCATCGCCATCATCGGCGTCATCGGCGCGAACGGACTGGGCTGGGAGATCATGATACGCGAGCTGATGGGCGCGGTCATCGTGGCCGGAGTGGTCGAGGTGCTCATCGGCTACTTCGGCGTGATGGGCGCGCTCAAGCGCTACATGAGCCCGGTGGTCATCGCGCCGGTCATCGCGCTCATCGGTCTCGCGCTGTTCAACTCCCCCCAGATTTCGACCGCGGAGGGCCAGAACTGGTGGTTGCTCGGACTGACGCTCGTGCTCATCGTGGCGTTCTCCCAGTACCTCGACAAGTACCACCGGACGTTCCGGCTCTACCCGGTCCTGCTGGGCATCGGCACGGCGTGGGTCATCGCGGCGGTACTGTCGGTGACCGGGTTCTACGCCGCCGACTCGGCGAGCTACGTCGACCTCGCGGCGGTCGCGAGCGCGCCCGCGGTCCAGCCCATCTACCCCTTCCAGTGGGGGATGCCGCTGTTCACGCCGGGGTTCATCATCGGGATGATAGCCGGGATGCTGGCGTCGGCCATCGAGAGCTTCGGCGACTACCACGCGGTCGCCCGGATGGCCGGGAAGGGCGCGCCCTCGAAGAAGCGCATCGACCACGGCATCGGCATGGAGGGGCTCGGCAACGCGTTCGCCGGAATCATGGGCACCGGCAACGGCTCGACCTCCTACACCGAGAACGTGGGTGCCATCGGCATCACGGGCGTCGCGAGCAGGCATGTGGTCCAGATCGGGGCCATCGTGATGCTGGTCGCGGGCTACGTCGGCTACGTCGGCCAGCTGTTCGCCACGATTCCGAACCCCATCGTCGGCGGGCTCTACATCGCCATGTTCGGCCAGATCGCGGCGGTCGGGCTCTCCCAGCTCAAGTTCGTCGACCTCGACAGCAACCGGAACGTGTTCATCGTCGGCCTCGCGCTGTTCGCGGGCCTCGCCATCCCGTCGTACATGGGCAACGTCGAGGGCGGCGCGGCCGGGTTCCAGGAGGGACTCGCCGCGGTTCCGGCGCTCGGTCCCATCCTCGGCACCGAGGTCGTCGCGACCACCGTCTTCGTCATCGGCTCGACCGGGATGGCGGTCGGCGGCATCATCGCGTTCTTCCTCGACAACACCGTCGAGGGCACGCCCGAGGAGCGCGGCGTGACCGAACTCGAAGCGATGTCCGAGGACGAGGGCGACTTCCAGTCGTTCTGGGACCGCGTCGGCGGGCCCGATTCCGAGGACCGCGCCGGGCGCGCCGACTGAGCCCGGCCGCGACCCCGAATCCGACCGACCGCTTTATCACGACCGACTGCCAACGATTCGCCCGATGACCGACGTGACGGACGCGCTCGCCGACGGCGAGCGCGTGCGCGACCGCTTCCCGCTCCGGACCGGCGGGTCGGTCGCGCTGACGGACGACGGCCTGCTCGTCGCGACCGGCGACTCGGTGATTCGCATCGACCGCGACGACATCGCCGAGATAACGGTCGAGGACTTCGACTGGTTCGTCGGCCTGCTGAGCGTCGTCCTCGTGGGGTGGGGGCTCTACTCCACCCGGCGGGACCTCCTGCTCGGCCTCGGGTTCGCGGCGTTCGGCGCGGCGAGCTGCTACTGGACGTATCGAAAGCGCGGAAAGGCCCGCATCAAGGTGGCCGGGCGGCCCAAGCCGGTGTCGGTGTTCCCCGCCGACCCCGGGGCGTTCACCGACGCGATGGAGGCCGAGGTGGCCGTGGACTCGGACTAGGACCGCTCGATTCTGTCCCGGTCGGTGGCGCTGTCGACGGGAATCGGCCGGTGACACGGGCCACAGGTGGGACTTCCGAAAGACTGCGCTTCGTCGTCGCGCCGTCGGCGCGACTGCTCGGAAGAGCTCCGCTCTTCCGGCGCTTGTCTTTCGACTTCCCACTCGCTCCGCTCGCGGGAATGAAAGGGGCCGCCCGGTCGCGGGCCTGCGGCCCGCGACCGGGCGGGGGCTTTCTGAGACGGCTTCCCTACGGTCGTTCCAGCGATTGCCGTCCAGAACGCGAAACTCTCGCCCGTATCTCGGAGGGGATAGCTCTAAGTCGCGCTAGTCTGATATGAGGTGTGTTATGGAAGGACAAGCAGACCTGCGGGTCGTGAACGCCCGCGTCGTCACGCCGAGCGGAAGCATCGACGGCGGGGTCGCGGCCCGAGACGGCGAAATCGTCGCGGTCGGTGCCGACCGCAACCTCCCGGACGCCGACCGGACCGTCGACGCGGAGGGCAACTACCTGATTCCGGGCTTCGTCGACCCCCACGTCCACTGGGGGCTATCCCGGTACGAGTACGACTACCACGAGGGGCTGGCCCACGACTTCGAGACCGAGACCCGCGGGGCGGTCCACGGCGGCGTCACGACGGTGGTGAACTTCCTGCTCCAGCCCGACCCCTACCTGCCCGACATGGACTTCTTCCGCGAAGTCGGCCGGGAGAACTCCTACATCGACTTCGCGTACCACGCCATCGTCCATCAGGACCACCACGTCGAGGAGATAGCGGGGCTGGCCGAGGAGGGCGTCCGGTCGTTCAAGGTGTTCTTCAACTGGTACAAGCACGCCTCGCCCGAACTCGGCATCGACCACTCGGACGCCGGGCGCGTGTACAAGGTACTGGACAAGGTCTCGGAAATCAACGGCGGCGTCGTGATGTTCCACGCCGAGAACGAGGACCTCGCGGTCGAGCGCCGGAGGGAATTGCAGGAGGACGGCCGCAACGACCTCGAAGCGTGGTCCGAGAGCGCGCCCAACATCTGCGAGGCGATGCAGATCGAGCAGATCGGCAGGCTGACCGAGTACACCGACTCCAGAGCGTACGTCGTCCACATGTCCACCGGCGAGGGCGTCGACATCTGCGAGCGATTCCAGGAGCGGGGCGTCAACCTCCACGCCGAGACCCTGCCCGCGTTCCTCGCCCACACCAAGGACGAGGCGGAACTGGGCGTCTGGGGCAAGATCTCGCCGCCGCTCCGGGGCGAGGCGAGCAAAAAGCGCCTCTGGGAGGGGCTTCGAAACGGCACGGTCGAGTATCTGGGCACCGACCACTGTCCGCACAAGATCGAGTTCAAGGAGAAGGGCGAGGGCAAACACGGCGACATCTGGGAGGCCATCCCGGGCGACAACAACGGCATCGAGTACTTCCTCCCGGTGATGATGCACGAGGGCGTGAACAAGAACCGCATCTCGATGGAGCGACTCGTGGAGGTCGCCTGCGAGAACAACGCCAAGCGCTGGGGGCTCTACCCCCGGAAGGGGGCGCTCGCGGAAGGTTCGGACGCCGACATGGTGGTCGTGGACCTAGAGAAGTCGGCGGTCGTGGACGACGACTTCTACCACACGATGGAACCCAGATATTCGACCTTCCACGGGCAGGAACTCACCGGCCTGCCGACCCACACCATCGTCGGCGGCGAGGTCGTGGTCGAGGACGGGCAACTGCAGGTCGAGAAGGGCGGTCGGGAGTTCCTGGCGCGCGGGCCGGAGGGCGTGGTCCGGAGCCGACGAGACTCTCCGACTACGTAACTTCGACCCGTTCGCCAACCGAATCGAAGACCGCGGGCACGAACTCCTCGCCGAGCGGCGAGGAGTTCGTACACCCGACTGCGGCCGTGGCGGAACTTCCCGACGAGTTCCCGCCGACCGAAGAGGTCGAAGGGCAGACCACCGCGGGATTCATGTCGCTCGCGCCCAACAACGTGTTGATGAGTTCGTCACCACCCGGCCCGAAGGGCGAACCGCTGTTCGGTAGCAGTCGTCGGTACGCCCGCGACCCGTTCCGGTTCCTGTCGGCCTGCGAGCAGGCGTACGGCGACGTGGTCCAGTTCGACCTCGGCCCGATTCCGACCTACCTGTTGACCGACCCGGCCGACGTAGAGCGAGTGCTGGTCTCGGAGGCCGACCGGTATCGCAAGCCGGACTTCCAGGACGACGCGCTCGGCGACCTGCTGGGGAAGGGACTCCTGCTCAGCGAGGGCCAGACGTGGCGCGAGCAACGCGAACTCGCGAATCCGGCGTTCTCACCGGGTCGCGTGACGGGGTTCGTCGACGACATCGTGAGCCACAGCGACGACCTGCTGGCCGACTGGGCCGACGGCGCGCAGGTCGACGTAGAGCGCGACATGACCGAGGTGACGCTCGCGGTCATCGTGGACCTCATGCTCGGCACCGACCTGAACGACCGCCGAGTCCGGACCATCCGGGAGGCGCTGGAACCGCTCGGGGCGCGCTTCGAACCGGACCCGGTCCGGTTCGCCGCCCCGCAGTGGTTGCCGATGCCCGGCGACGGCGAGTACCGGAGCGCGGTCGAGACGATGGAGACCGTCATCGACGACATCGTGGCCGAGCGCCGGGGCACCCACGGCGACCCCGAGAGCGACGAGGGGCCCGACGACCTGCTCTCGATTCTATTGCGCGCGCGGGACCGCGGCGAGCAGTCGGACACCCAGATTCGCGACGAGGTGATGACGATGCTGTTGGCGGGCCACGACACCACCGCGCTCACCCTGACCTACGCGTGGTACCTGCTGTCTCAGCATCCCGACGCCGAGCGGCGAGTCCACGACGAACTCGACGATGTCCTCGGCGGCGACCCGCCGACGATGGCCGACGTTCGACGGCTCGACTACGTCGAGCGCGTCGTCGACGAGGCGATGCGCCTCTACCCGCCGGTGTACACGATGTTCCGGGAGCCGAAGACGGACGCGGAACTCGGCGGCTACCGGATTCCGGAGGGTTCGGCCATCATGCTCTCCCAGTGGGCGATGCACCGCTCGGAGCGCTACTGGGACCGCCCCGATTCGTTCGATCCCGACAGGTGGACGCGCGAGACCGACCGGCCGCGGTTCGCCTACTTCCCCTTCGGCGGCGGTCCCCGCCACTGCATCGGAAAGCACCTCGCCAAGCTGGAGGCCACGCTCATCCTCGCCCGGACAGGCCAGCGCTACCGACTCGAATACCTCGGAGACCGCGAGCCCGAACTGCTACCGTCGCTGACGATGCACCCCCGGAACGGCATGCCGATGCGGGTCCGCGAGCGGTAGCCCGCGACTCGGTCCCGCAGTAGTCGCCGAGGACCCCGAGCCGTCTTGCGCCGGGGCGTCGGTCCGGGGACGACCCACCTCCCCCTCCCGTCGAACCGCTACGCCCCCGTCGCGCCCTGCCCCTTCCCCGCCGCTTTTGGCCCCTGCCACGCAACTCCCGTTCATGCCAGACCCGGACCTCGACAGATTCACGTCCCGACGCTCCACGACGTACGCCCCGAACGGCGTGGTCGCCACGAGCCAGCCGCTCGCCGCGGAGGCGGGCGTCCAGACGCTGCGCGAGGGCGGCAACGCCTTCGACGCGGCGGTCGCCACGGCGGCGGCGCTGAACGTGGTCGAACCCACCAGCACGGGCCTCGGCGGCGACGTGTTCGCGCTCTACCGGACCGCCGACGGCGAGGTGGGCGCGATGCGGTCGTGCGGTGGCGCGCCCGCCGACGCCACCATCGAGAACGTCCGCGCGGCCCTGGCGGAGAAGGACGACATCTCCGAGTACTACCCCGACGACGGCGGCTACGCGGTCGACGACACCGAGGACGCCGGGATGCCGTTCTACGGCCCGCACGCGGTCACGGTCCCGGGAACGGCCCGCGGGTGGGAGGCCACCGTCGAGGAACTCGGTCGGCTCTCGCTCGCCGACGTTCTGGCACCCGCCATCGAGTACGCCACCGGCGGCTATCCCGTCTCGGAGGTCATCGCCTCCTACTGGTCGGGCGCAGAGGACCTGTTCACCGACGAGAACGCCCGCGAGGCGTATCTGCAGGACGGGTCGGCCCCGGAAGTCGGAGAGATGGCGACCCTCCCGCGACTCGGCGAGTCGATGCGCAAGATCGCCGAGCGGGGTGCCGACGTGGTGTACGAGGGCGAGATCGCCGAACAGATAGCGGGAGAAGTCCAGAAACACGGCGGCTTCATGACCGTCGAGGACCTCGCCGATTTCGAGCCCGAATTCATCGACCCCGTCTCGACGACGTACAACGGCGCGCAGATTTACGAGCTCCCGCCGAACAATCAGGGGCTCATCGCGCTCGAAACCCTCAACATCGCCGAGGAACTCGGCGCGGGCGAGTACCCCCTCGACTCGCCCGAGCGCGTCCACTACTTCGCGGAGGCCACGAAGCGGGCGTTCCACGACGGCCACCGACACATCACCGACCCCGAGTACGAGGAGATTCCGCCGCTCAATTCGAAGGACTACGCCGCCGAGCGCGCCGACGAGGTCGGCGAGACAGCCAGCGACGTGTCGTTCGGCGTGCCGAACGCGAACGCCGAGGACGCCGACACCGTCCTGCTCACGGCGGCCGACGACGAGGGCAACGTCGTCTCGTACATCAACTCCCGGTTCGCCGGGTTCGGGTCGGGACTCGTCGCGGGCGACACGGGCATCGCGCTCCAGAACCGCGGGGCCTCCTTCTCGCTCGACCCCGAGCATCCCAACAGCCTCGAACCCGGCAAGCGACCGTTCCACACCCTCATCCCGGCGGTCGCGAAGTTCGGCGAGGACGACTGGGCGGCGTTCGGCGTGATGGGCGGCTACATGCAACCCCAGGGCCACGTCCAAGTCATCTCGAATATCGTCGATTACGACATGCCCCTGCAGGCCGCGCTCGATTACCCGCGCTGGCGCTACCGCGAGGACGGGTCGCTCGCGGTCGAGGGGCGGATGGACGGCACCCTCCAGACGAAGCTCGCACGGATGGGCCACGACGTGCGCGTGCTTCCCCCCGTCTCGTTCGGCGGTGCGCAGGTGACGCGACTCGAAGAGACCGACGACGGCGACGTGCTCTCGGGCGCGACCGAGCCCCGGAAGGACGGCACCGCGTCGGGATACTGAGCGCTCTCGACCCACTCGTTCGCGTCTCCTTCCGGGCTACTCGTTCGCGCCCTCGCCCTCTTGGTCGCGAACTTCCCCGCCTTCCTCACCTTCCCCGCCTACCCCGCCTTCGCTGTTCGCGGTGTCACCGTCCGGCGATTCCGCGGAGCCCCGCTCCGCGGAATCGCCGTCGATGGGTATCTCGGTCGGCTCGCGCCCCTCCGTCCACGGCTCGGACTCCCCGGTGCGCCAAGCGCCGAGGGCGTAGCCGACCGCGAACGTCAACGCGAGCGCGAGGAGTCTGCCGAGCGTCGAGTCCCCGCCGGTTCGGGTCTGTCGGGCCATGTGAGCACCGACGGGCGAGAGCGACTTTGCGGTTGCGGCGTCACCCCTCGTGGCGGCGCACCTTGTCGAGAAAGCCTTCGAGGGGTTCCCGAATCGTGACCTCGGTCACCTTCCCCTCGTCGGTGTCGTACGCGATGATTCCGGCCTCCTCCAGCTTCGGGAGGTGGTTGTGGTGCAACGCGGTGGCTATCTGGGTCCGCTTTATCATCGAGAC
Organism: Halorussus salilacus; assembly: GCF_024138125.1. Lineage (NCBI taxonomy): Archaea > Methanobacteriati > Methanobacteriota > Halobacteria > Halobacteriales > Haladaptataceae > Halorussus > Halorussus salilacus. Next base: position 105,589 of record NZ_CP099994.1, read on the forward strand.
GTTGTCGGGCGGTTGCTGGAACTCCCGGCCCGCGACCTCGTCGGTGAGTCGCTCGATGGGGACCGGCATCGGTTGACCGTCGAGACACGCGATGGCGTGTCGTCGGTATCGCTCGCTGAGAAGCGCCAGAACCTCGTCAACTCCGATTGCCGACCCGCCGCGGTCGTCTTCGTCGTCGCCGCCCGCGGCGGAATCGCCTGCCATATTTATCGGGACTGGCTTCTCCCCTAAACGATTGTCGCATTCCGACGCCCGCCCCGGATATAAACACCGCTCGTCGTAAGGGTCGGCGCGCGGGGAGAGAAACGGGCGGGGTTGCCTGGGGAGCGAGTGAACCGGCGGGAGCTATCCGAGACTCCCCTCCATTTCGAGTTCGATGAGTCGGTTCATCTCGACGGCGTACTCGATGGGCAGTTCCTCGGTCAGCGGTTCGATGAACCCGGAAACGATCATCTGCTTGGCGTCGTCGTCGTCGAGTCCCCGCGACTGGAGGTAGAAGACGTCCTCGTCGCCGATTTTGCCGACCGTCGCCTCGTGGGCGACGTCGACCTTGTTCTCGTCGATCTCCATGTACGGCATCGTGTCCGACGTGCTCTCGTTGTCGAACATCAGCGCGTCACACTCGACGCTCGTACTCGAATGCTCTGCGCCGTCGCTGATGTGGACGAGCCCGCGGTAGTTCGTGCGCCCGCCGTCCTTCGAAATCGACTTCGACTCGATGGTGGACTTCGTGCGCGGGGCGTTGTGGTAGACCTTCGCGCCGGTGTCGATGTCTTGGCCCTCACCCGCGAACGCGATACTGATGTGGTTCGCAGAGGCCCCTCGGCCCTTCAGAATCGAACACGGGTACAGCATGGTGGCCTTCGAGCCCATGCTTCCGGAGACCCACTCCATGCGCCCGCCAGCCTCGACCAGCGCGCGCTTGGTGTTGAGGTTGAACGTGTTCTTCGACCAGTTCTGCACCGTCGAGTACTGGACGTGGGCGTCTTCTTTCACGAAGACTTCCACACCGCCGGAGTGGAGGTTGTGCGTGCCGTATTTGGGCGCGCTACACCCCTCGATGTAGTGGACTTCGCTCCCGGGTTCGGCGATGATGAGGGTGTGCTCGAACTGGCCCATCCCTTCCGAGTTCATCCGGAAGTACGCCTGCACGGGCATCTCGACCGTCACGTCCTCGGGGACGTAGACGAACGAGCCGCCACTCCACACCGCGCCGTGGAGCGCGGCGAACTTGTTGTCGCTCGGCGGGACGCAGGAGGTCATGAAGTGCTCTTTGACGAGGTCGGGATGCTCTTGGACGGCCTCGTCCATGTTCATGAAGACGACGCCCTTCTGTTCCCACTGCTCCTGCATGTTCTGGTAGACGACCTCCGACTCGTACTGCGCGCCGACGCCCGACAGCGCCTTGCGCTCGGCCTCCGGAATCCCCAGTTTCTCGAAGGTGTCCTGGATGTCCTCGGGCAGGTCGTCCCAGCTGTCTGCGCCCGCGCGCTTGTCGACGTCGGGCCGGATGTACGGGACGATCTCACCGACGTCGAGTTCCGAGAGGTCGGGCTGGCCCGGCCAGTCGGTCGGCATCGGCATGTTCTGGTAGTGTTCGAGCGCGCGCAGACGCCGGTCGAGCATCCACTCGGGCTCGTCCTTGTCCTCGCTGATGAGTCGGACAACCTCCTCGGTCAGCCCCTTCTCGGACCTGACCGCCGAGCGCTCTTCTTTCTTGAACGCGAAGCGCTCCTCCGTGTTTGTCTCCTGAAGCTCCTCGTCTGTGCTCATGTGCCCTAGTTCGGTACCGAAGCCTCTTAACTTCGGTGTCGAAGGAGGGTCTGAAGAAACCGAAAGTGGTTACGGAGGTCGCGAGAAGGGACCGAGAGAACCGCGAGAAATGGACCGCGTTACGCGTCGGCGTCGACGTTGGTCTCGGTCTCGACGCCGGTGTCGGCGTCGGCCTCGATCTCGGGGTCCTGCATCTCGTTGAGCTCCTCCTCGATCTCTTGGCGGCCCTTCTTGAACTCGCCCATGGCCTCGCCGGTCGAGCGGGCGAGCTTGGGAATCTTGTTCGCGCCGAACAGCAGGACGGCGATGAGGAGTATCACCATCATCTCCATCCCGCCCGGGATTGGTCCGAACAGTGGGATCATCTCTACCATCTCTACCTCATCGTTTGGCCCCTCACTTGTAGGCTTTTCCCCCGAGGATTCGAACCGGCTATCGGCCGCCGTCAGCCGTCTCTGCGGCTCTGGGTGGATTTCGGCGCGGTACGCAAAACGCCGAACCGCCGCCGACCGGCGGGGCGGTCCCGAATCGAAGTCCGGACGGGATTTATACGCTGGCGGCCGAACCGACTCGCGTGACCGACCCCGCGACCCGCGCCGAGGAGTACGTCCTCGACGCCCACACCGAGACGGTCGAGACCGTCCTGCGATGCGCCGACGCCGTGGCGGCCGACTGGGACGGCCCCGCGACCGCGCGCCGCGCGGTCGCGGGGCCGCTCCGCCGGGAACTCGAATCGGCGGGAGCGTGGACGCGTCTCCCGGAAGTCCTCGCGGGCGCGGTCGAGGCGGCCGGGTTCTCGCTCCCGGCGGCCCCGGTCGCGGCCCCGCCCTACGTCGCGGTCACGAGTCGCGGGCCGGTCCTTCGCGCGACGGTCTCGGCGGGGCGGCTGGTCGTCCTCCTGCGAGCGTTCGAGGTCGAGCGCGCCGATTCGGTCCGGTACGTCCGCGGGCCGGAGACCCCCCGAGAAGCGGTGTGCGCGACGCTGGAGTAGGAGTGGCGAATCGGCCGAGCGGCGATACGCGCTTTCGAGCGAGAGCGGCGATAAGGGTTTTCGTGCAGTCCGATGTAGGGCACTGGCGGGGGAACCCTCGGGGGGTACACATGTTAACTGCTCTCACGATACTGCTCTGCGTCGGACTGGTGGGCATCGGGGCGTTCCGCTTTCGGGACCGGCTTCCCGATCTGCCCGACGTCGTCGACCTGTACGTCGGACTCCCCGACGAACTCCGGAACAAGCCGCCGGGCGTGACCCGGTGGCTCACCACGGTCGACCACAAGGACATCGGCGTCCTGTACATCGTCTTCGGCGCTGGCGCGGGGCTGTGGGGTGCCATCGACGCCGTGATGCTCCGGACGGAACTGCTCACGCCCGGGGTCAACGTCGTGAGCGCGGGGATGTACAACGCCCTGTTCACGATGCACGGGCTGACGATGCTGTTCCTGTTCGTCACGCCCGTCCTGTTCGGGCTGGCGAACTACCTCCTGCCGGTGCTCATCGGAGCCGACGACATGGCGTTCCCGCGCATCAACGCCATCGCGTTCTGGCTGCTCCCGCCCGCGTTGGTCCTCATCCGGTTCGGACTGTTCTCGGACCTGCTCGGCATCGGGCTCCTCGCGCCGCCCGAGACCGGGTGGACGATGTACGTCCCGATGACCGCAGAGATGGCGAACCCACAGATAGACGTGCTGTTGCTCGGTCTCCACCTCTCGGGAGTCTCCACCACGCTCGGCGCGATAAACTTCATCGTGACCATCTTCACCGAGCGCGCCGACGACGTGGGCTGGGAGGAACTCGACATCTTCTCGTGGACGATGCTGACGACCGCTGGCATCGTCCTGTTCGCGTTCCCTCTGCTCGGGAGCGCCCTCATCATGCTCCTGCTCGACCGCAACTTCGGAACCACCTTCTTCGCGGTCGAGGGCGGCGGGCCGATGCTCTGGCAACACCTGTTCTGGTTCTTCGGCCACCCCGAGGTCTACATTCTCGTGTTGCCGCCGCTGGGCCTGCTGAGCTTCATCATCCCGAAGTTCTCCGGCCGGAAGCTGTTCGGGTTCAAGTTCGTGGTGTACTCGACGCTCGCCATCGGCGTCCTGAGCTTCGGCGTCTGGGCTCACCACATGTTCTCCACGGGCATGGACCCCCGCATCCGGGGGTCGTTCATGGCGGTCTCGATAGCCATCGCGGTCCCCTCGGCGGTCAAGACGTTCAACTGGATCACCACCATGTACAACGGCCGGATACGGCTCGCGACCCCGATGCTGTTCTGCGTCGGTTCCATCGCCAACTTCATCGTCGGCGGGGTCACCGGGGTCTTCCTCGCGTCGGTTCCAGTCGACCTCGTGCTCCACGACACCTACTACGTGGTCGGCCACTTCCACCTCATCCTCGCGGGTACCATCCTGTTCGCGATGTTCGCGGCGAACTACTACTGGTACCCGCTCATCACCGGCCGGATGTTCGACCGCCGCCTCGCGAAGGTCCACTTCTGGGGGACGTTCGCCACCGTCATGCCCCTGTTCTTCGTTCTGCTGGTGATCGGGATGGACGGGCTTCCCCGGCGGCTGGCGGGCTTCCCGGCGGAGTTCGCGCTGGCCCAGCAGGTCGCGACGGTGCTGGCGTACGTCCTCATGGCGTTCCAGCTGGTGTGGCTCTGGAACATGCTCCACACCTACCGCACGGGCGAGACGCTCGACGACCCCGACCCGTGGAACCTCAAGGAGACCGGCTTCTTCACCCGCGAGTGGCGGTGGTTCGAGGCGCGGTTCGAGCGCGAACGCGGGCGCGTCCGTTCGGACTCGCGCGACCCCGGAGACGACGACTAGACGCTCGCGCCCGCTTCGCGCCCGACATCCACGTCGTCCAACTGCGCGTACACCGCGCCCATGATGTAGCCGTACGCGAGATGCGCGAGGAGCGTGAGCGCCAGATACGGAACGACGAGCGGGAAATCGACGCCCGGCGACCCGGTGAGCGCGAACGCGACCCAGAGGACGGCCGCGAACAGCAGGCCCCGGACCGCCGGGTCGGGACCGCCCGGGAGGTAGTCCTCGACAGCGACGAACACCAGCGGCCACGCGAACACGCCCGCGAGAACGAAGAGGGCGAACCCGAGCGCGAGGCGCTCGGGCGTGCCGACGAACGACGCGATGGCCTCGAAGATGCCGATGCGGTAGCCCGTCTCCACGTCGGTCACGACGAGACCCAGCGTCAGCACCGCGGTTCCGGCGACCCCGCCAGCCACCGCCCGAATCGCCTTGTTCATACGTGAATTGCCGGGTTCGTCCCCAAGAAAGTTTCCGCCACCGAGGCTCGCTGGGCCGGTAGGGCCCCCGGAGGAAGTCGGCCAGTCAGACCGCCGCTGGGTCGACGGGACGGTCCGACTGACGGCGGGCCGTCAGTCGGACCGCCCCGCCCACCGCACCACCCGAAAGCGGTCGTAGCCGCCGTACGCGAGTTCGAGCGCGCCGACCCACCAGTTCCACTTCTCGGGGAGCGAGAGGTCGGGCGGGGCGTCGTGGAGGTTGTCGACGACCACGTCGGCGGTCAGCTCTCGGCCCATGTCGGCCCCGAACTGCCCGGAGTCGGCGAGGTCGCGGGCCTGGCGCACGACTACTCGTCTGGCACCCGCGTTGCCGTCGAACTCCTCGGCGAGCTGTCGTTCGAATCGCTGATCCATTTCGGTCTCCGTCCTCCGAGTCTCCATGCTCCGGATTCTCCCTTCGGTCGCGAACGAGGCTACGGCCGCTCAGTTATAAAGTCCGATGGCCTTGATCTGCTCCTGATACCGGTTGCGGATGGTGACCTCGGTCACCTGCGCGACGTCGGCGACCTCGCGCTGGGTCTTCTTCTCGTTGCAGAGCAGCGAGGCGGCGTAGATGGCGGCGGCGGCGTAGCCGGTCGGCGACTTGCCCGAGAGCAGGCCCTTCTCGGCGGTCACGTCGATTATCTCGTTCGCCTTCGACTGGACCTCCTCGCTGAGTTCGAGCTCCGAGGAGAACCGCGGGACGTACTTCTTCGGGTCGACGGGCTCCATCCCGAGTCCGAGCTCCTGAGAGATGTAGCGATAGGTCCGTCCGATCTCCTTGCGCTCGACACGCGAGACCTCCGCGACCTCCTCCAACGAGCGCGGGATGCCCTCCTTGCGGCAGGCCGCGTAGAGCGCGGAGGTGGCGACGCCCTCGATGGAGCGTCCCCGGATGAGGTCCTCCTTGAGCGCGCGCCGGTAGATGACCGACGCGACCTCCTGTACGGAGCGCGGGACCCCCAGCGCCGAGGCCATCCGGTTGAGTTCGCTCAGCGCGAACTGGAGGTTGCGCTCGCCCGCGTCCTTGGTTCGGATGCGCTCTTGCCACTTGCGCAGGCGGTGCATCTGACTGCGCTTCTCCGAGGAGAGCGACCGACCGTAGGCGTCCTTGTCCTTCCAGTCGATGGTGGTCGTCAGCCCCTTGTCGTGCATCGTGTTGGTGGTCGGCGCGCCGACCCGGCTCTTCTTCTGTCGCTCGGAGTGGTTGAACGCGCGCCACTCGGGCCCGCGGTCGACGTTGCGCTCCTCGACGACCAGCCCGCAGTCTTCACAGATCAGCTCGCTTCCGCCAGCGTCGGCGACGAGGGACTTCGACTCGCACTCGGGACACGTAGTCTCGCTGTCGGTCTCTTCTCGCTCCTCGGTCGTCGCCTCAGCCTCGCGCTGGCGGATGGGGCCGGTCATGGGTCTGTGGTAGGTAAGGTGGTGTCACAGATAAACCCTCCGCGGAGTCTCCGACCGTCACCGACACCTGCGCTCGAACCGGAAGGCGAAAGCCGCGCTCGGACCGGGAATTTATTACTCGCCTCGTCGGCGTCATCGACATGGCATCGACGAGACCCACCGTCTACACGGTCGACGAGTACGACCCCCTCGAATTCGACGCGGTCCTCGTGCGCGAGAACGCGGTCGTCTGCGTCGACGGAACCGACGAGGTTCGGATGGTCCCGATGGACAAGGTCAACCACGTCGACGGCGACCCGGACGAGATGCTGATAGAGCGCGAACTCCCCGACACCTTCTACGGCGGCGGCGAGTACGGGTTCGTGAACGTCGAGGAGTACCCCGAACTCCGCCAACACCTCGAAGAACTGGCGGCCGAGGAGTACTGACACGACGGCCGCGGTTCAGAACGACACCAGCGGCTTGATGACGCCGTCCTCCTTCGACGCCATCAGTTCGAACGCCTCGTCCACGTCGGCGAAGTCGAACTCGTGGGTCGTCATGGGCGTCGGGTCCACCCGGCCGGTGTCGAGCAGTCGAAGGAGCCGCCGGAGTCGCAGGCGGCCGCCGGGACACAGGTCGGTCACGATGTCCTTCTCGGCCATGCCGACGCCCCACGCCTCGCGGGGAATCCCGACGGTCTCGCCCTCGCCGTAGTAGCCGACGTTCGAGATGGTCCCGCCGGGTTTCGTGACCGCGACGCAGTCGGCGAGGGTCTCCTCGCGCCCGAGCGCCTCGATGGCGGCGTCGACGCCCTCGCCGTCGGTGAGTTCGGTGATCCGCTCGACCGGGTCGTGTTCGGTGAAATCGACCACCTCGTCGGCCCCGTACTCGCGGGCGAGGTCCTGGCGCTCGGGGACGCTCTCGACCGCGAAGATTCGGCCCGCGCCCCGGAGGCTCGCGCCCTTGGTCGCCATCAGTCCGACCGGTCCCTGCGCGAAGACCGCGACGGTCCCGCCCACCGGAATCGCGGCGTTCTCGGCGGCCGCGAACCCGGTGCTCATCATGTCGCAGACGTAGACCGCCTCCTCGTCGGCGACGCCCTCCGGAATCGCCGCGAGGTTGGCGTCGGCCTCGTTGACGTGGGCGTACTCCGCGAATATCCCGTCCTTCTCGTTGGCGAACTTCCACCCGCCGAGCGGCCCGCCCGACTGGGAGGGGTGGCCGTCCTGAGCGGCCGCCGACCCCCACTCGGGGGTGATCGCTCCGACCGCGACCCGGTCGCCTTCCGCGAACTCCTCGACCGCCTCGCCGACCGCCTCGACGATTCCGACGGCCTCGTGGCCGAGCGTGAGGTTCTCGCGGTCGCCGATGGCTCCGTGGACGGTGTGTACGTCGGAGGTGCAGACGAGTCCCTTCGTCGGCCGGAGTATCGCGTCGTTCGGCCCCGGTTCAGGTCGCTCCTTCTCGACGATGTCGGTCTCTCCGATTCCGTTCATCACGAATGCTTGCATTCTGGATTCCTCCGGATTGGACACGACGCGGATGTGCATAGCTCTCCCGGCGGACCGCGAGCGGGCGGCCTACGCAGACAGCGCGCGCTCGATGCCCCGGCGGATGCGGTCGGCGTCCGGCCGATAGGCGTCCTCGCGGGCGAACAGCGGGAAGGGAACGTCGTAGCCGGTCACGCGCTCGACCGGCGCTTCGAGGTGGTAGAGCGCGTCGTCGTTGATGCGCGCGAGTATCTCGGCCGCGAAGCCGCCGGTCCGGGGTGCCTCGTGGACCACGACGCAGCGGCCGGTCTTGCGTACCGAGTCGAGGACCGCCTCGGTGTCCATCGGCGAGACGGTCCGGAGGTCGACGACCTCGACGCTCGCGTCGAGGTCGTCGACCGCGTCGAGCGTCTCGGGCACCATGCCGCCCCACGCGACCGCGGTCGCGTCCTCGCCCTCGGCGACGACCGCGGCCTCACCGAGCGGGACGACGTGGTCGCCCTCGGGGACCGACTCGCGGGTGGCGCGGTAGAGGCGAGTCGGTTCGAGGAAGACAACAGGGTCGGGGTCGCGAATCGACGCGGCGAGCAGGCCCTTTCCGTCGGCGGGGTTCGACGGCACCGCGACCTTCAGGCCGGGGACGTGGGCCCACCCCGCCTCGAAGCTCTCCGAGTGGAGTTCGAGCGCCCGGATACCGCCGCCGTAGGGCATCCGGATGGTCAGCTGGCAGTTCAGGGTCCCGCGGGTCCGAGCCCGCATCCGGGCGGCGTGCTGCTGTATCTGGTGGAACGCCTGATACGCGAAGCTCGCGAACTGTATCTCGGCCACCGGCTTCAGGCCGTAGGCCGCGAGGCCGACGCCCATCCCGACGATCCCGGCCTCCGCGACCGGCGTGTCGTACACCCTGTCGGGGTACGTCTCGGCGAGTTCCCGCGTCGCCCGGAACACCCCGCCGTTGACGCCCACGTCCTCGCCGTACACCACGACCGAGTCGTCGCGGGCCAGCTCCTCGTCGAGCGCCTGCCGAATCGCCTCCACGAGCCTGAGTTCATTCGTCACGCTCGGACCCCTCCGTTCGCTCTCGGTCGTACTGCCCGGTTCGCCCTCGTTCGAACTCCGCGCGCTGCTCGCGGAGCGCGGGCGGAATCTCCGCGAATACGTGGTCGAACATCTCGGCGGGGTCGACGCCCTCCCGGCCCGCTCGGGCGCGCTCTATCTCGTCGGCCAGTTCCTCCTCGATTCGATTCTCGACGGCGTCGATCTCCGCCTCGTCCAGCACGTCCTCGCCGAGGAGGTATCGCTCGAACCGGTCGATGGGGTCGCGGGCGGCCCACTCCGCTTCTTCCTCCTCGGTCCGATAGACGGTGGGGTCGTCGCTGGTGGTGTGCATCGACCGCCGGTAGGTCAGCGCCTCGACGAGCACGGGGTCGCCCCCGCGGGCCGACTCCAGCGCGTGGCGGACGACCGCGTGGACCCCCAGCACGTCGTTGCCGTCGACCTGTATCCCCTCGATTCCAGCCGCGACCGCCTTCTGGGCCAGCGTCTCGGCGCGGGTCTGGACGCCCCGGGGCGTCGAGATAGCGTACTGGTTGTTCTGACAGAGGAAGACGACGTGGGAGTCGAACACCCCCGCCATGTTCATCGCCTCGTACACGTCGCCCTGACTGGTCGCGCCGTCGCCGAAGTACGAGAGGGTCGCCTCGGCGGCACCCGTCATCTCCTGACCCCACCCCACGCCAGCGGCGTGGAGCGGCTGGGACCCCACCGGAATCGACGGCGGGAAGTTCCCGCCCGAGACCTCCGCGCCCTCCTCCATCCCGAGCGCGTACCACAGCAGACGGTGGACCGGCGTGCCGCGCGCGAGGTAGGCCCCGCCCTCGCGGAACGACGGCACCATCCACCCGCCCTCCGCGAGCGCGAGCGCGGAGCCGATCTGGGCGGCCTCCTGTCCGATTCCGGGCGCGTAGGTGCCGAGTTCGCCCCGGCGTTGCAACGCCACCGCGCGCTCGTCGACCCGCCGCGAGAGCTTCATCAGCCGGTACATCTCGCGCAGGGTCTCCTCGTCGAGGTCCGGCGCTTCCGACTCGTCGAGGTCCCCGTCCTCGTCGAGGGCCTGCACGTACTGTATCGAGAACTCCGCTACTTGCTCGCGAACCACGCAGGCGCTACCACGGCATGGTATTTAGGTGACGTTGCCGAGACGCGCAGGTCGGCGGGCGGCGGGTCGGCGGGCGGCCGACCGGTCGGCCGCCCGCCGGTGGGCGCGACGGTGCGGTTGGCGCGACCCCACTACCGCACCCGCTTTTCCATGACAATCTCGTCGTACTCGCGGAAGTCCAGCGGATACGGCCCCGTCTTCTCGTAGCCGCGGCTCCGGTAGAAGTCGGGAGGAAGGGGTGGTCCTCGGGCGTCGTGAGCCGAACCACGTCGCGACCCCACTCGCGAACGACCTCCTCGGCGAAGCCCAGCAGACGACCGCCGATTCCCTCGCCCTTCCAGTCCTCGTGGACGCCGAGGCGGCTGAGTTTCACCCGCTCGGAATCGGTCACTTCGAGTCGGACGCCGCCGACGACCGCTTCCTCCACCTCGGCGACGAACACCCGGTTCTCGCGGGGCCACTCCGAGACGTCGTCGGCGGTCGCCGACCCCGCCTTGGCGGGGAACCCGAGGCGGCGGTTCTCCGCGTACGCGCTCCGGTACACCTCTGCGAGCCGTTCGGCGTCGTCGGCGACGGCCTCCCGGATTCGAGGGTCGTCCATGCGCGGTCGTGTTCGGGGACCCACAAATGAGTTTCCGTGGTCCGGCTGCGATTCCGGTCCGTCACCGCGTACATTTAAACCGAATCGCGCGCAAGCTCACGACATGAACGTCTTCGAGGAGCGAACCCGGCGGTGTCGGGACCGACTCGCCGAGGTAGGTGCCGACGCCGCGGTCCTGTTCCCGAGTACCAATCTGTTCTACGCCTCGGGGTTCCGCGAGGAGCCGATGGAGCGACACCTGTTCCTGTTCGTCCCCCGAGACGGCGACCCCGTCTTCGTCGCGCCCGAGATGTACGACGAGCAGATTCGGGACGCCTCGTGGGTCGAGGACCTCCGGCTGTGGGCCGACGGCGAGGACCCCGGCGGGCTCGTCGCCGACCTCGCCGACGAGATGGACCTGCGCGGCGGTCGCCTCCTCGTTGACGACACCATGTGGGCGCTGTTCACCCAGGACCTCCGGGAGACGCTTCCGGACGCCACGTTCGGCCTCGCCAGCGAGGTGTTCGACGACCTCCGAGTGCGCAAGGACGAGGCCGAGCTCGACGCGCTCCGGGAAGCCGGAGCGCTCGCCGACGAGGTCAGCGTCGCGGCCCGCGAACTGGGCGAGGACGCCGTCGGGATGACCGAGACCGAACTCGCCGACGAGATCGACCGCCTGCTCTCGGCGCGCGGCGGCGAGGGCCTCTCGTTCGAGACCGTGGTGGGGTCGGGTCCGAACGGCGCGAAGCCCCACCACCGCCACGGCGACCGAGAGATAGAGCGCGGCGACCCCGTGGTGCTTGACTTCGGCGCGTCCGTCGGCGGCTACCCCGGCGACCAGACCCGAACGGTCGTGTTCGCGGGCGACCCGCCGGAGGGTTACGAGGAAGTCCACGAGACGGTGCTGGAGGCCCAGCGGGCCGCGGTGCAAGCGGTCGAACCCGGCGTCCCCGCCGCGGAGATTGACCGGGCCGCGCGCGAGGTCATCGAGTCGGCGGGCTACGGCGAGCAGTTCACCCACCGCACGGGCCACGGCGTCGGCCTCGACGTTCACGAGCACCCGTACATCGTCGAAGGCAACGAGACGGAACTCGAACCGGGGATGGTGTTCAGCGTCGAACCCGGCGTCTACCTCCCCGGGGAGTTCGGCGTCCGCATCGAGGACCTCGTGGTGGTCACCGACGAGGGCTTCGAGCGCCTCAACGACTCCCCGAGAGCGTGGGAACCGCTCTGAGCGACAGTCACACCCGGACCATGACCTACCTGAGCCACACCGTCCGGTCGCTCCTGCGCGACCCGATTCCGGGCGAGACCGTCCGGCTCGTGTTGACCCTCGCGGAGGCGACGACTCCCGACGAGGTTCGCGCCGAGGTCGAATCGCTGGACGGCGACTTCCACCGCGAACTCCAGTTCGACAGGGTCCTCGTGACGGTCGGACACGAGCGGTTGGAGGCCGTCTGTTCGCTCGACGGCGTGACCGAGGTCGAGACCGACGCCGTCGTGGGGTATCCGTCGTAGCGACCCCGCCGGGGGTGGCGGGCCAGCATTCAGACCGGACCGAGCAGGCCAGCACACGGACCGCGCGAGCAAGCAACTTGAAGTGATGGAGCGGCGTACAGGTGTGCGGGGAAATGGGGGAGCATGCACGAGAAGACCGAACGGCACACGAGAGCCATCCACGACGAGTCGGTGGCGACGATGGGGCGGCGGCGGTTCATGGACACACTTCTGGGTCTCGGATTCGGCGCGCTCTCGGCCGCGTTTCTGACAGCCGAGGACGTGCGGGCCGCGAGCGACGACGAGGTGCCGGTGGTGTACGGACTGGTTCGCGAGGGCGAGGAACTTCAGCCGCGGCGCAAGAGCGTCCCGGCCGACTGGTACGACGACTTCCGGACCGCGGTCGCGGCGAACCGCCGACTCGGCGCGGTCGAGACCGACGACGTTGCTAGCTCGGCCGTCGAGCCCGGCGAGTACGGCGGCGCAAACGCCGCCATCCGCGTCGAGGTCACGAGCGAGGACGCCCGCGGGGAGGTCCCCGAGGAGTTCGAGCAGGTGCCGGTCGAGGTCGAGAAGGTAGCGCGGGTCGAGTCCGGCGAAGCCACCGAGCGCGGGGACGACTCGACCGCCCCGGGCTCCGAATCGGAAGATTCGGAGCCCGAGACGGTCGAGGGCGGCATCCCCGGGAGCGTCACCATCGGGAGCGAGGACCTCTACGGCACGCTCGCACCAGCGATGCGCGACCCCGAGGACGGGTCGCTGTACTTCGCCACCGCGAACCACATCTACGACGGCAGCGACAACGGCGGCCAGCCGCTCTACCTCCTCGACGGGGGCAAGACCAGAATCGGGACGGTCGAGACTGGGTATCCCGAGTCGGACCTGGTCTGTGCGACCCCGGAATCGGAGTTCGAACCCCTCCACGAGATTCGGAACGGCTCGCCCGGGCGCGTCCTCGGGCAGTTCACGCGGGTCGGCCTCTCGGACCTGAAGGCGGAGGGCGAATCGCTCGAAAAGATCGGCGTCAAGACCGGCCACACGACCGGGAAGATACAGGCGGTCGACGGCTTCACCTGCGCGTACGGGGCCGTCTGCAAGCGCGGCCAGCTCAAGTGGGGCAGCGAATCGGACTTCACGGACGGCGACAGCGGCTCGGTCAACTTCCACGCCGACCCCGAGAACCCGGACGCCGGGGTGCTTGTCGGCGGACTCAACAACGCCCGGACGTGGTGGCCCGGCGAGAACTACATCTGGGGCACCGGCGCGTACCACATCACCGAGAAGCACGGTTTCACGTTCTGAGGACGGCCGACGCCCACCTCTACTCCTGCTCGGTAATCGCGTCGTCCTTCTCGCTCGGCGCGCCGACGACGAACACCCGGCCGTCCGAGAGCGCCTCCAGTTGTCGCCACGTCTCCGGCGGGACGACCACGAAGTCGCCCGCTCGGAGGTCGAAGGTCTCCTCCTCGTCGCCGCCCTGCACGGTCATCACGAACTCGCCGTCGGTGACGTAGTAGAGTTCCTCCTGAGCCTCGTGGCGGTGCCAGTTGTTGGTCTCGCCCGTCTCGAACTCCCAGACGCTGGGGCGCATCTCGTCGGGTCGTAGCTGGTAGCCCACCGCCCTGAGTCGGGGTTCGATGCCCTCCACGTCGCGCGGTTCGAGGTCGTCCAGACTGGTCTTCTCGTACATGGGAGGTCCTTCGACGCGCGGCGGGAAAAGCGTGGAGGCGGACGAGCGCGAATCGGTGGTCGGTTCGCCCCCATCGAATCCGGCCCGCTCAGCCGGTCGTCTGGCTGTACTTCTCGACCCACTCCTGCAGGGTGATGCCCATCGCCGACTGGGTGATGGCGTTCGAACTCGCGGAGTTGGCGCTCTTGACGAGTTCGGCTTCGAGGGTCCGTTTGGGCACCTCGCCGAGGAAGTGGGGAATCGCGCGCTGGACCGCGAGGGGACACCCGACCTCGTGGGCCAGCGCGTACCCCGACAGCGAGTGGGGTATCTCCTCGGTGGCGTAGGTCGGGTCGGGGTCGAGCAGTTCGTCGTCGTCGATGTGGTCGACGTACTCGTAGCACTTGCCCACGTCGTGGAGCAGGCAGGCCGCCCGAATCACGTCGAAGTCCGGGTCGGCACCGTGGAAGTCGCGCTGTTGCTCGGCCGAGTCGACCGCGATGCGGGTCACCCCGCGGACGTGTTCGACGTTCGTGACCTCGTGGATGTTCCACGCGTAGGGAACGTCCGAGATATCCCGCCACCCGCCGCGTTCGAGGCCCAGCACCCACGCTTCGACGACCTTCTCGCGGAGCGACTCGTCGGCTACGTCGGCGATCTCGGGGAAGGCGTCCCGCACCTGTGCGTCGTAGTCGGGGGTCTCGTCGGACATGATTCAGTGGTCTCCGGGGCGGAACGTAATGGTTCGTGTCTCGGGCGCGACCGCGCGGCGCGCGGTCGCGCCCGGGTCGGAATCGCTCCCGAATCGGAATCGCTCCCGGGTCGGAATCGTCCCCGAGTCGGGAGGTCGAGGCTCCTACCCCAGCACCCCGAATCCGAACTGGGCGTACGGCCAGAAGTAGTGGAGGCCGACGCCGACCGCGGCCGCCGGGACGGTGGTGTAGATGGTGGCGATGATGGCGGCCTTCATGTCGATGGCCATCAGCGGGAACAGCGCGTCGCCGTCCTGACTGATGGCGTTGGCCGCGAGCGCGGAGAAGGGAACCTCGCCGCTGGCGTATATCGTGGCGAACACGATCTGGGGCGCACACCCCGGAATGAGCCCGAGCGCGGCGCCCGCGAGCGGTGCGAGAATCCCCGCGGCGGCGGCCAGCGCGCCGATATCGAGCGCGAATATCGCCATGGTGTACTCGTAGACGAGGTAGGCCCCGATGACCCAGACCGTGACCATGGCCGTCTCCATCGCCGCGTGCTGGAAGGTGTCGTAGGCGCTCGCGAACGACTCGCGGATGCGACCGGCCTCGCCCGGTCCGACGTAGTGGCGTCCGACGAAGTAGAGGTAGAACGAGAGGGCCGTCCCCGTGAGACCCGCGACCGTGAACACGCCCGAGAAGGTGGGCGCGAATTCGAGCGCGACCTCGGGCGCGCCGCGGCGCAGGTACTCCACGCCCGCCGCCAACCCCACGACGGCCGCTATCCACCAGACGACGTGGGCCGCGTGGGTGAACTTCGTCACGGCGGCCCGCGAGACGAACGGGATGCCGGGCGAACCGCGGGCCGTCCCGTGGTTGTGCGGGTGGTCGCAGGCGGCCGCCTGCGACCCGCCGCGGGCGGGCGACTCGGACCCGGAGATGCTCGGCCCGCCGTCTGCGACGCTCGTCGTGGCGAACCCGCCGTCGGTCATCGGGCGGCCGATTCGCTCGACCGCGCTGTCGACGCGGCCGACGCCCATCCCCCAGAAGTCGATCATGTACCCGAAGGCGACGCCCGCGACGAACGCCATGGCGTAGGCGTAGAGGGCGGCCTCGGGTGCCAGCGCGAGGATGACGAACGCCGAGTCGCCCGCCGTCGCGGCGAGCGCCGCGACGACGGTGCCGAAGCTGACCTTCCCGCGGATGTACAGCGGCATCGCGACTATCGCGCCGCCGCAACCGGGCGTGAGACCGAGGAGCCCGCCAGCCAGCGGTTGGAACCGCTCGTTTTGCTCAAGCATCTCGACGAGCCGTCCGCCCGACCGGTACTGGACCAGACCGAACACCAGCACGGTCAGCGCGACGAACGCGCTGACCTGCACGAAGCCGTCGCGAACGGAGAACACGAGGATGTCCAGCGCCTCGTCGACCCCTATCATCGCGACCCCCTCCGTTCGGACCAACGGCGAGAGCCGAGATATTGCGAGACGAATCTATTTTTTAGACGCATCAAAACCTGCTTCTTCTCGCTCGGACTTATATTCTTCGGATGGATTAATTCTCGGTGCCGGACCGCCGACAGCCGCGGCTACGCTCGTTCGCGCGACGGGCGGCGGAGAATCAATCGGCCGGGAAGGGTCGATTCCGTCTCGGTCTTCCGAACTACGTCTCGTCTTTCTGGACCGTCTCGCGCCCGATGAACCGGGGACGCTCGTCGATGGCGAGGAAGTTGTTCACGTCCTCGCGGGCCTCCTTCGCCTTGCCCTTCTCGGGGTCGTAGTCTCGGCTCCCCTCGCTTCCCAGCGCGTCGTAGAGTTTGTCCAAGTCCTCGAAGTAGAGTTCGGCGATTCCGTCGAACTCCGCGTTCTCCGGGTCGGTCGGCAGGACGGTCGCGTACCGGACCACGCCCTCGATTTCGCGGGCGATGGGCGTGTGGTTGTCCTGCCAGTACTCGACGAACTCCTCGTGGGTCATCCCGTCCTGTCGGACGAGGAACGCCGAGTGCTTGTAGAGACCGTCGGTATCACCGTCCACCTCGTCCTTCTGGAGAATCTCCTCGCCGATGAACCGGGGTCTGCGGTCGATGTCGAGGAAGTTGTCGACATCCTCGCGGGCCTCCTTCGCTTTGCCCCTCTCGGGGTCGTAGTCTCGGCTCCCCTCGCTTCCCAGCGCGTCGTGGAGCGCATCGAGGTCCTCGAAGTAGAGTTCGGCGATGCCGTCGAACTCGGCGTTCTCGGGGTCGGTCGGCAGGACGGTCTGGTAGCGCGTGACGCCCTCGATCTCGCGGGCGATGGGGGTGTGCTCGTTCTGCCAGTGGTCGACGAACTCCTCGTGGGTCGTGTCGTCCCGTCGTACCAGCAAGGCGACGTGTTTGTACATGACTGGACCGTCGGCGGGATTTCCAATAAATCCGCCGATAGACCGACGGGATTCGGGCCGGGCGGCGTCTCGCGCCGGAGGCTGGCGGAAGGCGGCGGAGCCTCGGTACGCTTATTTCGGGGTCCTTCCATCCTAAAGTACTTGTATTCACGCCCGGATTCATCCGGCAATGGTCGTCGTTATCCTCGGTGACACCGAGACGTTCAAAGAACATCAGCTCGTGGGAGAAGCGGTCGAGGAACGGGGCGAGGAGGCGGTCGTGGTCGACGTCGACCGCTGGCCGGGAGACGCCCCACTCGAACACACGGTCGCCAGCGGCGAACTGGTGTTGGGAGAGCCGATTCCGGTCGACGACGTGACCGGCGTGTTCTCGATGATACAGACGGTCTTCCCCGAGTTCGTCCCGACCTACGACTGGTTCGACGAGAAACCGGAGCGGCACGCGTACACCCAACTTCGGGAGTGGCAACAGACCGTGCAGTCGATGCTGGCCGTGTTCGAAGCCCACGGAGCGAGGATAGCGGCCTCTCCGGTCGACCGGTACTGGAACTTTCATCGGCCGTTGATGCTCGAACTGTACGACGAGGACGGTATTCCCGTGCCGGAGACGACGTTCACCAACGACCCCGAGCGCGTCGAGGAGTTCGTCGAGGCCCACTCGAAGGCGGTCGTCCAGCCGGTCAACGGCGGTCGCGGCCTCGAACTGATACGCCCGTCCGACCTCGAACCGGAACGACTGGAGAAGATGGCCGGTGCTCCGATAAAACTCCAGGAGTTCGCTCCCGGTGACGACACGCGGGGGTACGTGGTCGACGGGGAGTTCGCCGGGATGGTCCGATACGACTACGACTCGGACGCCATCTCGTTCCAGAGTCCGTCGGTCGACTACGGGGACATCGAGTCGGTCGCGCTCTCTCCCGGCCCGGACCTCCGCGAGACGGTCGTCCGCGCGGGGGAACTCTCCCCGTCGGCGTACGCCGCCGTCGACGTGCGACTCACCGACGACGGCGAGTTCACCGTGCTGGAGAGCAACACGCCCGGCCGGTTCGCGGCCCACGACCTCGCCGGGTCGACCGACGTGGCCGATGCCATCGCCGAGTATCTGGTCGAGTCGGCGGCCGAATAGCCGCCCGACGGCTCCCGCTTCCCGGGCGACCGTCCGGGTCACCCCGCTCGGTATCACACGTAGTTTTTTACTCTCAGGATGGATTATGCAAACCAATGACGGTTGTACTTATCGGGGAGGCCGAGTACAAGGAATTCGAACTGCTCTCGGACGCGATAGAAGACAGGGGCGGGGAACCGGTCGTGTGGGACACGACCGACTGGCCGAGCGACGTTCCGGTGACCTACGACGTGGGGAGCGACACGGTCACCGTCGAGCGCGAGTTCCGCGTCGAAGAGGTGACGGCCGTCTTCCCGTGGGTACACCACATCTTCCACCCCGCCCTGTCCCGGTACGCAGACGAGTTCGAGGAGCACGGAACCGAGAGCGTGTTCATGATAGCAGACCAGTGGCGGGGCGTCTTCCGTTCACTGCTCGGTCTGTTCGAGAACCACGGCGCGACGGTGTTCTATCCGCCGGGGGCCCAGCAGTACGACGACTGGAAACCGTTACAGCTCGAACAGCTCGCGATGGCGGGGGTCTCGGTTCCGGACACCGTGTTCACCACCGACCCGGACCGCGTCCGCGAGTTCGTCGCGGAACACGGCGAGGTCGTCTACAAGCCGGTCGCCGACTCGACGCGACCGAATCGACTGTCCGAGAGCGACCTCGGGGACGCGCCGCTCGACCGACTGTCGAACGCGCCCGTCCAGTTTCAGGAGTACGCCCCGGGCGACGACGTCCGGGCGTACTTCCTCGACGGCGAGGTCGTCGGCGCGAGTCGCTACGAGATCGACGATTGGACGTACAAGTCGGTCGGTCGCGTCGACGACGCCGAACCGGTGGACCTCCGGGAGGAGGTTCGACGCGACGTCGAACGCGCCGCCCGCGTCTCTCCGATTCGGTTCGGGGCGGTCGACTTGCGTGTCACGGACGACGAACACGCCCTTCTGGAGGTCAATCCCGGTCCCCGATTCGCGTTCCACGACCTCCACGGTGCCACGGACATCGCCGGTGTCCTCGCCGACGCGCTGGTCGAGTGAGACTCAGGGGTAGGCGGTCTCGCGTCTCGACTCGGACCGACGACGGTCTACGCGACCCCTCAGCTCACGATGGTTGCGTCGGCCGTCGAAAAAATCGATTCTGGCGGCCGTCGGCGAGCGCTCGCGCTCGCCGACGGTCGGACCAGTCGTCTACTGCGAGTCCCAGGTGGGGTCGCTGGTGTACATGGTCTGTTCGCGGTCTTCGAGATCCTCTTCCTCGCCGAGGGCTTCGATGAATGTTTCCATCATGCTACATTGTGTAATGGTAACCGGTGTCAATTAAATCTTTTCTAGTTATATCTAACAATTAAGAGCCTCCGCTACGAAAGTGAGACGAGCTGTGGTGGCGACCGGCTCGCTCCCGGCCGTTCAGCGACCGGACGCCGACCGGACCGTTCGGAAGCGCTCGACGATACCGAAGTACGATTCGGCGTAGATGACGACGAGCACACAGAGGACGGCGAGTGACCCCGCGACGTCACCGACGAGATATCCGACCGCCAGATTCACCGCGAATCCGACGATAGCGAACCCGTAGGAGACGGCGGCGTACGCCGCTTGCCACGTCGGGCGGCGCTCCTTGAGGTCCGTTATCCCGCGCGTTCGAACGTTGCGTTCGTCCAGCAAGTCGGTCATCAGCAGATAGCCGTCGCCGTGGATGAGCGGATTGAGGGCGGCGACTTGGAGATTGAAACAGAGGAGCCCCGCCACTGCGACGCCCGGATGCGGCCAGAGCGTGTAGTAGAGCGCGAACATCCCCAGCGTCCAGAGGAGGCCGTAGGCCGGTCCGGCGAGGGTGTTCCACATCCGGCGGTTCCGCGGGAGGACCCAGCCGCCGTGGGTCCGCGTGACGACCGCGGGAATCACGCCGTTGAGAATGGACACGCCGAACGACGGGTCCAGTCCCTGTTTCCGAGCGGTGTGGTAGTGTCCGAGTTCGTGGACGACGACCGAGCAAATCACCATCGGGATGAGAACCGGGGCCGAGTCGAGGAGGTAGCGAATCGGGTGGTCGAGGAACGGCCCGGCGAGCCTCGACGCCGTCGCGACCCACAGCGCTCCGGTGAGACACAGAAGCAGTCCGACCCCGAGCGCGCGGTGCCACAGTCGGATGTCCTCGGGCGGTCGGACTCGCTCGACCGGCGCGCCGTCCCTGACGAAGTCCTTCTCGTCCATCTCCCGGAGGACGGCCGCCGCTCCGGAGTCGTGTCGCTCCGTCTCGGCGATGAGTTCGTCGATGGACAGCTCCGTCGACTTCTCTCTCATGGTCTCGACCACCACCTCGGGGACCTGCTTGAACCGGTCGTCGGGCGACCGAATCCGGTACTTCCCGTCGGCGAAGACCCAGGTGAACCCGTATCGGGTGTCGGTTTCTTCCACCTCCGTTTCGAGGGTCGTTCGTTCCAATAGTGAGAACATAATCTTATTCGTCGTTGTTGAGTAGGAATCGGGTCGGGGAGCTTAATATCTTCGGGTGAAGGAGTTTGATATTACCGTTCGTCGTGTGGTCGCGCTCGCTACCCCGCTCGGGACCGAAAGCTTATCCCGTCGTCCTCTGAATCCCGTCACGATGCCCTCCACCTACGACAATCCGTCGAGCGACAGACCGCTCGGAATCACGATTCTCTGTATCCTCGGCGCTATCGGCGTCGTCGTCAGTTTCTTCGGGGGCCTCGGTGCGCTCGGGAGCGGCGGCGCGGGGATTCTGGTCGGCGCGTTCGTACTCGCGGTCGCGGTCGGACAGGCCGTCGTCCTCAACGGCCTCTGGCGGCTCCAGCACTGGGGCTACAAGTGGGCGCTGGTCTTCTACGGCCTCAGCGCGGTCGTCGACCTCGTGCAGTTCAACGCGCTCGGACTGATACTCGACCTGCTGATCATCGCGTACCTGTTCAGCGTCGAGGACCACTTCGAGTAGCTCCAATCGTCTACCTGACGAGCAAGACCGACCACTTCTGAAAATTCCGACACGGATTCGTAGACGCCTATGGTGGCTTGAGACCCGTCTCGGTCTCGAAGTGGACGTCTACCTGTTGGTTCCAGAGTTGTGCTTCGCCGTCCACTCGGACGTAGACCGTTTCGTTCGCGCCGACGAGGTCGTTCGCCACCTTCCACTGGGCTTCCGTCTGCGGTTTCGAGACGACCGTAATCTCGGTCGTGTCGTTCGGTTCGACTACGAACGTCGGCGTCTTCTCGTCCGGGCAGGGCAGGCCTTCCTTCTCGACGAAGTCGTGGAACGTCTGGTCCGCACCGAGGAGTTCCACGAAGTCACACCCCCGGACCTCGCCCTCTGCAAACGCCGCGAACTCCCCGTCGCGGCCGGACAGCACGCTGTACTGAACGCCGTTGACCGGGACGCGGTACTCGGTCGGATTCCGTATCTCCACGGTGGCGGTGACGCGCACGTCGTCCTCGGCGAGCGACTCGAACGCGACGCGTTCGAGGCCCATCGACGCCCACTCGATGCGCTCGGCGGGAGACTCGTCCGGCGCGACGGTGTCGGTGGTCCGGGTGGTTTCGGCGGCGTCGTCGGCGTCGCCGACACAGCCAGTCGCGAAACCGGCGAGGGGAACCGACCCCGTCGCAACGAGGGACCGCAGGGCGGTTCGACGGTTCACGTCACTCGGTTGACCTGTGTGGGGGAAGTATCTTCCGGTGCGCCAGTAGCGCCGACTTCGGCCGACGGTATCGGGAAGCGGAGACGACGGTATCGGGGAGCGGGGATTTTTCCCGCCCCCGTGCGCGCGAATCCACCTACTTTCATTATCTCGCCCGGAGTACCCGCGGGCATGGGATTTTATCAGCGCGATTTCATGGAAGGCACGCGCGGCACGATGGGCGTCGACTGGGAGGAACGGATAAACTTCCAGCGCATGCGCGAGGAGCGCAAGGAACGCGCCCTCGAACGCATGCGCGAGCAGGGTCTCGGCTCGATGCTCCTGATAAACGACCCTAACGTTCGATACGTGACGGGACTCGCCATGACCGGCGGGTCGGGTGCCGATCACTACACCCTGCTCACGGAGGACGGCGACGTGGTCCACTGGGACACCGCCGACCACGCGAGCAACCAGCAGTTCAACTGCCCGTGGCTCGACGACATCCGGTACGCCGCCCCCGGACTGGGGAACGTCCCGCGAGCGTCGGGCAGTAGCTCGGCCCGGCGTTGGCTCAAGGGCAAGATGGCCGATCTGGTCGTGGAGGCGATGGACGAGTACGGCGTCCGAAAGGAGCCGATGGGAATCGACGTGGGCAATCGGGCGCTCGTCTCTGCGTTCGAGGACCGCGGGGTCGACGTGCGCCCCGGCGAGTGCGCGCAGGTGATGGAGGACGCCCGGAAGACGAAGACCCGCGACGAGATAGAGTGCCTGCGGATGGTGGCGGCGCTCTGTGAGGCCGGATTCCAGCGGATCACCGAGACCGCCAAGCCCGGCATGCGCGAGTCGGAGGTGTGGGGCGAGGCCACGAAGGAGCTCTGGCGGCTCGGCGCGATGGTGCAGGGCGGCTACGTGACCTCGGGGCCGAACACCTGGCCCAAGCATCAGGCCAACACCACCGACCGCGTCATCCGGCCGGGCGACCTCGTGTACGCCGACTTCTACAACATCGGGTTCATGGGCTATCGGTCGTGCTACTACCGGACCTTCTCGCTCGGGGAACCCACCGAGGCCCAGAAAGACGCCTACGAGAAGGCCCGCGACGACCTCTACGACGTGCTCGAACGAATCGAACCGGGAGCCACGACCGACGAAATCTGTCGGGGCTTCCCCGACGAGGAGGGCGAGCACATGGACTGGTACGGCGCGGAGGACTTCTGGGAGATGACCACCAACCACTGGGCCCACGGCCTTGGCCTCCAGCTCTACGAGGTCCCGCTCATCTGGCGGGGGCTCTCGCCCGACCACCCCATCGAGATCGAGGAGGGGATGACCATGGCGGTCGAGACGATGCGGCCCGCCGACCGGCAGGGCGTCCGTGTCGAGGAGATGGTGGTCGTCCGCGAGAACGGCGTCGAGATACTGAGCCAGTGGCCGGTCGAGGAGATAACGACCATCGAACACTGACGGGCGCGAGCCGGTTCGGCGACCGACTCCCCGGTCGCTTTCGGGGTCGGCCCCGCGTTCACTCCCGGACCGTCAGCACCGGCACGGGCGAGGAGCGGATCAGCTTCTCGGTCACGCCGCCGAGCAGGATGCGCTCGGTCGCACCCTGTCCGGTGGTCCCCATCGCGACGAGGTCCACGCCCTCCGCGTCCACGTACGAACCGATCTCGTCGGCGGCTCGTCCGGTCTCGACGCGCTCGACGACGTTCTCGACGCCCGCTTCTGTCGCGCGGTCTGCGACATCCGACACCGCGTCCTCGGCGGCCTCCCGGAGCTGGGCGTCCGAGAGCTCCGAGCGAACGTCGAGGCCCAGCGAGCCGGAATCGGCGACCGAGAGGACGTGAAGCGTCGCGTCGAGGTCGGCCGCGATGTCGACCGCGAGCGCCGCGGCCGCGGCCGCGGCGTCGCTCCCGTCGGTCGCCACCAGCACGTCCTCGTAGGGGAACGGCGTCCGGGCCTCCTCCATCCGGACGGTGACCACCGGGACCGGCGAGAGCCGGACCACCTTCTCGGTCACGCTCCCGAGGAGGTACCGCGAGATGCCGCTCCGGCCGTGGGTTGGCATCACCACGAGGTCGGCGTGGGCGTCGGCGTACTCCGCGATGGTCTGGGCGGGCTTGCCCTGCACCACGTCGGTCCGGCAGTCGATTCCGGCCTCGGAGAGCTCGGCGGCGGCGTCCTCGACGATTCGTTCGCCCTCGTGTTCGAGCGCGTCGACGACCTCGGTCCCGACCATCGTCACGCTGTCGCGGTTGGTGTCGGCGACGAACAGGACCCTGACCGTCCCACCGAACCGCTCGGCGATGTCTCCGGCGTGTCGAATCGCCGCGTCGGCACCGTCGCTTCCGTCCACCGGCACGAGGATGTCTTCGAGCATTGTCGATGTCGGTGGCTTCGTGGGACGACCCCAAGAGGTTTTCCCGTCCGACGGGGCCGACGCGTCGGCCCCGTCGGACGGAAAACCCGAACGGGACCGGTCCGACCGGCGACCGTGCGGGACTCGCCGGGCCGATTCTTCGTGGGAGACTCGTCGCTCATAAAACACTAAGTCGGCCCCGACCGACTCCCCGGCATGGACATCGGCACGGGACTGTTCACCTGCCAGCGCCAACCCGACGACGACCGCTCGATGACCGAAATCTACGACGAGATGCTCGAACTCGGGCGGGCCATCGACGACGCGGGACTCGCGAGCGCGTGGGTCTCCGAGCACCACTTCGCCGACGACGGCTACCTCTCGGCGACGATGCCCGCGCTGGGTGCGCTGGCGGCCGAGACCGACACGGTCGAGCTCGGCACCTGCATCGCGCTCGCGCCCCTCTACGACGCGGTCCGGCTCGCCGAGGACGCCGCGACGGTCGACCTGCTGGCCGACGGTCGGCTCACGCTCGGGCTCGCAATCGGGTCGAACCCCCGCGAGTTCGAGGAGTTCGGCGTCCCCCGCGAGGAGCGCGTCGAGCGCATGCGCGACGCGACCGCGGTCCTCCGCGGGGCGTGGTCCGACGGCCCCCTCGACTACGACGCCGAGTTCCACGACGTGTCCCCGGACGCGAACGTGACGCCCAAGCCCGACTCGGACATCCCCGTCATGTACGGCGGGTCGGCCAAGCCCGCGGTCCGGCGGGCGGCCCGCGAGGCCGACGCGTGGTGTGCGCCCTCCGCGCTCTCGGTGGAGGGGGTCCGCAAGCGGGTCGAGGACATCCGGACCGTCCGCGAGGAGGAGGGAATCGAGGGCGACTTCCAGATATACGTCCTCCAGCACGGGTTCGTCGGCGACTCGGCCGAAGAGGCGTGGGAGACGATGAAAGACGGCTACCTCTACATCCAGCGCCGATACGCCGAGATATTCTCGGGCGAGGCGGTCGAGCAGCTGTCCGACGAGCGAAGGCGAGAGCTGAGAGAGCAGGCCGTCTTCGGGACGCCCGAGCAGGTCGTCGAGGGGCTGGAGGAGTACCGCGAGGCGCTCGGCGACGATATCCACTTCGTGTTCCGGACCTACCACCCCGGAATCGGTACCGACCGGATGGTCGAGTGCGTAGAGCGCCTCGGCGACGAGGTGGTGCCCGCCTTCGAGTGACTGCCCGGTCACCCTCTCGGAGTGAACGCTCGGTCACCGTTCCCGAGTGACCGACCGGTCACCGGTCCCGAGTGAACGCTCGGTCGCCCTTTCCGGCAGGGCTGGCAGACGGTCGCCGTCGGTCGCCGACCGACGGCGACCGCTCGCTCGGGCCCGACTCCCCACACTTAACTTCCGGGGGGCCGTCGCGTCCGACATGGCTTCGACGTGGCGGCAACTGCTCCCGCAGTTCTTGATAATGATGTTGCTCTACTTCGTCTTCGTCGCGGCGCTGGCGGCGGCCGGTATCGACGGGTTCGTCGTCAGGATAGCCGTGGCGCTGGCGGTCGCGTTCGGGTATCCCGTGGTGCTTCGCCGTCTCGGGCGGGCACCCCCGGCGTGGGAGCGGTAGGTCAGGTCGAGAGCAACGCGACCGCGCCGACCGCGAGCGCGATGGCCGCCGCGTCCCGGAGGCCGACCGACTCGCCGAGGAACACCGCGCCGAGGACCGCCGCGACCACGAAGTAGAGCGCGGTGACGGTGGTGACGATTCCCGAGGCCCCGTACTGGAGCGCGGCGTAGTAGCTCACCGCGCCGACGCCCGAGAACAGACCGCCAGCGACCGCGTAGCCGACGCCGACCCCCGAGAGCGTCGGCGAGAGGCCCTGTGAGGCGATGTACCCCACCGCGATTCCGATACCCGCGAGGTACGATATCACCATCGCCACCGCGGGGTCGAGCGTTCGCGTCGCGAGGTCGGCGAACATCGCCCAGACGCCCCACGAGACCATGCCCACGCCAGCCAACAGGAGTGCCGTCCGCGTCATTGTCGGAGGGAATCGGTCGGGGAACATACCGCTTCGGATTCGACAGGACCGCCCTATCGCGGGACAGACGGCGTATAACAAAACGGGTCGGGCGGTCAGTAGCGCGCATGCGGAGAGCCACACTGTCCGTAGCTCTGGTGGCGCTCGCGGTCGGCGGGAGCGTCGTCGCGCTCGCGGGCGCGAGCGCGACGACCGCGACCGGCCACGAGGGGCCACCGCCGACGACCCCCGAGAGCGCGCACCGCCCGAGTTGCCCGAGCAGTGGCGACACACCTACGGCGCGAGCGGCGACGACACCTTCGCCGACCTCGTGCCGACCGACGACGGCGGCTACCTCCTCGTCGGGTGGACCGAGGACGGCGACCGAGACGGCTGGGTCCTCAAGACCGACGGCGGCGGCGAGAAGGAGTGGGAGCGGAGCCTCGGCGGGAACGGGACCGACCGCTTCTACGGCGTCGCCGAGACCGACGACGGCTACCTGCTCGCTGGCCGGACCGACCAGAATAGTGGGCCGAACGGCTGGATAGTCGAACTGAGTTCCGACGGCGACCTCGAAGACGAGCGAATCGCGGATCCGGGCGCGTTCTACGCCCTCGAACCCGACGACTCGGGCTACCTCCTCGCCGGATGGACCCGCGGCGACGGCCGGGAGGGACGGGCGACGAAACTCGGCTCGGACGGCGCTACGGAGTGGTCCGAGACCTACGCGACCCCCGAGGGGTACGACGCGGGCTACCTCCGGGCAATCGTGCCGACCGACGACGGCTACTACCTCGCCGGGAAGACCGAGGGCGACAGCGACGACGGGTGGGCGCTGTCGGTCGATTCCGACGGGAGCCAGAACTGGCAGTCCACGGCCGGGGGACCAGACAGAGACGACGTGTGGGCGGCCGCGCCCGCCGGGGACGGGGAGTCCGACGCGGGGTTCGTGATGGCTGGCGAGACCGAGAGCAACGCCACCGGCCCGCGGGACGGCTGGCTGGTGAAGTTCGACGACGACGGGGAGGTCGAGTGGGAACGCAGACACGGCGGCGATGGCACCCAGTGGCTCGACTCCGCGATGGCGACCGACGATGGGTTCCTGTTCACCGGGAGTTCCGATGCGAACTCCGACAGCGTGGACGGCTACGTGCTGGCGACCGACCCCGAGGGGGAGGTCGCGTGGGAGTCCTACTACGGCACCGACTCGTGGGACAAGCCGTGGCCAGCCGTCCGCGCCCACGGCGGCGGCTACGTCCTCGCGGGACAGACCGCGGGCGACGGCGCGGAGGGCAGGGACGGCTGGATGCTCCGCATCGGCGGCGCAGACGGGAATTCGACGGAAGACGGGACGGAATCGTCCGAGACCGCCGAGGACACCGAGAGCGAAACCGCGGACGAAACGACCGCAGAACCGCCCGATGGGACCACCGCAGAAGACGGCGCGATGGAGGCCGAGACCGCCACCGGTACCGAGGAGTCGGCCAGCGACGTGCCCGGATTCGGCGTCGGCGTGGCGCTACTCGCGCTCGCCGCGCTGGTCTCGGCGCTCGCGGTCGCTCGGCGGTGAACCGCCGAGCGACCGCGCGAGGAGTCGGTTTCACGCCCAGAGCGGCCACATCTGCGGGCGGTCACTCCTCCGCGTCGGCCTCCCGAATCAGCCGCCGGACGTGCCCGAGCGAGTAGGAGACGCCGTACTCGCGCTCGATGAGGTCCCGGACCAGTTCGGGCGTCCACGAGGCCGCGTCGAAGCCGTAGGCCTCGGGCGAGTCGGCGAGCGCCCCGAACACGGCCTCGCGGTCGGCGTCGTCGAGTTCGCTCGGCCTGCCGGGGCGGTCGCCGTCCTCGACCGCGGCCGACACGGATTCGGCGGCGAATCGGTCGAGCCAGTAGTAGAGGGTCGACTCCGGAATCCCGTAGCGCTCGGAGAGGGTCGAGACCGGTACCCCGTCCTTGTAGGCCAGCGCGACCATCAGGCGCTTGGCGGCCTTCGCGCTCTCGACCGCATCGAGTTCGGCGCGGAGCGACGCGCGCGAGACGCCGTCGAGTTTGTCCATCGTCCGGAACTACCCGATATCGGACCATAATTCTGTCCGTTCGAGTCGGAACTCGCGGGGTCGGGGCCGAACGCGCCGACTCCGCCGCCCCCGGGGTTAATGCGCTGGCGGTCGTAGCCCGGCGACATGAGCGTCACCGACTACGAACTGTTCGAGGTGCCCCCGCGGTGGCTGTTCCTGCGCCTCGAAACGAGCGACGGACTCGTGGGGTGGGGCGAACCGGTCGTCGAGGGGCGGGCCGGGACGGTCCGGACGGCGGTCGAGGAACTGCTTGAGGGGTACCTGCTCGGCGAGGACCCCGCGCGCATCGAGGACCACTGGCAGACCCACTACCGCGGGGGGTTCTATCGGGGCGGGCCGGTCCTGATGTCGGCCATCGCGGGCGTCGATCAGGCGCTCTGGGACATCAAGGGCAAGCGACTCGGCGCGCCGGTCCACGAACTCCTCGGCGGGAGGGCGCGCGACCGAATCCGTGTCTACCAGTGGATCGGCGGCGACCGGCCGGACGACGTGGGCGAGGCCGCCCGCGAGAAGGTCGCGGAGGGGTTCACCGCGCTCAAGATGAACGCCACGCCCGAGTTAGAGCGAATCGACACCCCCGCCGCGGTCGCGGCGGCCGCCGACCGCCTCGCGGAGGTCCGCGAGGCGGTCGGCGACGATGTCGGCATCGGCGTCGACTTCCACGGCCGGGCGAGCAAGTCGATGGCGAAACGGCTGGTCGCGGCGCTCGAACCCCACGACCCGATGTTCGTCGAGGAGCCGGTCCTGCCCGAGCACAACGACGCCCTCCCCGACATCGCGGCCCGAACGACGGTACCCATCGCCACGGGCGAGCGGCTGTACTCCCGGTGGGACTTCAAGCAGGTCTTCGAGTCGGGCGCGGTCGACGTGGTCCAGCCCGACCCGAGCCACGCCGGGGGAATTACCGAGGTCCACAAAATCGCGAGCATGGCCGAGACCTACGACGTGGCGCTCGCGCCCCACTGCCCGCTCGGTCCGGTCGCGCTGGCCGCCGCGCTCCAGATCGACGCCTGCACGCCCAACGCCCTGATTCAGGAGCAGAGCCTCGGCATCCACTACAACGAGGACAGCGACGTGCTCGACTACCTCGCCGACCCGAGCGTCTTCGAGTTCGATTCGGGCTTCGTCGCGATACCGGACGGTCCGGGGCTCGGCGTCGAGGTCGACGAGTCGGTCGTCCGCGAGCGCGCGGGCGAGGTGAACTGGCGCAATCCCGTCTGGAGACACGAGGACGGGAGCGTCGCGGAGTGGTGACGATGGCCGACCCGCTCGACCCGTTCTCCGGCGTGGAGGAAGAGGACGCCCGCGACCTCGCGGCCCGCCACCAGCGGCTCGTCCGGGAGTTCTCCGACCTCTCGGTCGCCGACGTGGTCTACGAGTACCGGACGCGCTTCCACCGCGACCCCCTCGTGGCGCGCGACGGGGCCGCGTACTACCTCTCGGTCCGGAGCCACGTCTGGGAGGACTTCGCCGACCGACTGGAAACGAGCGAGGCGGAACTCGCGCGCCTGAAGGCCGTCCACGCCGAGGCGTTCCGGGCGGGCGTCGGCGACCCGGACGACCACGAGGGCGAACCGCTGGTGCTTGTCGAGGAGGACTGAGGCCGACGGGAGCCGTTCGGCTCCCGTCGGCCATCCGACCCTTCATTCGTCGGTTGTATTACCCTATTCTCTCTGCCGGAAACCGTGAATTTTTTACCATCCGGCGTGCTTGGCACGGTAAGCCGAACCGAGGGAGCCGTTCGTCGGCGAGTAAATTATGAAGGGAGATACGACAGACATCGTGGAACGCGACCCCTCGCTCGACAGCGACGGGCGCGCGGCGTACCGTGTGAACACCGACGGGAGGGGCCTGACGGCCACAATCGTCGGGGCCGTCGCGGAGGTGGCCGACTGCGACCCGGTTTCGGAGGGATTCCGGCTGTACGACGTGGTAGACCCCGAAGCGCTGGAACGGCTCTTCCCCGACGACGCGGCCGACGGACGCGTCGTCGGAACGGTCACCTTCGAGCTACGTGGCTGTCGAGTCGAGGTCCACTCCGACGGCGAGCACGTCGTCTACGCGCCCGAGGAGGCCCACCACGACTCTCACTCGCCGTCGGTCGGGTCGGCGTAGTCCGAGCGCGGCGTTCTCCGGGAGTTGGTCCGTCCGAGCGCGGCGTTCTCCGAGAGCTGACCCATCAGAACGCGGTTGCGAAAAGGTGATGGGCCGTCGGTCGCAGGCTCCCTCACGGAGCGATTACCGAATGGCCGTCAGGAACAAGGTCTCGTTTTGGGAGATGTTCAGGGAGTTGCCGGGTCGGACCGCGGTGGCGAGCGTCGTCCCCGTCCTCCTCGGCGTCGCACAGCTGGTGAACGGCTACCTCCACGGCGTCCCGGTGACCCACACCGGCGCGTTCGCCGTGGTGATGGCGGCCGCCGCGGTGGTGGTGACCCGGTACCACCTCGTGGCGTTCCACCGCGCGAAACTCCAGCGGAGCGTCTTCGGCGACCGCGGGCCCGTCTCCGACGACTGACTCGCGGAACTCGGGCGAACGAGTCGCGAGCTTCGGGACTCACGACGACTCGACCGCCGGGTCGTGGCGCGCGAACCAGTCGGTGAGTTCCTCCAGTCGATGGACCGCCCGGTCGGGGTCGCCGATGTTGTGATGCTCGTCGGGGTACACGACGAGGCGGGCGGGCACGCCCTGCTTCTTCACGCTGACGTAGAGCTGTTCGCTCTGGGAGGGCGGACACCGCCAGTCCTCGCCGCCCGCGGTCACGAGCAGGGGCGTCTCCACCTCGCCCACGTCGAGGATGCTCGAACTCGCGTCGTAGCCCTCGGGGTCCTCCCACGGCAGGCCGAAGTCGTCCTCCCACCAGACGTGGCTGTCGTCGGTGCCGAACGCCGACCGGAAGTCGTAGAGGCCGTGTTCGGCCGCTGCCGCGGCGAACCGGTCGCTCGCCGTGATCAGGTAGCCCGTGGTGATACCGCCGTACGAGAAGCCGGTGGCGAAACACCGGTCGGGGTCTGCCCACCCGCGCTCGACCAGTTCCTCGACGCCCGCGAGCACGTCGTCGCGCTCTCGGGGTCCCCACTCACCGCGAATCTGCTCGCTGAATTCGCGGCCGTACGAGGAACTCCCGCGGTAGTTCGTCCGGAGGACGACGTACCCCCTCCCGGTGAAGTGGGCGTACTCGAACGAGAAGGTCGGCGCGTCGTAGGAGATGGGCCCGCCGTGGATTGAGGCGACCAGCGGCCGGGGGTCGGGGTCCTCGGGGTCGAAGTCGGTGGGCAGGTACGCGAGGGCCTCTATCTCCTGGCCGTCGGACTCGACGGTGAGTCGGCGACACTCCGGGAGTTCGGCGTCGGCCAGCAGGTCCTCGTTGACCGCCGAGATTCGGGTGGGTTCGACCGCGGCGTCGCCGTCGGCGACGCCGCGGTCGGCGGTAGCGGGGGAGGCGGCATCGAGGCCCGCCGCGTCGACGGCGTACACGTCCGTTCCCTCCTGCGGGTCCGAGAGGACGACCGCCGCGGTGCCACCGCGGCAGTCGAACCCCTCGATGGTCCGGCCGCGACCCTGCGCGTGGAAGATTCGCTTGGGTTCGCCGTCGGCCGGGAACCGGACGAGTCGGGTCAGCCCCTCGTCGCCGACGGCCGCGAGCACGTCGTCTCCCCGCCACCCGAGCGACCCGTACCGCGCGACGGTCCGGTCGAGGTCGGCAGACCTCGACCGGACCGTGGCTCCCGAGTCGAGGTCTGCGACGAAGACCTCGGAGGGAACGTACCAGTTCTCGGGGTCGCCGCCGACGAACGCGAGGCGCTCGCCGTCGGACGCGTCCGACGAGCCTCCGGTCGCGTCGCTTCCGGAGACGCCCTCGGGGTGCCACCGGAGCCGGGAGGCGGTGAGGTCCGAGTCGGTCACCTTCCGGCAGGCGGAGCCGTCGGGCGAGATCAGGTACACGTCCATCACATGGTTGTCGTCGGGCCTGTCGGTCCGGTTCGAGAGGAAGGCGATGTCATCCCCCGCGGGCGACCACGCGGGCTGGAGGCCGAGCGCGGGTTCGCGCGCACCGCCGCCGTAGGCGTCGTCGAGGCGTTCGGCCTCGCGGGTGTCGCAGTCGACGACGAACAGGTAGGTGGTCACGTCGTCGAGCCAGCCCTTCCCGTCGTACTTGTGCTGGAGACGTTCGATCTCTATCGGGCCGTCCTCGTCGCGTCGGCGCTCCAGATACTCGCGCTGGTCGTCGGTCGGGTCGCGGGCGGCGACGACGAGACGGTCGCCCTCCGGACCCCAGTCGAACGACCGCGCGCCCTCCTCGAAGTCGGTGAGCTGTCGGGCGTCGCCGCCGCGTTCGAGGTCGAAGGCCCAGACCTGCGTCTTGGGTTCGTCGTCCGAACCGCCGTTCTCGTCGGCGTCTTCGGATTCGTCCGCGTCCTCGTCCCGCGAGACCGCGATTTCGGCGTCGGTCTCGCGGGCCGCGAGGAAGCCGAGTTTCGAGCCGTCGGGACTCCAGACCGGCGCGCTGGCGTCCGAGGCCCGCGAGAGGCGGTGGGGGTCCCGGGAGCCGTCGGTCGGCGCGACGAACACCGAACTCCGGCGGTCGTCCTCGGCGCGGTCGAACTCGGCGGCGACGAACGCCACGCGGCCCCCGTCGGGCGAGACCGCGAGGTCCGTCAACAGCGTGAGGTCGTAGAAGTCCTCGACTTCGAGCGGGTCGGGCATGGCAGTATCGTGGCGGTCGGACCACATTACGGTGTGGGTACGAGCGAGGGACGCGGGGTATCCGGGTAGGGAGAAGGGATGACGGGCGAGCGCCGAGGGCCGCGGCGAGGGCCGACGGCGTCGGCCCTCGCCGCTAAATCGGGTCGTCGGGGTCGTGTTCGTCGGCCATCCGCGTCGCCTCGGTCGCGTACCGCTCGCGCTCCTCCGGGTCGTCGACGCTCCCGAGGTCGCCGGGCGAGACGGCGAGCGCGGCGGTCGTGTCCCGGGCGTCGGAGAAGCTGGTGAGCGCCCGCTCCTTCCGGAAGTAGCGCTCGCCGTCGGGAGT
Organism: Halorussus salilacus; assembly: GCF_024138125.1. Taxonomy (NCBI): domain Archaea; kingdom Methanobacteriati; phylum Methanobacteriota; class Halobacteria; order Halobacteriales; family Haladaptataceae; genus Halorussus; species Halorussus salilacus. Next base: position 138,736 of record NZ_CP099994.1, read on the forward strand.
CGCGTACACGAGGATGATGAGGTTCTGCTCGTCGTCGGAGTAGGTGCGCTCGACCAGCCAGACGCGAACGTCGTCGCTCTCTTCGGGCATGGTCGTACGGAAGCACGACAGGAACGTAGTGGTTTGGACCGAGTCGCATCCGAAACCCGACCCGGACATTTATTACGTATTGAGACGACATGATAACTGATGGACAAGACAGCCATCCTGCCCGAGGGACGCACCGTCGAGTCGGACGACCTCGACGAACCGGCGTCGTCGTACGGAACGGTAACCCACCACGCCGACCACGCTCGGGTGGTGTTCTCCGGGTCGATATGGCCCGAGGGCGGCGTTGCGGAGCAGGTGCGTCAAATTCTGGCCCACAAGGAGATGGCGCTCGGAGACCTCGGTGGGACCATGGACGACGTGGTCTCGATGCAGTTTTTCGTCCGAGACGACGTGCTGTCGCGCGAGACGCAGGGCGAGATTCACGAAGTTCGGAGCGAGTTCTTCTCGCGCCCCCACTATCCGGCGAGCACGATGGTCGGGGTCGCGAGCCTCCTCGACCCCGACGCGCTCGTCGAGGTCGAACTCGAAGCCGAGATTCCGAACGACGGCTGGGATACCGACGTTATCACGGGGTAGGCGCGTCGGGTCGACGTGCTCACGGGGTAGGAGCGGCCGGTCGGGGGAACGAACCGACCCCCGCATCAGTCCAGTGCCTGTTCAATCCAGACTTCGAGGTTGCAGATTCCCGAGATGGCGTTCCACTCGTCGGCCTCGCCCGCGAGGTGGTCGCGCCGGAGGTCCTCGACCGCGTCGCCCTCGAACAGGTCGCGGTCGCGCGCCGCGTCGAGCCACCCGTCCACGGGCTCGCGGACCTCCTCGCGGTCGCGGTACCAGTCGCTCCACGGAATCGAGGGGCGACCCGTGAGGAACTTCCAGCGCAGTTGCTTTCCGACGTAGCCCGCGTCGTGAAGCGCGAGCGGTCGCGCCGGAGCGAACCCGGTCCGCTCGTAGGGAATCCGGTCGAGTCCGCCGTCGAGTTCGACGAGGACCTCGCGCTTGAGCGGCGACATCGACCGCGGGATTCGCCCGCCCGTGCCCGGCACCGTGGCCCGCCGGAACCGCCTGAGGGGCATCCCCGCGGCGGTGTCGAGGAAGTCGCCGTCGGCGAACGGGATGCGCATGCCGACCTGACTCCGGACCGCCCGGTTGCCCCGGAAGTGGGCGTTCGACGGGACGTTGCGGAACCACGTATCCATGATGCGATTCGGGACGCTCGATTTCGTGCTCTCGGCGACCATCTCCCGGACCGAGTCGTCGGGCTCGACCGGGTCGTCGAGCAGCAACCGGACCCTGTCGGCGGGTTCCCTGCGGAACTCGAACATCGAGAGGAAGGCGTCGGCGGCCGAAGGCGCGTCGAGGTGGGAGGTCCAGACCTCCTCGCCGAGGAACTCCCCCTGCGGGGCGGCCTCCATCATCACGTCGACCTTGGCGTGGAGGTCGTCGAACACGAACCCCGGGGCGACGAGGTTCTGGTGGGGGACCATCCCGCCGAACGCGCAGACCGCCCGCTCGAAGTCCCGGGCGAAGTCGTCGGGGGTCTCCAGCACGAGGTCGTTGTCGACCCCGAGGGTCTCGGCGACCCGCCTCGCGGGGTCGAGGTTCGAGGCGTCGGGCGGGTTCGAATCGTAGGTGAAGGTTCGGAACCGGCCGTGCTCGCGGCGGAGGACGCCCGCCATCGTCCTGCTGTCGAGGCCGCCCGAGAGCCAGAGGCCGAGGCTTCCCTCGACGGTGTCGCTCGCGTCGGCGACCGCCCGGCGGTAGGTCGAGAGCGCGCGACTCACGTACCCCTCCTCGGGGAGGCGACCGAAGGTCGGCTCCCAGTAGCGCTCGCGAGAGGGACCGTCGTCTCGACCGCCCGTTCCGCCTTCTCCGGCCTCGACCCGGAGCATCGTGGCCGGGGCGAGCGCGTCGACGCCCTCCACGAGCGTCTTCCCGCCCAGCGCGAAGCCAAAGGAGAGCAGGTCCGAGGCGGTCCGGGCGTCCACCTCGGGGTCGTCGAGCCGCGAGGCGACGGCTCCGAGGTCGGAGCCGAAGACGGTTCCGTCGGGCGTCTCGGCGTGGTAGCAGTCCCGCGTGCCGAGCTTGTCGGTGGCGACGAGCAGGTCCCCGTCGCGGTCGGCCACCGCGAGCAGGAAGGGGCCGCTGAGTTCCGGGAGGACGACCGAGGGCCGGTCGAGGACCCGCTCGAAGACCTCGGCCATCGGGAGGCCGAGTCGGTCGCGGTTCGACACCGCGCCGTAGCAGACGCCGACCCCGTCGTCGCCCTCCCAAATCGCGTGGCCGCCGGGGTCCTTCTCCCCGTGGTGGACGAGCGCGAGTCCCGCCTCGCCCACCTCGAACCGCTCGGTCTCGTACCACTCCTCGCGGTCGAGTCTCTCGACAGCCGACGTGAGGGCGTCGCCGGTCAGGTTCCCGCCGATGACACCTACCATGTGCTCGAACGACCACGGATGCACCCATTGTTATTCGCTGGCGAATCCGGGGCAAAAATTGCGGAAAGTCGTATAGTCGGGGCATACGTCCGGGGAAACGGGGGGTTACCGGTCACGGATCGCCGGGCGTGGGGCCCCATCGGTCGATTGTCCACTCGCCGGGAAAGCGGCCGCGGCGACAGTTCCGGACGAGCGCGACTCAGTATTGCATACCCCACACACAATAGTTATGCCCCTCCGGCGACAAGGTGGAACCGATGAGCGAGGACGAACTCGAATCCATCCGTCAGGAAAAGCGCGAAGCCATTGTCGAGAACGCCGCCGCTCCCGACGCACCCGACGAGCCGATTCACGTCGGGAGCGTCGAGGAGTTCTCGACGGTCACCACCGACCACGGAGTCGTGCTGGTGGACTTCTACGCGGATTGGTGCGGTCCGTGCAATATGCTCGAACCGGTCGTCGAGTCGGTCGCCGCGAACACCGAGGCCGCGGTGGCGAAGGTCGACATCGACGAGCATCAGGGGCTGGCGAGCCAGTACGGCGTTCGGAGCGTCCCGACGCTCGTCCTGTTCGCCGACGGCGAACAGGTCGAGCAGGTCGTCGGGATGCAGGACGAGGCCGCCCTGACGAGGCTCGTCGACCGGTACGCGTGACCGAACCGAATACTCGATTTTAAGCCGGTCAGCCGCCAAACTTCACCATGGGCTTTCACACCTTCGACGCCGACCGAGCCGAGAAACTGGAGGACCAATCGCGCTATCGGTACCTCTCGCGCGAGGAGCTGGTCGCCGGGCTCGACCCCGACACGAGCGACGCGATAGCCGACCTCGGGAGCGGGACCGGCTTCTACACCGACGACGTCGCTCCCTTCGCGGGCGAGGTGCGGGCGGTGGACGTGCAGGCCGAGATGCACGAGGTCTACCGCGAGAAGGGCGTTCCCGAGAACGTCGCGCTGGTGACCGCCGACGTGGCCGACCTCCCGTTCGCCGACGGGGAACTGGACGCCGCGTTCTCGACCATGACCTTCCACGAGTTCGCGAGCCCCGAGTCGCTCGCGGAGGTCGCGCGCGTCCTCCGGTCGGGCGGGCGATTCGTGGTCGCCGACTGGACCGCCGCGGGCGACGGCGAAAGCGGGCCGCCCCTCGACGAGCGCTACGACCGCGAGCGAGCTGTCGAACTCCTCGACGAGGCGGGATTCGACGTGGTTCGCGCCGACGAGCGACCAGAGACGCTGTTCGCGGTCGCGGAGCGATAGCTCGCCTCAGAGGTCGGCGAGGACCGAGCCGATTCCGTAGCCGACGAGGGCGACGACCTGCCCGAGCGCGAGCGTCCCCGCGAGGAAGAACGCGAGGAAGCCGGGGTGAATCGGGTCTCCGAGCGGTTCGACGACCGCGCCGACCAGTCCCGCGGTGAGCGCGGCCGCGACCGGGGCGACGCCGACTCCGACGACGGTCGCCGCCGACAGGTCGTTCGCGCCGCACCAGCCCGCGACGAGCAACACGCACGTCCCCGCGAGGAGGTAGGTCGCGGTCGGCCACTGCGACCGCGTCGGTTCGCCAGCCGCGACGCTACTCGCGCCGACCAGCGCGACGTACAGCGCGACCAGCGCGGCGTAGGCGACGACCCCAAACGACAGCGCGTCTCGGAGTTCCGGGTTCATCGGGCGCGGTCAGGAAATCTTCGAGAGGTACCCGTTCGAGGAGTCGTCGCAGGTGTACCCGCTACCGTTACTCTGGTAGTAGAGCGTCTCTGAGTAATCGAGCGAATCCGTCCATGTGTCGGCGAGGGTTTGGCGCGATTCGCTGAAGCGATAATCGGGGTCGAGGAGTATCGTCCCGTGGTCCTGCACGTCGTAGTGGGCCTGCGAGACGACGCGACCGTCCGGAAGGTTCCACAGCCGGGCGTGCCACTGGCTCCCGGTGAGGTGCGAGCCGACCGACTTGGCGACGCCGCTGTCGTTCTCGGTGGCGTCCCCGTCGATGACCGCGTACCGGGTGAAACTCGGGAGGTCGGCGCACCAGCACTCGCCGCCCCACCAGCTCACGTCGTCGCGCATGGCCGACCGGATCTCGCCAGCCGACATGTCCACGTCCCAGGCGACGTTTATCGGCCCGGTTCGCTCGGCGGCCTCGGCGTTCTTGTAGCAGTACATCGGCAGGTCGTGGGTCCGAGTCCCCACCTCGCCGTTCGCGCCGGACTCCTGCGCCACGAACTCCGGCATGTGGGCCAGTACCGCGGTGTCGGGCTGGGTGACCTGAAATCGCCCCTCGCGGTCCCGGTACTCCTCGGGGAGCTGGTCGCGGGTGACGGTGGCCTCGTCGACGGTGACCGTCTCGGTTCCGAACTTCGCGCGGAGTCGCCCGCTCCTGAACTGCTCCTCGTAGTCGAAGGTGTCGTCGTCCCGCGGGGTGAATCGGTGCATCCGAACGCCCTCGACGCGAATCGGGCCGTCGGCGTCCTCGCTACTGCTCGCGGTACCGGCACCGAGTACGCCAGCGAGTCCGGCACCTGCGGCCGTGATGAAATTTCTCCTGTTCACGGAGGTGTAATTACGGGTGCGATACAAATTATTTTCCGTATTTAGGTATAAGGAAAGTAGAGTCTACGGTCACCGATGGCCCGATAACGTTCGGGCTGTGGCGTCGCGATGGTGTCGGTTCGGGACACAGGTCGCGACGGGGGCGATGGAATGCAGGTAGCGATGGTGACGGTCCGAGACGCGGGTCGCGCTGGCGGCACTCACTCGAATCGTCATCGAATCGTCACGGCGGCGATTTCCGACGGCCGCGGTTCCAAAGACGTGACGGTGAACTAACCCCATCGTTTCCGCTGTTTCTCTCGGGCGAGGAGACGTCGTAGTCGACGAGGGGGCGTGACGATGAGGGATTGGGAGAGCGGGTGTTCGAAGTACGAGTATCCGAAGTTGGAGCGTCCGCGATTACGGACGAAACCGAGGTGCGACGCCGGAGGACGGAGGAGTTCTACCCCACCGTTTCCGCTGTTTTCACGGAGGTCTCAGGGGAACGAACGGCTTCCGAGGTGGTGGCGTCCACAGGATACTCCGGAGAGAAGCGAACGGTCGGAGAGAAGCGAACGGTTGGAAACGACTCGCGAGATCGTAGACGTAACGGGGCTGAACACCACCATTTCCGCTGTTAGGTCGTCCGACTCGGACTGATTACCGCGGAGTTCGAGGGGGACACCCACCCCACGGTTTCCGATGTTTTCGGAGGAGATGGGAGCGGTGGCGGGGGTCTGGGGGATGTCGGACCCTCGGAGGGGTCGGTTTTCGGGACACACCCACCCCACCGTTTCCGCTGTTTTGTGGATGATCGGATGGGTGGGGGGAGTGAAGGGGTAGATGGAAGATCACGGGCTGGAGGGATGAAGGGCTGGAGGGATGAAGGGGTAAATAAAAGAACGGGTACAAAACCGAGTGTAGTTTATATAGTTACATTATTCTATATAGTCGATTTAGACTAATTGCAATACGGGTATGGTTTTCCCCATATAGTAATAAGACTTTCGCTCCAATAGCACCCAGTCTAACATCCCCCCATCCCTCCACACCAAAACACAGGAAACGATGGGGTGGGTGTGTCCTTATAAAAAATCGGACACAGGAAACGACGCCCCCTTCGAAAAACCCCGCCAAACAAAAACCCTCGGGACAGAAGAAACAGCGGACACCACACTAACCATGTGGCTTTATGTCGCTCTCCGTCCAACCGACACTCATGTCATCGTTCAGTTTCGACCGGGACAACTCCCTCTACAAGAACCGCGACGCGCTCTTGGAGGAGTACACCCCGAACAACCTCGTCGGGCGCGACGACGAGCTCGAGGAGTACCACGCCGCCCTCCAGCCCATCATCAACGGCGAGGCCCCGTCGAACATCTTTCTCTACGGCAAGAGCGGGGTAGGCAAGACCGCCGCCACTCGGTTTCTCCTCAATCGGCTCCAGGACGACGCCGCGAAGTACGACGACATCACGCTCGACGTCATCGAGATAAACTGCGACGGCCTCAATTCGAGCTATCAGGTGGCGGTCCGACTCGTCAACACGCTCCGGGACCCCTCCGAGCAGATCAGCAACACGGGCTACCCGCAGGCGCAGGTCTACAGCTTCCTCTGGGAGGAACTCGACGAACTCGGCGGCACCATCATCGTGGTCCTCGACGAGGTCGACCACATCAACGACAACTCTATCCTCTATCAGATTCCGCGCGCCAGAAGCAACGGCTACCTCGAAGACGCCAAGATCGGTCTCATCGGCATCTCCAACGACCTCTCGTTCCGCGATTCGCTCTCGGCGAAAGTTCGCTCGTCGCTCTGTGAGAAGGAGGTCTCGTTCCCGCCGTACGACGCCACCGAACTCCAGAAGGTCCTCAGCCAGCGCGAACAGGTCGCGTTCCACGACGGCGCGCTCGCCGAGGACGTCATTCCGCTCTGTGCGGCGTACGGCGCGCAGGACGCCGGTGACGCCCGGCAGGCGCTCGACCTCCTGCTGGAGGCGGGCGACCTCGCCCGCAAGGAGGCCGTCGAGCAGGTCACCGAGAGCCACGTCCAAGAGGCCCGCGAGAAACTCGAACGCGACCGCATCATGGAGGGGGTCGCCGACCTGACCGAACACGCCCGGCTCATCCTCTACGCGCTCACCTCGCTGGAGGCCGAGGAGAAGACCCCCGCGCGCTCGCGGGACATCCGACCGCGCTACGAGCAACTCTGCAACCACGTCGGGACCGAGCCCCTCACCAGCCGACGGATGCGCGACCACCTCGCCGACCTCGCGATGCTCGGCGTCATCTCCTCGACCGAGAAGAACGAGGGGATGTCGGGCGGCAAGTACCGCGAGCACGCCCTCAAACAGGACCTCCAGCTCGTGGTCAGCGCGCTCGAAGAGACCATCGAGTTCGCTGGCGTCCACGAGAGCATCCGCCCCTACTACCAGACGACGTTCGGCGAAGCCGAGAACTGAGATTTCCCTTCCCCTCCCTTCCCCTCGTCATCTTTCGCTCTTCCCCTTCCCTGCCACCCCTAAATACCCGTACCCCACCGTTTCCGTTGCTCTCCTCTCCGCGCTCTCCGCGCTCTCCGCGCTACCCAGCGATTTCTTCGCGTTCACCAGACTCACCCGCTAACCCCACTATTTCCGCTGTCATTGCTCCCGATTATTACTCCGCCGTTTCCGTTGTCTTTCGCATGTGTTCGCCCCCGATTCCAGCGATTCGTTCTCTCTCCCGCAGACGTGTTCCCACTCCGACGTTTCCGCTGTTTCCGGACCGGAACCCCCAAACTGCAGACCCCACGATTTCCGCTGTTGTGCCCCGGCCGAAGCTCCGCCTCAGGCGATTTTCGACGGTTCGGAAGACCCAGACCCGCGTCGAGTCCCGCCCCGAGACTCGCGAGAAGCACTCTGGCCCCGCGACCTCTCCGAAACCGAACGAACCTCCCGAATCGGACGAAACAGCGGAAACGCCGGTGTGGCGGGCCATCGCGGATTTCGGCCCGAACGTCGCGACGGCGAACCGGCGAGCCGACGCGTGATACCCGGAAACCGCGGATAGCGCGGCCGAGGGCCCCGCTCATTCGTTCCCCACCCTCCGCGCTCTCGAAACGCAGACAGCGGAAATTCCGGTGTTCGACCGGGGTCAGAGCGACGATAAACAGCGGAAACGACGGTGTAGGACCCCCCCTACTCGTCGGGCGGAGACAGCGGAAACGGCGGGGTCGGTCGAGTCGCACACGTTCGGATTCGGACGGACCGAGTTGTGGGGGGAGCGTCGAGACGATTCGAGAAGATGCGGGAAAACCGGACGGCCCGAATGCGGGAAAACCGGACGGCCCGAATGCGGGAAAACCGGACGAGCTCGGGCCGAGTACCGACCGAGCTCAGGCGCTGTGTTCGACTTCCAACAGCCGCGAGTCGCAGTCCGAGCAACTCACCGCGACCACGTCCATCGTCCGACAGCACGACTCGACGGTCTCCTGGTCCATGGCGATGTCACCGCCGCAGTCCGGACACGCGTCGAGGAAGATGCGCAGACCGCTCAGCACCCGGCTCTGATTCGTGACCGTGAGCGCGTCCCAGTCGGCGTACCGCTCCTCCAGCAACTTCGCGGCCGCGAGGTCGGCGATCAGCGCGCCGCGGGACTCCCACTGGCCGAGGCGACCGCTGCCCAGCCTCGCCACGAGGGCGTCGTCGTGTTCCTCGAAGCTGAGTTCCGCCTCGTCCACGTCGAGCACCTCGCTCAGGTCGCTCTTTTCGGTTCCCTCGGCCTTGATAGACTCCATCCGGTCGTACCAGTCGGCGCGGAACGACTCGTCGAGACAGAGGTCGTCGACCTCCCCGCAGGGCTCGACCGCTCCGGCGTCGGCCAGCACCGCCTCGGGCTCGCGCTCGTCCTCGCCGACCTCGGGGGCCCCGTGTTCGTGCTTGTCGAACATCGCGAGGAGCCAGTCGGGGAAGTACCGCTTCGTCAACGCGGGCGTTCCGGGAACGAGGTACCCTCGGAGGTATATCGCCAGCAGACACACCGCGAACACCGGCGCGCCGACGAGCGGCGTGGCGAACACCGAGACCACGCCACCGAGGCCCATCGCGATGACGACGTTGACGATCGTGCACGGGGTACATCTGTTCTCTCCGGTGTACTCCGGTTGCCGGAGCCGTTCGACGAATCCGGTCGATCCAGTACTCATACTGGCGATATTTTCGTTTTGACCATATATATCTGTTGTTAAAGAAAATGGACACGTTCCGGAAACCGAACGCTACTCCCGGGCGGCGATTCAGAACGACGGGGTGAAGCTCAGAAGACGGAGTGGGACTCAGAACGACGGGGTCGTTCGGAGACTCTCGGTCGCTCGCTGTAGCCGGAGCGTCACCGCCCCGCCGTCGGTGTGGTAGTCGTCGAACGAGAGTTCGCCGCCGAACTTGCCGACGATCCAGTTGGTCAGCCAGAGTCCGAGGCCGCTCCCGTGATGGAGCGCGGTCTCTTCGCCCTCGATCAGGACCGCTCGTTCCTCCTCCGGAATCCCGGGACCGTCGTCGAGGATGGTCACCTCGACCCACTCGCCCTCGTCCTCGACGAACGAGGCGGTCACTCTGACCGACGGCCGGTCGGTGTCGTTGTGTTCGATGGCGTTCTCCAGTACCTCGCTGATAGCGGCTTCGAGCGTCTTGTCGCCGAACACCGTCGCGGAGTCGGGCAGGTCGACGGTGATGTCGGCGTCGGGGTACGACTGACGGAGCTCCGAGCAGGACCTTCGGATGCAGTCGGTCACGTCGACCTGCCTATCGGTGTGGTCCTCGCGGTCGAGCGTCTTGCCGACCTCGCGGGCCTTCTCGCTTATCTCGATGAGTTCGCTCGCCTTCCGTTTGATGGTGGCCGCCTCGTCCTCGACGACCGGGTACTCCTCGGTGAGGTTGTCGGCGTGGCCCAACACCACGTTGAGGTCGTTGCGGAGGTTGTGCCGGAGGATGCGGTTGAACACCTGGAGTCGCTGTTCGCGCCGGACGAGTTCCTTGCGGGTCTGGACAGAGTCGATGGCGTAGGCGACGTTGCTCCCGAACTTCGAGAGGACGCGACGCTCGGTCTCACCGAAAGCGTCTCGCTCGTCCGACCAGAGGCTCAACACGCCGTATATCGTCTCCTCGTACGTGAGCGGCACTGCGGCTATCGTACACCGGCACCCGTCGACTTCGGGCTCCAGAACGTCCGTCTCCACCTCCGTCCCCGGCTCCTCACCCGTCTCGACCTCCGTCTCGGGCTCCTCACCCGTCTCGACCGCGGCCGACTCGCCGACTCGGACGGTTCCGGTTTCGACCGCTCTCCGAATCAGCCTCGTTCCCGGAGTCGCGTGGTCGGCCGACTCGTCGCCCCCGCCGTCGAGCGCGACCGGGTCGAGGTATCGCCTCTCGATTCCGGCCGACGCCTGCGGGCAGACCGCCTTCGCTCCCTCGTCGATGTCCCCGACCCACGCGAGGAGGTACGGGTCGGCGTCGGCGAGTCGCTCGCAGACGGTCCGCTCGATGTCCTCGGGCGAGGACGCCTGCAGAACCGCCTTGCTCACGTCCCATATCCGGTCGTTCACCGCGATCTGGCGGGTCGCGCGCCGCTCGCTCCGTCGGCGCGCGACGGCGTTCTCGATTCGGTTCGCCAGGACCGCGAACTGGTCGGTTCCCGACCCCTTCTGGAGGTAGTCGGTCACGCCCGCCGAGATGGCCTCGCTCGCGATCTCCTCGCTCCCGCCCCCGGTCAGGAGGATGAACGGAACCTCTGAACCCCGCTCTCGGACGGCGTCCAGGAACGCCAGTCCGTCCATCCCCGGCATCTCGTAGTCGCTGACGATGCAGTCGAACCCCTCGGAATCGAGCAGTTCGAGGGCGTCGCTCGCGCTCGTCGCCGTGCGCACCGCCATCCCGTACTCGTCGCCGAGGACGCTTGCGGTGACTCTGGCGAAGAACTCGTTGTCCTCGACGTGGAGCACACGGTACGGCGCGTCTGACATCCTACGTCTTGCCGGTTTCGCGGCTCCCTAATAAATGGTTTCCTTCTTTTAAGTTTACTCTCTTTCAAATCGGAAACGACGCCCTCGATGATTTTCGATTCCCAAAAGTCGCCGAGGTACGGTGTTACGGTCCCTCCATCGCGTCAGACCGGCCGAACGGACTACGCTCCCTCGGGCGGGTCAGACCGGCCGGACGGACTACGCCCCCTCGGGCGGGTCAGACCGGCCGAACGACGGTTCGGGCCCGTCGACCGGCGCGGCCCACTCGACGGCGTTGCCGACGACCCGCTGAATCTCGGGCTGTCGGTAGATGGGGTAGGTCTCGTGGCCGGGCCGGAAGTAGAACACCTTCCCCGCGCCGCGCCGGTAACAACAGCCGCTGCGGAACACCTCCCCGCCCTCGAACCAGCTGGTGAACACCAGCGTCTCGGGCGCTGGCACGTCGAAGCGCTCGCCGTACATCTCGGCCTCGGGGACCTCGACGTATTCGTCGATTCCGTCGGCGATGGGGTGGCCGGGTTCGACCACCCACAGCCGCTCGGTCTCGCCGCGCTCGCGGTACTTGAGGTCGCAGGTCGTGCCCATCAGTCGCTTGAATATCTTCGAGAAGTGGCCCGAGTGCAGCACGACCAGCCCCATCCCCCCGAGGACACGCTCGCGGACGCGCTCGACCACCTCGTCTGCCACCTCGTCGTGGGCCTCGTGGCCCCACCACGTCAGCACGTCAGTCCCGTCGAGCACCGACTCGGTCAGGCCGTGCTCGGGGTCGTCGAGGGTGGCGGTCCGGGTCTCGAACCCGCGGTCCCCGAGGAACCCCGCGATGACCTCGTGGATTCCCTCGGGGTACACCTCGGCGACCTCCTCGTCCTCGCGCTCGTGCCGGTACTCGTTCCAGACGGTGACGCTGGTCATGGGCGTAGTTGCCGTGCCACTGCATTACTGTTGACGGCTCACTTCGAGCGAATACTTGGTATCGGCGGGAGTCCTGCGATTCGAGGACCTGTAGGAAACGAGAACGGCCAGAAAGCCCTCGGCCGGTCGCGGTCGCTCAGCGACATATCCTCGCTCGCTTCGCTCACTCGGATAGGGGTCGCTGAGACGACCACGGGCCTTCGGCCCGCGACCGGCCGACCCCTTTCATTCCCGCCCGCGGCGGCTGGTCAATCGAGCGCCAGACACCCGAAAAGACGACTCCCGAAACCCTCCTACTCCGCCTCGGCCGAGACGCCGTGGTCGCCGAAAATCGCGTCGAGGTCCGGGTCCTCCTCGCGGAGTTCGTACCCCTCGTCGGTCTTCGCGACGACGCCCTCGCGGTCGAGGTGGTCGAGGTGGGCGTACGCCTCGCCCGGCCCGTGGAGGATGTGGATGTTCGAGAGTTCGCCGAAGAGGTCGGCGCTGACCGTCCACGCGTCGGCGACCCCGCGCTCGCGCAGGACCGAAACGACGCGCTCGGTGCGCTCGCGGTGGTGAGAAAGTATCTCGCGAGCGCGCCCGGTCGGGTCGTCGATGGCGTCGCGGTGGCCCGGCCACGCGCGTGCGTAGTCGTTTCGAATAATCCGGTCGAGCGAGTCGAGGTAGGCCCCGAGCGGGTCCTCGACTCGGGGGTCGGCACCGCCCACGTTCGGGGTGTACTTCGGCAGGAGGGCGTCGCCCGCGAACAGCTCGGTGCCAGACTCGCCCGCGAATTCGAACCCGGTGAGTCCCGCGGCGTGGCCGGGCAGGTGGACCGCTTCGAGTTCGGCGTCGCCGAACTCGAAGCGGTCGCCGTCGGCGAACGTCTCGACGGTCGGGGTCTCGCCCCGTATCTCCTCGTGGAGTTCGAGGAAGTCCAGCAGTTCCTCGCGCTTTTTCTCGGGGATGCCCCAGTCGTCGAACAGGCCGCGCCGGTCGATCTCGACCTCGTGGCTGGCCTCTTCGCTTCCGACCATCTCGGCGTCGTCCTCGTGGACGTAGACCGCGGCGTCGCCAGCGGCCTGTATCTCCCCGGCGAGTCCGGCGTGGTCGTGGTGCCAGTGGGTCAGCACGACGGCGTCCACGTCGGCGAACGTCAGGCCGTACTCACCGAGGCCCTCGCGGAACTGCTCGCGGGCGTCGTCCGTGGCGACTCCGGTGTCGACCAGCGCGGTCGTCCCCGACTCGGCACCGAGGACGTACGCGTCGTTGCGCCCCTCGAAGACGGTGTTTCCGAGCTGAATCCGTTTCACGGTCGTACTCCGGCCGGTTCGGGTAAGTCGCTTTCCTTCCGGGTCTCGCTCCACTCGTCTCCCCCGGATGCGGGTTTTATTATTACTGTAGTAAATATTACTACGGAACATTTATGATGGGTTCGGTCCCGGCTCCAACCACGCGATGAGCGAACCAGCCGAGCCCCGCGAACGCGAGGCCGACCGCATCAACTGGAAGCGAACCGACGGCGGCGTGGAACTCTACGACGAGACCAACGCAGACGCGTGGGTCCGGATGGAGTTCGTCAGCGGCATCGACCCCGCGAGGCGGCTGTACGGCATCTGCGACGACTGCGGGCTGGTCGCCCCCCAACGCGGCCTCCCCTCCGCGAGCATGGCCTGTGGCAACTGCGGTGCGGAGTTCGAGACCGACCGATAGCGTCCGGGAGCTCGCCGCGACCCCTCGTCTCAGACGTGTTCGTCGAGGAAGGCCGCGATGCGTTCGAACTGCTCGATGCGGTTCTCCAGCTTCGTGGTGTGGTGGCCCTCGTCCTCGAAGATCAGCTTCTCGACGGGCACGCCCTGCGCGGCCACCTCCTCGGCTATCTGCTCTGCCTCCTCGACCGGCACCCGGGGGTCGTTCGCGCCGTGCTGGACGAACAGCGGGCACTCGACCGCCTCGACCGAGTGAATCGGGCTGATGGACTCCAGCAGGTCGCGGTCCTCCGCCAGCGACCCGTACTCGGCCTCCCGGTGGGAGCGCCGCCAGTCGCCGGTGTTCTCCAGGAACGTCACCCAGTTTCCGATGCCAACGAAGTCGACCGCGGCGGCCCAGCGGTCGGGGAACTGGGTGATGGCCGCGAGCACCATGAAGCCGCCGTACGACCGGCCGTAGGCGACGATTCCATCGGGGTCGACCTCGGGACGCTCGCGGAGCCAGTCGACGGCCGCCGCGATGTCCCGAACCGAGTCCATCCGCTTTTCCACGTCGTCGAGCGCGGCGTACTCCCGGCCGTAGCCCGACGACCCCCGGACGTTCGGCTCGAACACCGCGTACCCCGAATCGAGGAAGTACTGGCGAATCGGCCGGAACCACGGTCGGCGCTGGTGGTGAGGTCCGCCGTGGATGTCGACGACGACCGGGGTCTCCCCGGGTTCCGGATTCTCGGGGAGCGTGAAGTACGCCGGAATCTCTCGCTCGTCGAACGTCTCGTACCGCACTAACTCGGGCGTATCGTAGGCGTCGAGCGCCACCCCGCCGGGCGACGGGCGGGTCCAGCGCTCGGCCCGGAGCGACCCGCCGCCGTCGGCGTCGGTCGGGTCCACGACGAACACCGAGTGGTTCAGGTCGGGAGCCGACACCGCCGCCGCGATTCGCTCGCCCTCCGGCCCGACCGCGAGGCCGTGGACCACGCCCTCGGGAACGTCGACCGGCGCGGTGGCGGCCTCCGCGGGGGCCGCAAGCCGCCCGACCCGCAGCTCCGAGTAGCCGTCGACGTTCCGCGACAGGGCGAGTCGGCCGGTCGCGGCGTCGAGCGCGAAGTGGTCGACGCTCCACGCCTCGCTTTCGACGACCGTCTCGGTTTCGAGCGTGTCGAGGCCGATGCGGACCACCTCCTTCGCGTCGGCGTTCGCGTCGCTCGCGCAGTAGACCGCGTCGCCGTCCGGCCCGAACGTCGGCTGGCGATACCGGACGTGGCCCTCGTGGGGCGTGAGGTGGCGGCGTTCGCCCGAGTCGATGTCGACCGCGAAGAGGTCGTCGTCGGAGCTCGCGTTCGGTTCCCGGACCAGCAGGCGGTCGCCCGAGGGGCTCCACCCCTCGATTGACAGCATGCCCTCGCGGTCGCCCTCGCAGACGAGTTCGGCCTCGCTCCCCTCGTCCTCGACATCCATCACGTACGCGTCGAACACCGACTCGTCGCGTCGGTTCGCGGCGAACGCGATTCGGTCGCCCGAGGGGCTCCACCCGCCCCACGCGTGGATGGCGTCGGGGCGGTCGGTCAGCCGGGAGACTCGGCCGGTCTCGGGGTCGAGCGCGAACAGCTGGTCGTGCTCGTCGGCCCCCGCGTCCTTTCCGAACGCGAGGGCGTCGCCGTCGGGCGACCACGAGACGAACGAGACGCGCTCGTCGTAGAAGGTGCGCTGGCGGGGCCACGCCCCGGGAACGTCGGCGGTCCAGACCTGCGTCGTGCCGGTGGTGTCGGCGAGGAACGCGAGCCGACCGTCGGGCGAGAGGGTCGGCGAGACGGTCCGGCGCGCGGTCAGGTAGGGTCGCACGTCGTGTTCCATACCATTGCGCTCGAAGTCGGGGCAGTTGAAACTGCGGGTCGCGGAACGACCGAAACGGGTCACAGCGCATCGCGGATTTCCGCGGCGATGTCCCGGTCGGATTCCCCCGGCGGGTCTCCGGGGGACCACGCGAGCGTCACGTCGTCGTCCCCGTACCGCGGGACGACGTGGACGTGGGCGTGGAACACGTCCTGTCCGGCGGCCTCGCCGTTCGACTGGACCACGTTCAGTCCGTCGGGGTCGAGCGCCGACTCGACGGCGCTCGCGACTCGGCGGACGGACCGAAACAGGTCCACTGCGAGGTCGGGTTCGACCTCGGTCAGCGTCTCGCGGTGGGGCTTGGGTACGACCAGCGCGTGGCCGGGCGCTGCTGGCGCGGCGTCGAGGAACGCGAGGGTGCGCTCGTCCTCGTGGAGTCGGTGCGCAGAGCGCTCGCCAGCGACGATGTCGCAGAAGACGCACTCGGGCATGCTCGGAACTGCGAATCGCACGCCAAAGTATCCTCGGTCGATTTGGCGACTTCCACGCGACCGTTCGACACGCAGGCGGACGGAACGCTCGACGCGCAGGCAGACAGAACGCTCGACGCGCACGCGGGCCGACCGTTTAACACGCGGGCGGTCGTGTCACGACTCATGGCAATCCCGACTCCGGACTCGCCGACGCAGATGGCGCTGGTCGCGGTCGGTGCGGTCGTCGCGTTCCTCGTGGTCGTGCCCCTGCTCCCGACCGTCTTCGACCTCCTGTTCGGGGCGGTCCGGAGCGTCTTCGACGTGGTCGTCCCCGGTGGACGCACGGCCACCTAGTCGCGACCCCACCGCCGACCGACCGCGAGCCCGATTCCGAACCCGGCGAGCGCGAGCGCGAGCGCCCCGGGAAACCCGGGGCGCTCGCGCTCGAACCGCACGAACTCGGTCGCGCCGTCGCGGATTTCGAGCGCGCCGACCGGGGTCGCCGACGCGCTCCCGCCGCCGCCACCTCCCCGTACCCCGACGGGCCCGCGGTTCGCCTCGTCTCGACCCGCGCGTTCGCGCTTTCGGTCGCCACCGCCGACCCGGCCGTATCCGCCGCCGAAGCCGTAGCTCACGCGGGCGACCGGAATCACGGTCCGGTCGCCGCGCTCGATGGGGTCTCCGAAGACGGTGCGTGCGTTCGCGCTCCGCGCGAGTCGCTCGACGAGGGACTCGATTCGTGCAGCGCTCATCTCGGTCCGGTTCGACGCGCAACGCCAAAAGGGTGGTCGCTACCGGAGGTCGCAGTGGTGGTCGCTACCGGACCTCGTAGGTGTCCTCGGTCGCGACGAACCGGCTCAGGTCGGCGGTCTGCCGGTAGTCCGATTCCAGCAGGTCGGCCAGCGAGGCGGTCAGTCGCTCGCCGTCGTCGCCAGTCCACTCGCTCGGTTGCTTCACCGGGACCACGAGGAAGCCGCTCCCCGGGACGTGGTCGGCGTGGAGCGCGTCCATCCCCCTCGCCTCCACGAGGGACTCGCGGGCGGCGTAGGTCCCGAGGACGTGACGGGTCGCCCGCTCGCCGACCGGCACGAGGACGTGGGCCGCGATGGCCCGCAGCTCCGCGTCGAAGAACGGTTCGAGGTCGTCGTACTCCCGGGCGGTCGGTTCGCGGTCCCCCGGCAGACAGCACATGTGGAGATAGCTCGCGAAGAGGTTCGGCGTCGGGGGGAACTCGCGGTCGGCGACGGCGACGCCGCTGGCGTCGCCGTCGCCGACGAGGCCGACCTCGTTCAGGACCGGCCGGAGGCGCTCGCCCGCGACGCTTCCGGTGAAGGGGACGCCCGTCTCGACCCCGCCGTGGACGCCGGGGTGGTCGCCGACGAGGTGGAAGTCGGCGTTGGCGTCGCCGTACCCGAAGACGGCCCGCCGAGGCGCCGCCCCGCAGTCGTGTTCGCAGGGCGGCCGCATGTCGAAGGGATTGGAGGTTCTGTCCGTGACGTTCTTCACGCACCCACGTAACGCGGTCCGGGTTAAATTCGGCGCGGTTCGGCGCGGGGGTCGGAGTCGGCGTGAGGCGTCTGCGTTTGCGCTACTCCTCGTCGCTGGCGTTCTTTATCTCGTCGAGCTTGTCCAGTAGCTCGTCCTGGGACGCCTCGGAGTCGAACGAGACCGTCCCCTTGTGGTCGTTTTCGTGGACGTTGACCGCGGCGTCCTCGTCGATGTCGTTGTCCTGGTCCTGCTGTTCGGACTCGTCGTAGCTACCGAAACCCATGTCTCGACGGATGGGCGTCCGACGCTAAAAAGGAACGATGTCGGACCGGCCGCGCCGGACCGCGGTCCGGCGCGGCCGGGCGGTGGCTCACCGCTCGTGGACTTCCAGCACGCGCCCGGCCGCGATGGTCTGGCCCATGTCCCGGACCGCGAAGCTCCCCAACTCGGGAATCTCCGAGGAGGGCTCTATCGAGAGGGGCTTCTGGGGCCGGACCGTGATGACCGCGGCGTCGCCCGACTGGATGAAGTCGGGATTCTCCTCCTCGACCTCGCCCGAGGAGGCGTCTATCTTCTGGTCGAGCGACTCGATGGTGCAGGCGACCTGCGCGGTGTGGGCGTGGAAGACCGGCGTGTAACCGTCGGTGATGACCGAGGGGTGTTGCATCACCACTATCTGGGCCGTGAAGGTCTCGGCGACGCTCGGCGGGTCGTCTGCCGGACCGCAGACGTCGCCGCGGTGGATGTCGTCCTTGCCGATGCCCCGGACGTTGAAGCCGACGTTGTCGCCGGGACCCGCCTGCGGGACCTCCTCGTGGTGCATCTCGATGGTCTTGACCTCGCCGCCCACGTCGCTGGGCTGGAACGAGACGGTGTCGCCGGTGTTCAACATCCCCGTCTCGACGCGGCCGACCGGAACGGTCCCGATGCCCGAGATGGTGTACACGTCCTGAATCGGCAGGCGCAGCGGCGCGTCGGTCGGCGGGTCGGGCTCTTCGAGGCCGTTGAGCGCTTCGAGGATGAGTTCGCCGTCGTACCACGGCATGTCGTCGCTGCGGTCGACGACGTTGTCGCCCTCCAGCGCCGAGATGGGGATGAAGCTGGCGTCCTCGGTGTTAAAGCGCACCTGATTCAGGAGGTCGGTGACCTCCTCGACGACCTCGCGGTAGCGGTCCTCGTCGTAGTCGACCGTGTCCATCTTGTTGACCGCGACGATGAGTTCGTTGATGCCCAGCGTCCGCGCGAGGAAGACGTGTTCCTGTGTCTGGGGGGCGACGCCGTCGTCTGCGGCGACGACCAGCACGGCGTTGTCGGCCTGCGAGGCCCCCGTTATCATGTTCTTCACGAAGTCGCGGTGGCCGGGCGTGTCCACGATGGTGAAGTAGTACTCGTCGGTCTGGAACTCCTGATGGGCGATGTCGATGGTGACGCCGCGCTCGCGTTCCTCCGCGAGGTTGTCCATGACGTAGGCGAACTCGAAGCCGCCCTTGCCCTTCTCCTCTGCCTCCTCGCGGTGCTGTTCGATGATGTGCTCCGGGATGGACCCCGTCTCGAAGAGGAGTCGCCCGACCAGCGTGCTCTTTCCGTGGTCGACGTGGCCGATGATGGCCAGATTCTGATGCGGTTTGTTGGTCTCTGACATGGTTTCCCCCACCGTAGAACACTAGTCGCGGTTCATGGGTATGAAAGTTGCTCCGGTGTGAGGCCTCACCTCCCCCGCGGTCGGCCCGTCGCGGTCGCGGCTCACCGCACCTCGGGGGCGTACCACGACAGCACCGCCCCGAGGACCGCCACCCCGGTCGCGAGCAGGAAGGCGGGCCGGTACCCGGCGCGAGCGATTATCTCGCCGCCGACGATGGGCGCGAGGAAGGCCCCGAGCAGACCGACGCTCGTCAGCATCGAGACCGCGGTGGTCCGGACCGCCGGGGAGACGACCTCGACGACGTAGGTGTAGAACAGCCCGAGCGCGAGCTGGACCGCGAACCCGGAGACGACGACGAGCGCGACCACCGGGGCGACCGACGAGACCGCGACGAACCCGGCGACCGCGGGCGCGGCCGCCGCGAACGACAGCAACGCGACCGGACGACGCTTGCCGCCGAACAGCCGGTCCGAGAGCACGCCGCCGCCGGTCCGCGAGACCACGCCGACCGCGGGGAACAGCGCGGTCAACAGGCCCCCCGCCGCCAGCGAGACCCCGAGGCTGTCGGTCAGGTAGCTCGGGAGCCAGCTGTTGAGAAAGAGGTACAGCGAGAACCCGAGGAAGCTGAGGATGCAGAGCGTCCACGCCGCGCGGTTCCGAAACAGCGCTGCGAACTCCTCGCGACTCGGCGCGTCGGCCTCGACCGCGAGGCTCCGCCCGCGGGTCGCGAGCAGGAAGACCGCGACCCCGACCACCGCGAGGGCCGCGAACGTCGGCAAGGCCGCCTCCCAGCCGAGCGCCTCGGCGACCAGCGGGCTGCCGAACTGCCCCAGCGCGAACCCGACCGGCGCGCTCGCGGTGAACACGCCGACCGCGGTCGCGCGAACCTCGGCGTCGACCGCCTGCCCC
Source organism: Halorussus salilacus (assembly GCF_024138125.1). Lineage (NCBI taxonomy): Archaea > Methanobacteriati > Methanobacteriota > Halobacteria > Halobacteriales > Haladaptataceae > Halorussus > Halorussus salilacus. The sequence goes on from NZ_CP099994.1 coordinate 158,679, forward strand.
ACGAGGTTCGCGCCCGCGTTCCAGAACACGACGTACGCGAACCCGCCGAGGATTCGGGAGGCGAACAGCCACCAGTAGGCCCCGGCGACCGCGGCGGCCCACCCCCACCCGCCCGCGACGAGCAGCGCGAGGGCCGCGGCCGCGACCGCCCGCCGGACCGACACGCGGTCGAGCGCCGCCCCGACCGGGACGCTCGCGACGACCGCGGTGAGGTACATCACGCTCACGAGCCACCCCGCCGCGGTCGCTCCCACGCCGAGCGACTCGCGGACGAGGGGCAGGACGCTCGCCGGGGCTATCTCGTACGCGCCCGCCGCGGTCGAGAGCACGAACAGTCCGGCCACGAGACCGACGGTTCGGCGTCGGGACCGCTCGCCCGAACCCGCTGTCGCGCCGTCGCGTTCGGTCACGTCTCTCCCTTTTCAGGTCGAATATAAAATTCTGCGCGTGGCGGAACCCTCTGCGCTCGCCCGCCGGGGTCACGGCTGGCTACCCGCGGTCGTACCGGAGGCCGAACTCGCGTTCGAGCGTCGCGTGCCACTCCTCGTGGGTCACGGTGCGCTCGCGCTCGTCGCCACTCACGTACTCGGTCAGGGTCTCGCCCGAGAGCTTCCGGTGGCCCTCGTCGGTCGCGACCGAGACGACGGGGTCGCCCGTGAACGGCGACTCGGGGGCGGTCTGGAGGTAGTCGTTGGTCGCCTCGAAGTAGCGGAACTCGCGGGCCACGTCGCTGAACACGTAGCGCGTGGACCACTCCACGTCGCCGGGTCCGCGGTACTCCGAGCGGTAGGTCTCGTCGGGCCGGTCGCTCTCGGCGATTCGCCACTCGACGCCGACCGAATCGGAGCGCGGGGTCCCGTCGAGGGGAATGGGTCGGCGCATCGTCGGGACCCCCATCCCCACGTCGACCACGTACCGGCGGTCGAGTTCCACGATATTAGCATGGTGATTCGCGGGCGGGCGCGCGTCGCCGTCGTCGCCGACGACCCGCGCCGCCACGCGGTCCACGTCGTAGCCGAACACGGCGAGTAGCGAGTGGAAGAGGCCGTTGAGTTCGAAGCAGTAGCCGCCCCGCCCGCGCTCGACGACCTTCTCGCGGAGGTGCGGGGTCGAGAGGACCACGCGTTCGCCGTCACCCTCGGCATCCCGGTCGCCGTGGGGGTCGCCGACGACGGACAGATTCTCGAACGGGACCGCGGTGACGTGGGCGCGCTGGAGGCGTTCGAGCGTGTCGAGGTCGGGCGTCTCGACGGTCCCGGGGTCGATGCCGATGCGTTCGAGGTACGCGTCGGGGTCCACGTCGTTGGGTTCGAGGTACGCGTCGGGGTCCACGTCGTCGCGTTCGCGTTGCGTTTCGGGGTCCGAGCGCGCCCGACGGGCGCGCTCGGACCCGCCGCCGGTCGGACCGGCCGCCGACGTATCGCGTGACATCTCGTTCGGACGTTCCGCCTCTCGGCCCTTCACTGTATCCTGTAGCCGATTTGTGTAAGGCTGGATACCATTCGCTACTCGTAGGCCTCGCGGATTCGCTCGAACTGCTCGTCAGACAGCGAGATGTCGCTCGCGCCGAGGTTCTCCTCCAGTTGGTCGACGGTTCGTGCGCCGACGATGGGGACGCAGCGGAACTCGCGCTGGTCGGCCAGCCACCGCAGCGACACCTGCGCGGGCGTGGCGTCGACCTCGTCGGCGACCGCCTCGACGGCGTCGAGGACCGCCCACTGGCGGTCGTCCCACCTGTCTCCCCACTCGTAGAGTTCGCCGCGCGACCCCTCGGGGACGGTCCCCTCGCGGTCGTATTTCCCCGTCAGAAATCCGCCTTCGAGCGGCGAGTACGGACACACCGCGAGGTCTCGGTCGGCGCACACGTCGAGGTAGTCGGCGACCGGGTCCCGATACGCGGCGTTGAACCTCGGTTGGGTCACCTCGAAGCGCTCCAGTCCCTCCACGTCGCTGGTCCAGAGCGCCTTGGTCAGCTTCCACGCCGCCATCGAACTCGCCGCGAGGTAGTTCACTTTCCCCTCGCGAACGAGGTCGTTCAAGGTCTGCAGGGTCTCCTCGATGGGCGTCTCGTCGTCCCAGCGGTGGACGTAGTACACGTCGAGGTAGTCCGTGCCGAGTCGGTCGAGCGTGCCCTCGATCTGGGCCCGGACGTGCTTGCGCGAGAGGCCCCTGTCGTTTGGGCCCTCGTCGACGCCGAAGTACACCTTCGAGGCCAGCACGAAGTCCTCGCGGTCGTGGTCGGCGAGCCAGTCGCCGATCCACTCCTCTGCGGTGCCGTTGGGGTCGCCGTAGACGTTCGCGGTGTCGACGAAGTTGACCCCGCGGTCCCACGCCGCGTCGAGCAGGTCGTGGGCGGTCTTGCGGTCGGTCTCGACGGTGCCGTTCGACTCCTTGCCGAACCGCCACGTCCCGAAGCATATCTCGCTGACCTTGGTGCCCGTGGAGCCGAGTCTGACGTACTCCATACTCGTCCGGTCGGGGGTTTCGTCCTTAGTTCTGTGCGTGGCGGTCCCCGGAACGCCTCCGACCGAGACGCCGTCACCGACCCGAAGATATTAATAAGTTTACACTCTACCCGGCGTATGGTCCGCGCGGAGCGAGAGAAGCGCAGGCGGAAGTCTGGGGGCCGGTCTCGGGGGCAATCGCCGAGCGACGAGTCGCGGCGTTCCGCGACCCGCGGAACCGACCGCTCGGTCCGGCTGGTGGCTCTAGGACTCCTCATGGCGGTCGGCGCTCTCGGAGCGCTCTGGGGTAGCCTGCTGTTGATCGCCGGTGGGATGGGCATCGTCGGGTTTCCACTCGCACTCGCCGCGACCGGCCAGCTCGTGGTCGCGGTCGGGGTGCTCGCCACCCGTGCGTGGGCGTTCTTCTGGGCGACGCTCCTCCTCTTCGTGAACGTGTTCTTCGGCACGGTCCGGGTGTTCCTGACGGGAGAGGGAATCGCCTCGGTCCTGGTCGGGGTCCTCTGCCTCGCCGTCCTGCTCAGTGCCGCCGAAGAGTTCGCGTGACGCCACGGCGGTCCCAATCCTGGCGGCGACAAGCTCACGGGTCGAGGACACGGGAGCGCCCGGGACACCGCTCTCGGGTCACCGATACGTCTCGCGCTCGGCGAACCGGACGCGCGTGTCGCCCGATTCGGCCATCAGCCGGGTTCCGTCGTCGCCGTCGACGGCCGTCACCGTGAGGTCTCCCACGTCGGCCGATTCGTTGGTCTCGGGGACCGGTACGGCGTCGACGGTCTCGCCGTCGGTCAGGACCGCGACCTCGAATCCTTCCGGGGTCGGGACCACTTCGAGACGTCGACCGTCGACCTCGGCGCTCGCCCGAGACCCGTCGGAGGTGAACGCCCGGACGGTCTCGCCGCCAGCGCCCGGTTCGAGGTCGACCGCGTAGGCGGTGTCGTTGCCCAGCACCTCCCAGCCCGTTCGCTCGGCGCGGACCGTCTCGCGCCAGCCGACGCCGCCCACCGTGACGTTCCCCTCGCCCCTGAACGCGAGCGTCCGTCTGTCGAGGCCGACTGTCCAGAGCTCTCGGTCGTCGCTGGCGACGATGACGCCGCTGACGCTCGTCGGTTCGTCGGTGGCTTCGTCCCCGGTGTCGACGAGCCACTGCTGTCCGCTGGTGGCGTTCTCCGCGTAGGTGACGGCGTAGTCCCCGGCCGACACGCCCCCCTCGGGCATCGCGTCGGCCCCGACGACCGTCAGCCCGACGGGAACGCTCACGACCGCGACGAGCGCGGTGAACACCGCGATGGCGACCACGGCCCCGCCCCGCCACGACGCGGTCGAGGGCAGTCGGTCGTCGGGGGCCAGCGCGACGAGCGCCGGGACGGCCAGCACGGACGCGAACGCGACCAGAACGGCGGACTCGTAGACGTTCCCCTCTCCCGTCGCGACGAGGCTCACGGCTCCGAGCGCCGCCCCCGCGACCAGCAACGCGAGCCACGCGACCGCGACCGTCCGGCCCGACGGGAGCCACGCGAAGCGCCCGCCCGGCGTCAGGAGGCGTCGGTCGCGGCCCGCGACCGCGCTCGCGATGGCCAGCGCCAGACCCGCCACCATGGCGAGGCCGATTCCCCGGTACAGCACGTACACGTCCTGACTCGGCGTCCAGACGAGGAGCCACAGCGACTGGACCGCACCGACGGCGAACACGCCCAGTCCGAGCGCGGCGAACGACGGCCTGCGCCGACGACGCGACACCACGAGGACCGCGACGACGACGCCGAGCAGGAACCCCAGCAAGTGGGCCTGAAACGCGATGCCAGCCCACCCCGGCGGTGACGGCCCACCGGCTTCGACCGTCTCGCGGACGACCGGCTGCGTGAGCGCGTCGAGCGTGACCGACAGGACCGAGGACGCCACGACCCCGACGACGGCCGCGAGGGGGCGCAGGACGGCCGCGAACCCCACGAGGGCGAACACCACGCCCGAGAAGCCGAGTCCCGGCCCGAGCGAGAAGACGGCGGTCACCAGCGCGGCCGCGAACAGCGCCGCCGGGAACGCCACGAACGCCCGGAACCACGGACGGCCGAGGAGGCCGCCGCGACGGGCGTCCGTCGCGGCGGTCTCCCCACCGGTGGGGAGACCGCGCCGTCGGGCGCGGCGCTCCCGACGCGGCCGGTGGCCCCAGGCGTACTCGGCGATGGACCCGAAGACCAGAGTCGCCGTCACGTTCGAGACGAGGTGGGCGAGTCCGGCGTGTGCGATTCCGGCGGTGAGTAACCCGGTCGGATAGAAGTACGACCACGTAACGAACGGCAGGACGAGGGGGTCGCTCGGACGCTCGAAACCGCCCTGAACCACGAGATAGAACCCGACGACCGCGCTGGCGGCGAGGAGGGTTCCCCACGGCACACCGTAGAGCAGTCGCTCGTCGAGGGCGGCGTACCAGCGACCGCGGCCGTCGACGTACCACGCGCTGGCGAGGACGACCGCCAGCGCCCCGGCGAGCCCGACTTGGGTCGGGGTTATTTCCATACCCTCCGAATTCGAACACCACGCCCATCAATAGTTCGGTCGATAGACCGGCGAGTCCCGGGCGTCGAACCTCTCACCTTTTAATCCGCGCCCCGACAACAGTTCCCACATGAAGGCCGCAGTCCTGCGCGAATACGGCGAACCCCTCGAAATCGAAGACGTCCCAGCGCCCGACCCGGACCCCCACGGCGTCGTCGTCGAGACCGAAGCCTGCGGCGTCTGTCGGAGCGACTGGCACGCGTGGCAGGGCCACGGCGAATGGGCCGACGACCGGGTTCCGAAGGGCCAGATACTCGGCCACGAACCCGCGGGCACCGTGGTCGCGGTCGGCGACTCGGTCGAGCGAATCCGGGAGGGCGACCGCATCGCGGTCCCGTTCAACCTCGGTCGGGGCGACTGCGAGTACTGCCGGAACGGCCACGGAAACGTCTGTGCCGGCGGCCTCGCGCTCGGGTTCGAGGCCGACGCGCCCGGCGCGTTCGCCGAGCGGGTCCACGTCCCCGACGCCGATTACAACGCGGTCGGCCTGCCCGCGGGCGTCTCGCCCACCGAGATGGCGAGTCTCGGCTGTCGGTTCGCGACCGCGTACCACGGGCTGGCCCACCGCGCCGACCTCGCGCCCGGCGACTGGGTCGCGGTCCACGGCTGTGGCGGGGTCGGCCTCTCGGCGGTCCACGTTGCCGACGCGCTCGGGGCGAACGTGGTCGCGGTGGACCTCGCCGACGGGAAGCTGGTGAAGGCCCGCGAGCTGGGTGCCGACGAGACCGTGAACGCCGGGGACGTGGACGCCGGGGACGCCGCCGACGGCGGCGTCCCCGCCGCGATTCGGGGGCTCACCGACGGCGGCGCGCACGTCTCGGTCGACGCACTCGGCATCGCAGAGACGGTTCGCAACTCGGTCGCGTGTCTCCGCAAGCGCGGCCAGCACCTCCAGCTCGGGCTGACGACCGACGAGGAGCGCGGGGAGGTCTCGCTCCCCACCGACGCGATGACGATGAGCGAAATCACGTTCCTCGGGTCGCGCGGGATGCCGCCGACCCGGTACGACGAACTCCTCCGGATGATGGACCGAGGGACCGTCTCGCCCGCCGACCTCGTGACCGCGGAGGTCGGCCTGTCGGACGTGCCCGACCGACTCGCGGCGATGGGCGACTACGGGACCGTCGGAATCGAGGTCGTCACGGAGTTCTGAGCGCGTTTGCGGAATCGCAAACGGACTGCCTCGGCGTGGGGTGTCAAAACTTAACACCTCCGGACGAGGAGTTGGGGAGAGACGATGGCTCTCCCGGACCGACGACTCTCCCACGTCCTCGCCAAGTGCGAGACCGACCGCGCGCCCGACCCGCGGGTCACTGTCTTCGACGTATCCGCGGAATCGACCGACAGCGCCGTCCTGCTCTCGGGAGTAGTACTCACCGACCACCTGAAGGCCCGCGCGGTCGAGGCCGTCGAGGCCGCGACCGACCGGCCGGTCGCGGCCACCGACGTGACCGCGCTGGAGCGGTCGGCCCGCGACCGAACCGTCACCGCGCCGGTCGCGCCGGTCCGGGGCGAGCCCGACGAGGACGCCGAGCAGGTGACGCAGGTGCTGTACGGCGCGGACCTGACGGCCTACGACGCCGAGGACGGTTGGCGGCGCGTCCGGGTTCCGGACGGCTACGTCGGGTGGGTCGACCGGACCTGCGTGGGCGTTCCGACCGAGATTTCGGCCGACGCCGCGGTGACCGCGACGAGACTCGACGTGGCGGCCGACCCCGGAACGATGTACGCGGGCACCGAGTGCGAGATAATCGAGGACGCCGACCCCGCGCGGGTCCGGTTCCGGACGGGAGTCGAGCACTCGGTGCCCCGCGAGGCGGTCGGAGAGCGGCCCGCGGGCCGCTCTCCGACCGGGGACGAGGTGGTCGAGACCGCCCGCGAGTACCTCGGCACCGAGTACGTCTGGGGCGGAATGACGGTCGAGGGCATCGACTGCTCGGGGCTGACGTGGATGGCCTACCGCCGGAACGGCCTGACCCTGCCGCGGGACGCCGACCTCCAGCGCAAGATGGGCGAGGAGGTCGCGCGCGGGGACCTCGAACCCGGCGACCTGCTGTTCTTCCCGGGCCACGTCGCGCTGAGCCTCGGGGGCGAGCGGGTGATCCACGCCGAGGGCGAAGCGGGCGAGGTGGTCGTCGACAGCCTCGACCCCGACGCCGACCGGTACAACGAGCGACTCGACGAGGGGTTCGAACTCGCGACCCGGCTCGTCTGAGTCGATTCGTGTCCGAGGATTTTTAGGAGTTGGCTGAGAGTATCCCGTACAGTTCAGGGGCGCGCCACACCATGTCCACGCACCCGACCTTCGGCTCGTTGCCGGACGCGAACGGTCTCGACGTCGTCGACCCCATCGAGACGCGTCACTTCTCGCTGTTCACGAGCGCGCCGGTCGACCCGGTCCCGGCCGACCCCGAGTCGTTCGCCTTCCCGGTCGCCAACGCCTGCCGGATTCGGACCGACGGCTTCGAACTCCCGTACATGGTTCCGATGGAGGTCCGAACGCCCGACGGCGACCACCTGGCGGCCGTCGACCTCCCGACGACCGAGGCGTTCCCGGTCGGCGACTACCTGCTCGAACTCCACTCGCCCATCAAGATATACGTCCGGGTCACCGGCGCGGTCGCCATCGACGCGACCGAGGACAGCGTCGACGTGGAGTTCGACCGCGAACGCTCGGTCGCGGTCGGCGCGCGGTCGTACCACAGCGAACCCGCCGCCACCGTGACGGTGCCCGACGACCCCGAGGCGCTCATGGAAGCGGTCTCGACGTTCTCCTCGGCGCTCAAGACCACCTCGCCCGAGCGCGCGTGGCCGACCCTGCGCGGCCATCCGCCCCGCATCGAGCGCGGGGACGAACTCTCGATTCCCGAGGGGCTGGACCCGCCGGAGACGGGCATCACCATCGCAGTGCCCCCGGAGTACGAGTACGTCCTCACGGTCGCGCCGCTGGCGTACTACCTCGGGGCGCGGGTCGCGGCGGGCGAGACCCCGCGGCTGACCGCCGAGTCGGGGGTCGCGCGCTTCCTCGGCGAGGACCCGGAGGCAGTCGCCGACGCGGTCGAGTCGCTGCTCAAGCGAACGCTCGTCCTCGACTGCGCGACCCGGACAGAGGGGCTGTATCCCGACGACCTCCACGAGCGGTCGGTCCTCGAATCGGAGGCCGACCTCGACTTCGCCGCGCTCTACGACGCCTCGCCCGGAGAGCGCCTCCGGGAGTACCTCGCGGTGCCAGACGAGGCGGTCGCCGCGGTCGAGTCGCCGTGGCACCGGGTCACGCACGTCCAACCCGGACCCGAGGCGGCCGAACTCCTGCCGTACGTCGTCAACGACCTCTCGCTCGTCCGGCCGAAGACGACCGGCGGCGGGTCGTGGACGCCGACCGACAAGCAGGTCGAAACCGACGAGGCGCTGTCGGGGTTCTTCCGCGGTCCCGACGCGACGGTCCCGTCCGGCCCGCCAGCGGGGTCGCCAGCGCCCGCGGGCGCTGGCGACCCCGGGAGTGCGAGCGGGGGCGACCCCGACGACTTCCTGCGGTCGGTCGGCACCCGCCGGTCGGTGACCCGGAGAGGGAGCGACGACGGGGACGAATCCGACGACTCCGACGACCTCACCGACTCGGAGTCGGCCCGCGGGGTACCGGGCGAGGGCGGGTACATGCCCCTCCCGGAGACCGACGCCCTCGAACAGGCGTGGGTCGGCGACCGGACGCCGATTCAGGGCACCAAGCTCCTCAAGGCGGCGTTCGAACACGACCGGGCGACCTCCGAGGACGGCACGGTCGCCATCACGGTGGTCTGCAACGACGAGGAGATGCGCGAGGAACTCGACTCGGCCGCCGAAATCTACGGGAGCCGCGACGACCTCCGGACCGACGTGACCTGCGAGTTCGGCGTCTCCACCGACCGGCTCCGGGACCTGCTCGCGGCCGACTCCGACATGTTCCACTTCATCGGCCACATCGACGGCCTCGGCTTCAAGTGTTCGGACGGCATCCTCGACGCCGAGGAATTGGACGAGACGGGCGCGAAGACCGTCCTCCTGAACGGGTGTCGCTCGCACGATCAGGGCGTCGCGCTCGTGGAGGCGGGCGCGAGGGCGGCGGTGGTGAGTCTGGCCGACCTGTGGAACTCCGGTGCCGTGGAGGTGGGTGAGACGTTCGCGCGTCTACTGTATCACGGATTCGGCGTCGGTGCGGCGGTCGAACTCGTTCGGGAGTATACTTCGTTAGGGAATCAGTACGTGGTGTTGGGGGACCCCGGAACGACATTTACTCAGTGTGAGAATAATGCTCCTGTGTTATACCATATGGTAGATTATAGTAATACTAGAGAAATAAAGATTGAGCCATGCGGTTATATCACACGCTCTTTCGGCATTGGTTCAACTGTCCATCCACATATCTCTGAACCTAAATGGTTCATCCTTGGGGGACTATCTGGAAAGACAACGGTATGTACGGAGGAAATCCGCGAAACGTTTCAGGGCGATTGGCCACCTATTATTGTTGACCAGAACTTAGTCTGGAGCAAACACTGGCTTTCAAATATTTGAATTATGGTCCTGCTCTTGCGCTTGAACTAGTTGCTATCACTGACCCCGATTCTGCAAGCAGTAACATCATCGCCCAGAGAACGCCCATCATCTTCGGGTTGTCCGCGAGCCAATCTGCGAGCTTGGATTTGTTTTCCATTGCAAATTTATTTACACCAGCTGGTAATTTCTATTTTTCTAAAGATTTCCTATAGTAAAAATACGATATGAACTTCAATCTGCAAACTCGATTTAAATTATGGACTCCAGAAACTTAGTTCTGCGGGCCGATTCACCCGAGCGCCGACTCGTCGTTTTCCGTTCAAGACTCTGGCCGAACATCTTTATACTGACTTTTACTAATCGATAAAATTTATAAAGAAAACACACATGACTTACCATGTGAACATATGTCGACGGACCAGCCACACCCCTCGCGAGCCGACGACGGACCGCCCGACGACCTCTCGGCGTTCATCGGCCTGCTGAACGAGCTCAAGACGACGGGCTGTAATCTGCTCGTGGTCGGGGACGCCCCGCGCGAGGTCTTCACCCGCGCGAGCGGTCGGCTCCTCGGCGACGACGACCAGTTGCGCTACCGGCTGCTCGCGGTCACCGACGCCACGCCGCGGAGCATCGCCGAGAGGCTCCCGGACCCGGACGCCGCGCCGCGCTCGCTGACCGAGACCACCCGCATCCTCAACCACACCGGCGCGCCGCGGTCGGTCACCGCGGCGACCGACCCCACCACGCCGCCGGAACTCGCCGGGATTCGAGAGACGTGCGTGGCCGACCCCGAGCTACGGGGCCTCCAGTCGGCGCTCGCGGAGGCCATCGACGAGACCGAGAACCGGGCCGACCGCCTCCGTCCGGCCGACCTCCGCGTCTGCCTCGACTCGCTCGGCCCGCTGATCGACCACTACGGACCCGACGTGGTCCGGCGCTGTATCGACGCGGTCGGCGGCCACGTCCGCGACCGCGACGCGATGGCCCACTACGTACTGGCGAACGCCTACGACAGCGACCCCGTGCAGGCGCTCGCACCCGGTGTGGACGCTATCATCGAACTCCGCACCGTCGACCCCGACGAGTACGGCCACGACGCCCAACAGCGCTGGCACGTCCCCCGCCGCGACATCACCACCGAGTGGACCCCGCTCTGAGGTCGGTTCGCGGGCCGGTCCGTCGACATCTCCACCCGCCCTTCTCGCCGATTTCTCTCCTCGCACGCCGTCGCCCCGCAAGCGTGCCATCCGTTCCCGAGGGATTATCTCCCTCGGACCCGACGGTCTCGGCATGCCCGAGGACCACACAGCCGACCCCTCAGTCGAGCGCGACGCGGTCGTCGCGCTCGACCGCTCCCCGGCCGAGAACGCCCCCGCGGCCGGGCTACGGACCGAGTTGTCCGGCCGCGAGGAGGTCCGGCGCGGATGAGGCCCGACCGCCCCGAGGTCGAGACCGACGCCGACCTCGCGGCCCACATCGACTCGTACGCCGGGACGCTCGGCGGTCGCCTCGGGGTCTTCCTCGGGTTTCCGCGCGGGCCCGACGACTTCGAGGTCGTCTACCGCTCGAACGCCGAGGCGACCTTCGCCAGCGCGAGCGTCATCAAGCTCCCAATCCTCTACGCGCTCTACGAGACCTACGACGGGCGACTCGACGAACTGACTCGCCGCCGCGAAATCACGCCCGAGAACCGGGTCACCGGGAGCGGTCTGTTCCACCTGCTCGACGACCCCGACCCGTCGCTCGAAGACCTCGCGCGGGCGATGATAGCCATCAGCGACAACGCCGCCACGAACGAACTGATAGACGAGGTCGGGATGGAGCGAGTCGAGGAGTCGGCCCGGGACCTCGGCATGACCGACACCCGCCTGCGCCGGAAGATGATGGCCACGCTCGGCGACAACGACCTCCCGGTCACGGGCGAGTGGCCCGAGGGCGAACCCGCGAACGCGACCACGCCGCTCGACTGCGCCCGCTTTTTCGCCGACGTGGTCCACGAGGCGACCCTCTCGTCGGCGGCCTACGACCGACTCGTGGTTCCGCTCGAAGAACAGAAGTACGCGACCGCCTTCCCGCGCTACCTCCCGTTCGAGACCCCGGTCGCCCACAAGACCGGGAGCCTCCCGACCGCGGCGCTCGATACGGGGTACGTCTCGCTCCCCGACGGTGACGCCGAGGTCGGAGCGGCCGACCCCGGGGACCCGCCGCTGGTGTTCGCGGTCTTCGCCGACCGACTGGAGAACGGCGGCGACGGGAGCGACGCCCTCGCCGAAATCGGCGAGGGCGTCTACGAGTGGCTGAAGAATCGTGCGGAGTGACGCGGTCCGTTTACGGAATCGTAAATGGAACCGAGTCGGTCGAACGCTCCTCGACCGACGCCGCTCACGCGCCCTGCTCGACGTTCACGAGCAGGACCGGGACCGGCGAGTGACGGACCACGCGCTCGGCGACGCTGCCCATGAGGACGTTGCGGATTCCGCTCCTGCCGTGGGTCCCCATCACGATGAGGTCGACGTCGTTGTCCTCGACGTACTCGACGATCTCCTTCGAGGGCTTTCCCTCGGCGGTCGCGGTCACGACGTCGGCCCCTCCGGCCTCGGCCAACTCCCGGAATTCGTCGAGCGCGCCCGCACCGGTCCGCTCGAAGCTCTTGACGACCTCGTCTCGCATCTCGGCGTCGAGTTCGGGCATCCCGCCCTTGTCCACGACGTAGAGGCCGTGGACGGTCGCGCCGTCCCGTTCGGCGATATCGAGGGCGTGAGCCACGACCCGTTCGACGTGTTCGCTCCCGTCGGTCGGGACCAGAATTCGACTGTACATAATCTATAATTTCTGTCTATGCGCATATACCTTCCTCCGGTCGGGGACGGCCGGGACAGCCCCGACGAACTTCCTCCCGACCAGATAGGGACAAAATTATAACCCGAATGGGGACAACGGGACCGTATGGCCGACCTCCTGCCCTCCAGCCCCGACCCCTCGGCGGGGGACGGCGGCGACCCCCGAGTCATCGGCGTCGACAGCGACGACGCCGCCGACCTCCTCGCGGCCCTCCAGTCGGAGACGGCCCGCGACATTCTGGGCGCGCTGTACGACGACCCGGCGACCCCCTCGGCGCTCGCCGAGGCGGCCGACACCTCCATCCAGAACGTCCGGTACCACCTCGAAAAGCTGACCGACGCCGACCTCGTGGAGGTCGTCGACACCGTCTACTCCGAGAAGGGCCGCGAGATGAATGTCTACGCCCCGTCAGCCAAGCCCCTCGTCGTGTTCGCCGGGAACGACGACGACACCGAGGGCGTCGAGACCGCCCTCTCGCGACTGCTCGGCGGCCTCGGCATTCTTGGCGCGTCGAGCCTCCTCGTCCAGCACCTGTTCGACCCGGGCGCGAGCGGCTTCGAATTCGCCTCTCAGGGCGGCGACTCCGGCGCGGGGTCGGACGCCGGGCCGAACGCGAGCGACGACGCCGAAACCGCCACCGAGGAGCAGGGCACGGCGACCGAGAGTGGCGACACCGAGGTCGCAACCGAGGAACCCGAAACCGTGACCGAAGTCACCGAGGAGGAGACCGAGGCGATGACGACCGTCGCCGAGGAGACCACCGAGGTCGCGACGACCGTGGTCGACGGCGGCGGTACCGACGCGCTCGCCACGCTCCCGCCCGGCCTCGTCTTCTTCCTCGGCGGCGCTGTCGTCCTCCTCGCGCTCGGCGTCGCGTGGTACGTCCGGTCGCGCTCGCGGTGATTCCTCTCCTGTCCTCTCCTGTCCTCTCCTCTCCCGACTCGACGGCTACCGCTCGAAGACCACGGCGTAGTGGTACGGCGGCAGGTCGACGCGTCGGGCGACCGAGAAACCGCTCGGCGCGTCGAGGACGGCGGCCTCGGTCTCGCCGGGCGACATCCTGAGGTCGGTCGGCGGGCCGCGCGGTTCGCCCATCGCGGCGGTCTCCTCGCGGGGCAGGTCGCGCCAGTTGACGACGACGAACCGGCCGCCGGGTTCGAGCGCGTCGAAGACCGCCTCGACGACCGCCGCGGTCTCGCCGATTCCGTGGAAGGCGTTCGCCAGCAACACGCCCTCGACGGTCTCCGGGAGGTGGGCGGGGAGTTCGCGGACGTCGCCCCGAACCGGAACCACGTTCTCGACTCCCTGCCGGTCGGCGAGGTCGGCGAGCTCGCCGAGCAGTTCCTCGTCGAGGTCGAGCGCGTACAGCGGCGCGGGGTCGACGATTCGCGCGGCGGGCAGTGCGAAGTAGCCGTTGCCACACCCCGCCTCGACGTACGTTTCCCCGGGCTCGACCCCGAGGCGTCGGAGGGTCTCGCCGGGAGTCGGCCACAGCCGACCCCACCAGTCCCAATCCGGTTGGCCGGTGTTTTCGAACTTCGCCATCGGTTCCGTTTTCGCGTCGCTCGGGAAGTGCGTTCTGCTTCCTCGATTTCGCCCGACTTGGGACTCGCGATTCCGCCCGGCGCTCGCTCCGCTCGACTCGCGTCCCCCGGTCCCGGATAATTTCGCCGACTCCCCGTCTGAACGCCCGAAAATCGGTGGGTCTTATATATTATGGGGTGGAAAATACGGGTATGCAACCACTGCTCGAGAGCCGCGAGACCGGAACCGACGTAGACCTCTCTCGGGACGCCGATAACTTCGACTCGTTGCTCTTCTGTGGCCGCTGCGGCGAGCGATTCCAGGCCAGCGAGGCGACCGACGACGGCTGGTACTATCGATGTCCGAACGAGGACTGCGACGCCGAGGGCATCCACGAGGACCTCTACCCCGTCAAGGACGTTCTGCCGTCGTCGCACTGAGTCGGTCCTCCGTCGCTACCACACCGCCACGGCCCTGACCGGCGCGCCGTCGGCGTCGGGAAGCGGTAGCGGATACGCCCTGAGTTCGAATCGGTCTGGGAGGCCCGAAAGCCCCGTCAGGTTCTCGACGATGAGGCGTTCGCTACCGAGCAGTGTGTGGTGGGCGGGGACGCCCGCCGGTTCGCCGTCGCGCTCGGTTCCGCGCGCGCTCGGCGAGGGGTCGACGCTCAGGGCGTCCACGCCCACGCAACAGCCGTTCTCCGCGCACGCTCTCGCGGCTGCTTCGCTCAGATACGGGTGATCGTAGTAGGCGTCTGACCCCCACTCGTCGGCCCAGCCCGTTCGAATCGCGAGCAGGTCGGCGTCGGGGTCGTCCGGCAGGTCGCCCGGGCGAATCGGCTCGCGCGCCCGCTTGTCCGAGCAGTCCACGAGTCGCGCGTCGAACGCGAACCGCGCGGCGTCGAACGCGTCGAGAGTCCCGCCGTCGGGTTCGGTGTGGCTCGGCGCGTCGACGTGGGTCCCGGCGTGACTGCCCATGCGAATCTCGGTCACGCGATAGCCGTCGGCCTCGTGGGTCGCGGCCGGGGCGCGCTCGACCGCGGGGTCGCCTGGGTAGACGGTCACGTCGTCGTCCAGCGGATGGGAGAGGTCTCGGGTCGGCACGCCCGGGTGTTCGGGGTCGAGGGCCTTCGACCCTCGGGTTCGGGGTGCAGTGGACGGCGCGCGGGAAGCAGTGCTCGACGGTCGCCACGCGTTTATACGCTCCGGCCGTATCCGTCCACCACATGATGGCGACCACCCACGCGCTGGTCGGCGTGGCCCTCGCGACCGCGGTCGCGAGGGCCGCGCCGGAGTTCGCCGCGGTCGCGCTCGTCGCGGCCGCGGTCGGCAGCGTGTTCCCCGACTTCGACCTCTACGCGGGCCACCGGAAGACGTTCCACTTCCCGGTCTACTACTCCGCGCTCGCGGTCCCCGCCGGGGGGCTCGCACTCGCGCTTCCGAGCGCGGCGACGATAGCGCTCGCGCTGTTCGTCGTCGGCGCGGCGCTCCACTCGCTGATGGACGCGCTGGGCGGCGGCCTCGAAGTCGAACCGTGGCGCGCGACCTCCGACCGGGCGGTGTACGACCACTTCCGCGGGCGGTGGGTCGCCCCGCGGCGCTGGATTCGGTACGACGGCGCGCCCGAGGACCTCGCGCTCGCGGGCCTGCTCGGAGTCCCGGCGTTCGTCGTCCACGAACCCCCGGTCCGGACTCTCGTGGTCGCTGTCCTCGCGGTCTCGGCGGGCTACGCCCTCCTCCGGAAGCCGCTGGCGCGACTCTGGGTGCGTCTGGTCGGAGCAGTCCCCCGGGAGGCGCGGGCCTACGTCCCGGACAGATTCGAGGAGGCGACCGAGTCCCGCGCTCGCGGGACTCGGTCGGAGGCCGACTGAGGCGGGTCGCCCCCTTTCGAGGGAGGCGAGTCGCTCGCCCTTCGGCGGAAGGCGTGTCGCCCCCTTTCGAGGGAGGCGAGTCGCCCTCCCTTCGGCGGGATTTATTACCAATGACGGAACCAACTGAGGGCATGCGACTGGAGAACTCCTTCATCCCCGCGCGGGGCGTGGGCGAGAAGACCGAGCGACGCCTCTGGCAGCGGGGGGTCACCCACTGGGACGACTTCGAGGACGACTTGCTGGGCCCGACCACCGCCGAGAACGTCCGCGAGTTCATCGGCGAGGCCCGCGACCGCCTCGACGCGGGCGACGCCGACTTCTTCGGCGACGCGCTCCCGAGCGGGAGCCTCTGGCGGGCCTACCCCAACTTCGCGGAGGACGCCTGCTTCTTCGACATCGAGACCACCGGTCTCGACAGTTCGCGCCACGAGGTGACGACCGTCAGCCTCCACCGCGGGGGCGACACCCGGACCTACGTGCAGGGCGAGGACCTGACCTGCGAGGCGCTCCGCGAGGAGTTCGCCGCTTCGAGCATGCTGGTCTCGTTCAACGGCAAGCGCTTCGACCAGCCGTTTCTGGAGGACTGCTACCCCCTCGACGTGACCACGCCCCACCTCGATCTGATGTACCTCTGCAAGCGGGTGGGGCTGTCGGGCGGGCTCAAGTCGGTCGAGCGCGACCTCGGCATCGACCGCGCCGACGACGACGTGGACGGCCGCGAGGCGGTCCGGCTCTGGCAGCGCTACGACCGCCACGAGGACGACGCCGCTCTGGAGCGGCTGGTCCGGTACAACCGCGAGGACGCCGAGAACCTGAAGGACCTGCTCGAAACCGTTCGCGGGCGGCTCCGCGCCGACGTGTTCGAGTCGTACGTCTGAGCCGTCTCCCGGCGCGGGGCGCTCACTCGGGACCGGAGTCCGTCCCGTACCTGTCCCGGAGGTGGTCGAACACGTCGCCGACGATGTCCCCGTCGTAGCTCCAGAACCCCCGGAATTCGTCGGTCTCCTCCTCCACGGCGACGAGCGCGCAGTCGCCCCCGTCCGGCGACTGGAAGGCGACGAACCACGCGTCTCGAATCTCGTCGGATTCGCTCGGATGGGCCGCGAACCGGTCGGTCTCGGGTGGTTTCCAGTCGGGCGCACCGTAGACGTGAACGTCGACGCCCCGGTCGGCGATTCGGGAGTAGAGGTCCCACTGGTCGGCCAGGAGCGAGAGCCGCTGGAACCCCGCGTGGAGTTCGCCGTTCCCCTCGCGCCACGCTCGCTCCTCTATCTCGCGGGACGCGAGGACCATCCGTTGCTTGCCGTACGCGGTGAACGTCGCGTCGTCGACGTGCGTGAGTATCTCGGGGTACCGCGTCCGCTCGAACTCGTCGGCGTCGAGGAGCCCCGCTCGGAAGGAGACCGCGTCGCGTAGCTTCCCGAGGTCGGCGGCCGAGAGGAACTCCCCGTCGTCGTGGAGGACGGCGAAGTCGTCGGGCCCGACGGGCGCGGTCGCTCGCTCTACGGTGACGTTCTGGACCGCGAAGTGGCGCTCTACGTCCTCGATAGCGGCCGGGTCCTCGGGGTCGTACACCGTCAGCGTGCGTTCGTTGCCCGTCACACCGTCGATGATGGACGAGAGTGACATCCCTCTCGACTGCAGGTACTCCAACCTATTAAAAGTGACATAAACGGAAAATGCGCGCGGTTCTTCGCCGTCCAAGCGACAGCTATTCAACGACGCCGTCGCAAGGTCAAAACATGACAACAGGGGTCGTCCTGCTCAACTTCGGAGAGCCGTCGGAACCGACCCGGGAGAACGTCGTCGCCTACCTCGAACGCATCTTCCTCAACAACGCGTCGCTGGAGGACGCCGACACCGAGGAGGAGGCCCGCGAGCGCGCGCGCCAGCTCGCAGAGCGGCGCGCGCCCGGACTCATCGAGGAGTACGAGGAGATCGGCGGGTCGCCGCTGAATCCGCAGGCGACGGCGCAGGCCGACGCGCTGGGGGCCGAACTCGACGCCCGCGGCTACGACGTCGAGACCTACGTCGGGATGCAGTTCACCGAACCGTTCATCGGCGACGCGGTCGAGGCCGCCCGCGATGACGGCGTCGACGAACTCGTCGGGCTCCCGGTCTACCCGCTCTGTGGGGCCTCGACCACCGTCGCGGCGCTCGAAGAGCTGAACGAGGCGGTCGCCGAGCGCGACTGGGACGCCCCGGTCGCCGAGATTACTGGCTGGCACCGCCACCCCCTCTACAACGAGATTCGGGCCGACAACGTCCGGCGGTTCTGCTCGGCTCACAACCTCGATTTGGCCGACGAGGGCACCGAGTTCGTCTACTCGGCCCACGGCACGCCCCGCCACTACCTCGACGAGGGGAGCCGATACGACACCTACGTCGAGGAGTTCTGCGAGGTCGTCGCCCGGAAGCTGGGCGTCGAGTCGTACTCGCTGGGCTACCAGAACCACGAGAACCGCGACATCCCGTGGACCGAACCCGACGTAGAGGAGGTAATCGAGGGCCTCGGCGACGCCGAGGTCGACCGCGTCGTCGTCGAACCCATCAGCTTCATGCACGAGCAGAGCGAGACCCTCTCGGAACTCGACGACGAGCTCCGCGAGGAGGCCGAGGAGGTCGGACTGGAGTTCTACCGGGTGCCCGTGCCCCACGACGACGAGCGGTTCTCGGAGGTGCTCGCCGACCTCGCCGAGCCGTTCGTCGGCGACTTCGACCCCGGATACTACCAGTTCCGCCAGTGCCAGTGCTCCGAGTCGCCGGGCGCGATGTGCCTGAACGCGCCGCGATGACCGGCGAGCGCACCGACTCCACTGCCCACGCGGAACGCACCGACGATGCCGACCCGCGGGTCGGCATCGTCGGCGGCGGAATCACGGGGCTGGCGCTGGCCCACTACCTCGACCGTGAGGGCGTCGAGTACGTCCTCTACGAGGCCGCACCCGACCCCGGCGGCGTGATTCGGAGCGAGCGCGTCGACGGCAACGTCCTCGAACGCGGCCCCCAGCGGATGCGCCGGACCGACCGCGTCGACGGCATGATTCGGGACCTCGGACTCGACTCGGCGGTCCGGACTGCCGACCCCGACCTCCCGGTCTGCGTCTACGCCGACGGGGAGATTCGGCCCGCGCCGTTCACCCCCGCGGAGTTCGCCGAGACCGACCTCCTCTCCGCGGAGGGAAAGCGGCAGGTCCTCGCCGAACCCTTCACCGACCCCGCCGACCCCGACGAGACCGCCGAAGCCATGTTCGTCCGGAAGTTCGGCGCGGAGGCCTACCGGAACCTGCTCGGCCCGCTGTTCGGCGGCATCTACGGCTCGGACCCCGCCGAGATGCCGGTCGAACACGCGCTCTCGGGGCTGGTGACGCTCGAAAAGCGACACGGAAGCCTCCTGAAGGCCGCCATCGAGCGTAGCACGGGCGGCCGCGAGACCCCGCCCGCGATCTCGTTCGACGACGGCCTCCAGCGGCTTCCCGAGGCGCTCGCGGATGCTCACGCCGAGAACGTCGAACTCGGGACGCCCGTGACCGCGGTCAGGGAGTCGGAGGATGGCGGATGGGAACTCGAAACCCCCGAGGGGACGACCGCGGTCTCGGAGGTCGTCCTCACCACGCCCGCCGACCTGACCGCCGACCTCGTGGGCGACCTCGCGCCCGACTCCGCGGCGGCGCTCCGGCAGCTGAACTACAACCCCCTCGCGATGGTCTACCTCCGGGCCGACCTCGACGCCGAGGGCGACGTGGACCCCCGCGCCCTCGGCTATCAGGTCGGGTTCGGCGAGGACCTCCGGACGCTCGGGGCGTCGTGGAACGCGAGCATGTTCGGCCGGGAAGTCTACACCGTCTTCCTCGGCGGGATGCACGACCCCGGGATTATCGACGAGAGCGACGCGACCCTCGGCGAGGTCGCGAGCCGAGAGTTCGAGGCGGTCACGGGGGCCGAGAGCGAGGTCGTGGACGTTCACCGCTACCGTCGGGGCTTCCCGGCCTACGACGACTCGTGGGCGGTGCTGGACCGGGTGGACCTGCCCGACGGAGTCCGGCTGGCGACCAACTACACCGCGCGGATGGGGGTCCCGAGTCGGATTCGGGAGGCCGAGGCGCTGGCAGAAACGTTGGCCGAGGCACAAGACTGATTCCCCCGCCCTCGGAACCGAGGGGTATGGCCTCCACCACCGCGCGCCGCCGGTTCCTCGCCGCCTGCGGGTCGGCGACCGCCGCCGCGCTCGCGGGATGTAGCGGGTTCGGCGACGCCGACGGCCCGCGGATCGTCTCGAAGTCGTTCGAGCGCCTCGACTCCGCCGACTCCGAGGAGGTCGAGGTTTCGTTCGACGCCGAGGAGAACGCGGTCCGCGTGACCGGCTTCGCCTACTACGGCTCGGACAGCTGCGACAAGCCCGCCCTGCAGTCGGCGTCCTACCACCCGGACGCGGACGCGCTCGCGGTGCGGGTCGGGAGCGAGCGAAAGCTGTTCTCGCTGGCCTGCACCGGCGTCATGGCCGGGACCGACTACCGCGTGACTGTCGGGTTCGCGGGCGGACTGCCGGGGACGGTCGAAGTCGAGGAGTTCCTCGACGGCGAGCGCGACGACGGTCGGACCGTCGAGCGCGGCGGCGGGGACTGACTCGTTCCGGTCTCACTCGCGCTTCCGTCCCACTCGCGCTACCACTCCCACTCCTTGGCGGTCTCGACGAACGCCTCGGCGTTCCCGACGGGCGTCTCGCGCTCGATGCCGTGGCCGAGGTTGAGGATGTGGCCCTCGGGTCCGGCCTTCTCGATGACCTCCGCGGTCTTCTCGCGGACGAACGCCTCGTCGCCGAGCAGATAGCTCGGGTCGAGGTTGCCCTGTACGGGGGTCTCGCCCAGTTCCTCCCGGGCGTCGGCGAGGTCGACGGTCCAGTCGAGGCTCACCACGTCGGCCCCCGAGTCGGCGAGCAAATCGAGCTTGCCGCCCGGATTCCGGGCGAAGACGACGGTGGGCACCCCGACCGCCTCGAAGATGCGTTGGTGAAGCGGCTGGACGAACTCCCGGTAGTCGTCGGGGGTCAGAAGCCCGGCGTAGGTGTCGAACAGTTGGATTACGTCTGCACCGGCCTCGACCTGATACTCGACGTACTCGACCACCACGTCGGCGAACCGCTCCAGCAGGTCGGCGAACGCCTCGGGGTGCTGGGACCGGAACCGCCGAATCGGGAGCTGTTTCTTGCCCGCGGGCTTGCCCGCGACGGCGTAGGCAGCGAGGGTGAAGGGCCCGCCCGCGAAGCCAATAATGGCTGTCCGGTCGCCGATGCGCTCCTGGAGGCGTTCGAGGAGCGCGCCCACGTAGTCCAGTTCCTCGCGCACGTCGGCGTGGCCCGCGGGCACGTCGCCCGGTCCGTTCACCGGATTCTCGACCACGGGGCCGACCCCGCTCTCGATGTGGTAGTCGAGGCCGAGGGGTTCGAGGACGGTGAGGATGTCCGAGAACATCACGAGGCCGTCGGGTTCGAAGATGTCCCACGGCAGGAGGGTGATGCGTTCTGCCACCTCGGGGGTCGAGATGGCCTCCTTGAACGTGTAGTCCTCGCGAATCTCGCGGTACTCGGGGATGTACCGCCCGGCTTGGCGCATCAGCCAGACCGGGGGTCGCTCGGTTCGCTCGCCGCGGGCCGCCCTGACCAGGAGGTCGCTCATTGGCCGGGAGTTGTCGGGCGAGGGGCTAATGGTTTCGGAATCGGGCTTCGGGTAGTCTGGCGTATTTTCTGGAAGATTGGTGATGGAGTTTTCTGGAAGATTGGTGATGGAGGGTGGTCCGGCTCGAATGGTCCTGTCGGTTCGCTACGAGTCGAAGAAAGACCCGACGTGAACGCCCAGAAAGCCCCCGCCCGCTCGCGGTCGCTGTGCGGGATATCCGCGCAAACCGCGCGCGGATAGTGCCCGCACAGACGACTAAAACGAGCGCGAGCGGGCGGCCCCTTTCATTCCCGCCCGCGGTGGATTGACTCTTCGGCCGAAACCCCTTGGAGGTGTCCATCGGTCGATTTCCCGTTGAGTGACTCAATTCCGTCACTGGCGGTCGGTTTCGCTTCCGTCACCCCTTCCATTCTCGCTGTCGTCCCCTTCGTCACCGCCGTCTGCGAGCGACGAGTCGCTCGCAGACGGCTGGCCGGATTCGCCGGACTCACCCGATTCACCAGACTGGTCCGGTGGGTCCGACCCCAGCGACGGGGCAGCGTTCACCTCGGGCGTGAGCCCCTCGCCGTGGACGAGTTCGGTCAGGACGAGACGGACCGCCTGCAGGACCAGCACCACGAACACCGGGAGCAGGAAGAAGCCGTACCAACCGAACAGCATCGGACCGAGCAGGTACGCGAACATCAGGATGCCCGAGTGGGTCTCCCGGCCGGTGATGTACGGCTGGACGAACGTCTGAGGGAGGATGTCCAGCAACAGGAAGCAGACTGCGAGCAGGCCCGCCGGGTAGACCAGCGACGCGCCGCCCGACTGGAGCGCCATCGCACCGACGTAGACGACAACCGGGACGTAGACCAGTTTCCCGACCACCAGCGGCACGAGACTCGCCACGCCGGTCAGGAGGGCGAGCAGGACCGCGAACGGAATCGACAGCGCGGGCGGCGCGACGAAGTTGAAGCCGTAGTAGACCAGCGTCGCGAGGACGGCTATCGTGGCGATGAACAGTACATTCCCGAAGAACACGGTTTCGAGGTCCTCGTCGACCGCGGTCGCGTAGGCGTAGCCGGTCGTGTCCCGGTCGGCGATGCTCTCGCGGAACCACGCCGCGATGCGGTCGCCGTCCCGTAGCAGGAAGAACGCCGCGGCGAACGACAGCGAGACGTGGACCAGCCCGCCCGTGACGGTCCCGAGGAACGCGAGACCGCCTCCGAGGACGGCCCCGGCCTGCCCGAACGGGAGTGACTGGAGCCGACCGGGCAGGTCGCTCAGTGTCGAGACGAGGGTCTGCTGGCCCTCGGTCAGTTCCTCGACGTTCAGGAGCGGCGCGACCGTCCGGGCGACGTCCTCCTGCCCGGCCAGCGACGCGAAGTCCTGCAACCCCGCGACGAGGATGTAGGCCACGACGACCAGTACCGGCACGACGAACCCGAGCAGGGTGGCCGACGCCGCGAGGCCGTCGCCGAGGTGGGGCCGGAGCCGGTGGAACACCGGCCGCGACGCGTAGTAGATGACGATGCCGAAGATGAAGGTCCCGACGAACGAGTGGAACACGAACGCGAGTCCCAGCCCCAGCAGTCCGAGGTAGACCCACCACCCGACGCGGTTCCGGTTGCGGTCCAGCGCGTCGACCCAGCTCACGAGCGCACCACTCCCCGGGACTCGCCCATCGTAATCACCGAAAGAGGGACCACGGCCAGCCTGATAACTGCTTTCGCCGTTTCTCTCCCTCTCCCTCTCCCTCTCCCTCTCCCTCTCCCTCTCCCTCCGCGGCGATGGGGACCTTCCCCACGCTCTCGTGGGGACGCCCGAGCCGGGACCCCCTCGCGACGAAAAGTGTTTCTACGCTGGACGGACAAGCTATCCGATAATGCGAGAACTCGACGAGACCGACTTCGAGATCCTCCAACTGCTCGTCGCCGACGCGCGACGACCGTACAACGAGATCGCCGACGCGGTGGGACTATCCCCGCCCACCGTCTCGGACCGGATCGACCGTCTGCAGGACCTCGGCGTGATCCGGCGGTTCACGCTCGACCTCGACCGGTCGCTCCTCTCGGAGGGGGTCGCGGTGCTGGTGGACGTTCGCGCCGAGCCCGGCCGGGTCGCCGACGTGCTTGCGGGCGTCGAGGAGTTGGACGGCGTCGAACACGTCTTCGTGACCGCCGACGGCCACGTCGTCTTCCACGCCCGACTGCAGGAGGCGTCGGTCGAGGCACTGGTCGCCGAGTCGCTCGACGCCGAGGCCGTCCGGGAGTACGACGTGCGACTGCTCGCCGATTCGTCGTGGAACTCGCAACCGCGGGGGGTCGAACTCGCGCTGGAGTGCGACGAGTGCGGCAACACCGTCACCGCGGAGGGCGAGACCGCGCGAATCGACGGCGACCGCTACCACTTCTGCTGTTCGTCCTGCAAGTCACGGTTCGAGGAGAAGTACGAGGAACTCCGGGAGGCCGCCTGACCCCGACTCGTGTCGGCTAGATTACTAAATGTCGTTTCAGCGAACCGTTTTGGGGTTCGCTTGCGAACTCTTCTCTATGGCAACCGAGGACACAGACCCGGAGCCGACGGAGCCCGAATCGACGGAGCCGACCGACGCCGAACCGGTCGAGGCCGAATCGACGTTCGTCGGCGTCGCCGACGCCGACGAACTCCGCGAGCAGGGGCGGATGGTCGCGCGAGCGGGGAACCGCGCCCTCGCGCTGTTCCACCACGAGGGGGAGTTCCGCGCGGTGGCGAACCGGTGTCCCCACATGGGCTTTCCGCTCTCTGAGGGCACCGTCGACGACGGCGTCCTGACCTGCCACTGGCACCACGCGCGGTTCGAACTCTCCTGCGGGGACACCTTCGACCCGTGGGCCGACGACGTCCAGACCTTCCCGACCGAGGTCAGGGACGGCGAGGTGTACGTCGACCCCCATCCCGACCCCGACCTGCCGCCGGTCGAGCACTGGACCGACAGGCTCGAAACCGGCCTCGAAGAGGGCCTGCGCCTCGTCGTGGCGAAGTCGGTGCTGGGGCTGGCCGACGAGGACGTGCCCTACACCGACCCCCTCCGGCAGGGTCTGGCGTTCGGCGCGCGGTATCGGGCCGACGGGTGGGGTCGGGGCCTGACCACGCTCGCGGTGATGGCGAACCTCCACGACGAGGTGCGCCCCGAGGACCGGACGCGAGCGCTGTACGCGGGCCTGTCTGAGGTCGCCGAGAACGCGCAGGGCGAACCCCCGCGGTTCGAACAGCCCGCGTTCTCGACCCGGGACCTGACCCGGGACCGCCTCGAATCGTGGTTCCGCGAGACGGTCGAGGTCCGAGACGACGACGGGGCCGAGCGATGCCTCCGGACCGCTATCGAGACGCTCGACCCCGAGGCGGTCGCCGATATCCTCTACACCGCCGCGACCGACCACCTCTACATGGACGCGGGCCACACCTTCGACTTCGTCAACAAAGCGTGCGAGGCGCTCGACCACGTCGGTTGGGAGCACGCCCCCGAAATCCTGCCGAGCGTGATTCCGCGCCTGACGGGGGCGACTCGCTACGAGGAGCGCTCGGCGTGGCGACAGCCCTTGGATGTCGCCGGACTCGTCTTCGACGCCTACGACGAGCTTCCCGGACTCGTCGAGGACGGGGCCGACGAGACGTGGAGCGCGCCCGAGGGGTTCGCCGACACCCTGCTGAGCGACGACCCCGAGGAGCTCGTGACTGCGATGAAAGCCGCGATTCAGAACGGCGCGACCCCCGCCGAAATCGCGGGCGAGGTGGCCCACGCCGCGGGCGTCCGGGTCGCCCGGTTCGGCACCTCGAACGAGTTCGGCGACTGGGACACGGTCCACCACACCTACACCTACGCCAACGCGGTCCACGAGGCCGCGCTCCGGACCGACTCGACCGCCGCGTATCGGGGGGCCTTCGCCGGGGCGATGAGCGTCTACCTCGACCGGTTCCTCAACACCCCGCCGACCCCGATTCCCGACGGGAGCGAGGTCGAGACCCCCGACGACCTCCGGACCGAACTGCTGGGACTGTTCGACGAGGAGGGCGAGGTCGATTCGGCCGGGCGACTGGTCGCGGCCTTCCTCGCCGATGGCGGCGACCCGGCGGAACTCAAGCGCGCGCTGGGTGAAGGTCTCCTCCGCGAGGACGCGGACTTCCACACCCGACAGAACGTCGAGGCCGCCTTCGAGCAGTTCGACCTCGCCGACGACCCCGAGCGCGCGCGGGTCCACCTCGTCGCGACCGCGCGGTACCTCTCTGCCCACGCGCCCACCCGGCGGTCGGCCGAGCAGACCTACACCATCGCCGACCGGCTCAACCGCGGCGAGAATATCCACGAGTCGGACTGACGGTGTATCCTTTTTCGCCACTCCTTTCTCCCGTTTCGCACGGTTCGGAGTCGTCGTCCCGCGCCCGGAAAACAAATTGAGTTTCACTTATGAAAGGAAAGTTGGAAAGCTTTATCCGGGTCCGACCAGACACGAGACGATACGGCCGAGGAAATCGGAGCCGAGAACGGCTCTCCACGCCGATTAGTGGCGACGCTGTCGAGCGACACCGGCCCGGTTCCGACCTCAGTAAGGATAACCCATGAGCCAGACGACTTCCACGGACGAGATGATACGCTCGGTCCTCGACCGGGCGCGCACAGGACACGAGAACGTTGTCACCGACCCGGTCCTCGCGGACCTCGTCGAGGAGACCGCACGGGACCTCTATGCAGGGGCGTCGCGCGAGGAACTGTACAACGCCGCAATCGGTGCACTGACCGCCCGGGTCGAACGCGACCCGGCGTACAAGCGCGTCGCCGCCGCGGTGTTCCGCGAGCGATACTACCGTGAGGTGGTCGGCGAGGTCCCCGATGACTTCGCGTCGGCCGCCCGCGAGTCGTTCGCCGAGAACGTCGAGCGCAGCGTCAGCGAGGGCCTGCTGGACGAGCGACTGCTGACCTACGACCTCGACGCGCTCGCGGGGGCACTGGTCCCCGAACGCGACGAACTGTTCGACCACATGGCGCTCGACACCCTCTACCAGCGGTACTTCCTCAAGACCGCCGAGGGCGAGCGCCTCGAACTCCCGCAGGCGTTCTGGATGCGCGTGGCGATGGGGCTGGCGCTCCGCGAACCGGTCGGCGAGCGCGAGGCCCGCGCCCGGGAGTTCTACGGGGTCATGTCCACGCTCCGGTTCGTGCCGTCGAGTCCGACGCTGTTCCACGCCGGGACGACCCACGCGCAACTGAGTTCGTGCTACCTCACGACCGTTTCGGACGACCTCGAAGCCATCTTCGACTCGTACAAGGGCCACGCCCAGCTCTCGAAGTGGAGCGGCGGTCTCGGCAACGACTGGACGCCCCTGCGCGCGTCGGGCGCGCTCATCGAATCGACGGGCGTCGAATCGACCGGCGTCGTCCCGTTCCTCAAGATCTCGAACGACGTGACCGCGGCCATCAATCGGTCGGGCAAGCGCCGCGGGGCCGCCTGCGCGTATCTCGCGTGCTGGCACCTCGATTTCCCGGAGTTCATCGACCTCCGGCGCAACACGGGCGACGAGCGCAGGCGGACCCACGACATGAACACCGCGGCGTGGATTCCGGACCTGTTCGTCAAGCGCGTTCGGGCCGACGAGGAGTGGACGCTGTTCTCGCCCGACGAGGTGCCCGAACTCCACGAGACGTACGGCGCTGAGTTCGAGGAGAAGTACCGGGAGTACGAGGAGAAAGCCGAGGCGGGCGAACTCCGCCAGTACGAGACGGTGGACGCCGCCGACCTCTGGCGAGACACGCTCACGAGGCTGTTCGAGACCGGCCACCCGTGGATTACGTTCAAGGACCCGTGCAACGTCCGGTCGCCTCAGGACCACGAGGGCGTGGTCCACTCCTCGAACCTCTGCACCGAAATCACGCTCAACACGAGCGAGGACGAACACGCGGTCTGCAACCTCGGGTCGGTCAACCTCTCGGAGCACACGGATTCGGACGGTCTCGACCGCGAACACCTGCGCGAGACGGTCGAGACCGGGATGCGGATGCTCGACAACGTCGTGGACCTCAACTTCTACCCGACCGAGGAGGCCGAGCGCT
This sequence comes from Halorussus salilacus, assembly GCF_024138125.1. NCBI lineage: Archaea > Methanobacteriati > Methanobacteriota > Halobacteria > Halobacteriales > Haladaptataceae > Halorussus > Halorussus salilacus. The sequence continues at coordinate 186,213 of NZ_CP099994.1, forward strand.
CGAACATGCGCCACCGGCCCATTGGCCTCGGCGTGATGGGATTCCACGAGTCGCTCATCGAGCAGGGCGTTCCGTTCGCGTCCGAGGACGCGGTCGAGTTCGCCGACGAAGCACAGGAGTTCGTCTCGTACCACGCGATTCGGACCTCCGCGGAGTTGGCGGACGAGCGCGGCGCGTACCCCTCGTTCGAGGGGTCGAAGTGGGAACGCGGAATCCTCCCCCACGACACGCTCGACCTTCTCGAAGACGAACGCGGCCGCGAGATTCCCTTACCGCGCGAGGAGCGACTGGACTGGGACGCGGTTCGCGAGACCATCGCCGAGAACGGCATGCGAAACTCCAATACGATGGCAATCGCGCCGACCGCGACCATCTCGACAATCGCGGGCACGACGCCCTCTATCGAACCGCTGTACTCGAACCTCTACGTCAAGTCGAACATGAGCGGCGACTTTACGGTCGTCAACGACCACCTCGTCGCCGAACTGAGAGACCGCGACCTGTGGGACGAGGAGATGGTGGACCGAATCAAGTTCCACGACGGTTCTATTCAGGAGATTGATGAGATTCCCGAGGACGTGCGCGAGCGCCACCGGACCGCGTTCGAAATCGACCCGCGCCACCAGCTCCGGCTGACCGCGCGGCGCGGCCAGTGGATAGACCAGTCGGTGTCCCACAACGTCTTCTTCCCCTCGACCGACGGGTCGCTGTTGGACGACGTGTATCAGACGGCGTGGGAACTCGGCGTGAAGACGACCTACTACCTCCGGACGCTCGGCGCGTCCCAGATAGAGAAGTCCACCCTCGAGATGTCCGAGTACGGCAAGACCCAGACTCGCCGACAGCAGAGCACCGAGGAGGCCGCGGACGGTGACGACGAATCGAGCGACGAGACCGACCTCCCGAGCGTGGAGGACCCGACCTGCGAGGCCTGCCAATGATACTGAACGACGAGAAGACCGACCCGAACAAGATTCTGCCCATCGAGTACGACTGGGCGCGCGAGTACTACCGCGCTGGCGTTGACAACAACTGGGTGCCCGAGGAGATTCCGATGGGCGAGGACGTAAAGCAGTGGAACGGCGACGCGCTGACCGACGCCGAGCGCCAGTTGGTCGAGTGGAACCTCGGGTTCTTCTCGACCGCCGAGTCGCTGACCGCCAACAACATCGTGCTGGCGCTCTACGAGTACGTCACCAGCCCCGAGTGTCGCCAGTACCTCCTCCGGCAGGCCTACGAGGAGGCCATCCACACCGACACCTTCATCTACTGCTGTGACTCGCTCGGCCTCGACCCCGACTACGTCTACGGCATGTACGACGAGGTGCCGTCCATCGAGGAGAAAGACGAGTTCGTCGTGGACCTCACCGAGGGAATCTTGGACGACGACTTCGAGATTCGGACCGACGACGACGTCCGGTCGTTCCTGCGCGACCTCGTCGGCTTCTACGTCGTGATGGAGGGCATCTTCTTCTACGCGGGATTCGCCATGATGCTCGGACTCAAGCGCCAGAACAAGCTGGTCGGCATCGGCCAGCAGTTCGAGTACATCATGCGCGACGAGTCGGTCCACCTCGCGTTCGGCGTGGACCTGATACACGCGATTCGCCAGGAACACCCCGGCGTCTGGACCGACGAGTTCGGAGCCGAAATCGCGTCACTCGTCGAGGACGCGGTCGAACTCGAACAGATATACGCCTTGGAGGCGTGTCCCACGGAGATACTCGGGATGGGCCCCTCGCAGTTCGCCGAGTACGTCGAGTACGTCGCCGACCGCCGCCTCGGGCAACTCGACCTGCCCGAGGCCTACGGCACCGACAACCCCTTCCCGTGGATGTCGGAGGCGACCGACCTCAACAAGGAGAAGAACTTCTTCGAGACGCAGGTGACCGAGTACCGGTCGGGCGGCTCGCTCGACTGGTAGCTACTCGGTCTCGGCCGCGAGTTCCGCCCGGCGCTCGGCGCGCTCTTCGAGCGCGCGCTCGCGCTTTCGCTTCTGGTCGTCGGTCGGACACCGGAGGTCGGGGACGCTCGCCGGGTCCTCGTCGTCGTCGAGCGCGACGAAGGTGAAGAACGACGTGGCGGTCTCGTTTCGTTCGTCCCCGCTCGGCCGTTCGGCGTACACGTCCACCTTGACCTCCGCGCTGGTCTCGCCGGTCTCGAACACGTACGCCTCCGTGACGACCACGTCTCCGAGGTCGATGGGCGCGAGGAAGTCCACATGGTCCATCGACGCGGTGACCACCTGCCGTCGGGAGAACCGCCGGGCCGAGATGGCCCCGCAGATGTCCATCCAGTGGAGAACCGCACCCCCGAGCGCGCGCCCGAGGTTATTGGTGTCGTCGGGCATCAGGATCTCGGTCGTCTCGGTGTGCGAGTCGGCCAGCGTCGCGGTCCGAACTGTCGCCGTCTGCTCCATGGATGAAGATGGCCGCCCGCCCGAATAAAACCACTAGATTTTCAGTAATCCAAACGAACTTTCATAACCGTCCCTCGCCCTCACCCGAGCAGGTAGCTCAGGAACGGGTACCGCTCGACGAGGGGTCGGCCGCCCACCGGGTACTGCTCGATGTAGGCGTCGAGACCCAGCACGCGGCCCGCGCCGAGCGCGGCCACCGCGAGGAAGGTGAGCATGTACGCGAAGTCGCCGTTGATGGGGCCGTGGGCCATGTCCCAGTTGCCCAGATAGAACATGAGCATCATGAACGCGCCGAAGAACGCCGCGAGGCGGGTGAACGCTCCGACGATGAGTCCGAGACCGATGAGGACCTCGCCCCACGGCACCGCGACGTTCACGACCGCCACGAACCAGTCGGTCTGACCCATCGCGACGAAGAGGTCGGCGAAGGGGCTCCCGTTCTCGGGGGTGGCGTACTGGAGGTATCCCGCGGCGTCGAACGGCTCGGCGGCGAGCACCTTGTCGGCGCCCGACCACAGGAAGGCGATTCCCATCATCAGGCGGAGCGCGAGTACGAACCAGACGCTCAGGCTGTGAGCGCGCGTTCGGACCGTGCGACCGAGGACGGTGCTTTCGAGGACGTTGGCGTCGAGTTCGCGTCGGCTCATGTACTCTGGTTGTGAATCCCACAGTGAAATATTTACCCCCCGACATGAACGCACGGGGCCCGGCCTCCGACCGGCGGGAACCGAACGTGGTCGGCGGGCGAACCTCGGATACGAAACTCGGGGCTCGAATTACTTTCGAGTCGTTAGGCTCACTGGGCATATCAGTTCACTCGTTAAGGGAAAAGTCGCTTCAACGTGGGACCCCTACCTTCACGCAAGGTGACCACCATGTCGAGAACGGAGCGCCTCGAAATCCGAGGCATGAGCTGTGCCAACTGCTCGGGGACCGTCGAGGACGCCCTCGGCGACCTCGACGGCGTCGGGGAGGCGAACGTCAACTTCGCCACCGACGAGGGGACCGTCGAGTACGACCCCGAGACGGTCTCGCTCGCCGAGATATACCGGACCGTCGAGGACGCGGGCTACGAACCGGTGGCCCGGCAGGTGTCGATAGGCATCTCGGGGATGTCGTGTGCGAACTGCGCGGAGGCCAACGAGTCGGCGCTCGAAGACACGCCCGGGGTCGTCTCCGCCGAGGTCAACTACGCGACCGACGAGGCGACCGTCCGGTACAACCCCGAAGTGGCGGACCTCGACGACCTCTACGACGCCGTCGAGCGCGCGGGCTACGACCCCATCCGCGAGGACGAGTCCGACGAGGGCGGCGAGACCGCGGGCGACCGCCGGGAGGACGCCCGGAACGCCGAGATTCGACGCCAGCGCAATCTGACCCTGTTCGGCGCGGTGCTCGGGGCTCCCTTCCTCGTGTTCATGGCCGACCACCTGCTCTCGCTCGGCCTGCTCGGCGACACCCTGCTCGGGCTCCCGCTCGGGTGGGTGATGTTCGCGCTCGCGACGCCGGTTCAGGTCGCGCTCGGCAAGGAGTTCTACGAGAACTCCTACAACGCGCTGGTCAGGAACCGCACCGCGAACATGGACGTGCTCATCGCGCTGGGCTCGTCGACCGCGTACCTCTACTCGGTCGCGGTCCTGCTCGGGTTCACGGGCAGCCTCTACTTCGACACCGCCGTCTTCATCCTCGTGTTCATCACGCTGGGCAACTATCTGGAGGCCCGCTCGAAGGGGCAGGCCAGCGAGGCGCTCCGGACCCTGCTGGAGATGGAGGCCGACACCGCGACGATAGTCGAGGGCGGAGAGGAGAAGGAGGTCCCGGTCGAGGACGTGGAAGTCGGCGACGTGATGGTGGTCCGGCCGGGCGAGAAGATACCCACCGACGGCGAGGTGGTCGACGGCGAGAGCGCGGTCGACGAGTCGATGGTGACCGGCGAGTCGGTGCCGGTCGAGAAGCGCCCGGGCGACGAGGTGGTGGGCGCGACCGTCAACGAGAACGGCGTCCTCCGCGTGGAGGCGACCAAGGTCGGCTCCGAGACCGCGCTCCAGCAGATCGTCCAGCTGGTCAAGGAGGCCCAGAGCCGCCAGCCCGAGATACAGAAGGTCGCCGACCGCATCTCGGCGTACTTCGTGCCCGCGGTCATCGCGAACGCCCTGCTCTGGGGGACGCTCTGGTACGTCTTCCCCGAGGCGCTCGCGGGATTCGTGGGAGCGCTCCCGCTGTGGGGGCCGGTCGCCGGGGGTCCGGCGGTCGCAGGTGGGACGGTCTCGGTCTTCGAGTTCGCGGTGGTCGTCTTCGCCTCCGCGGTGCTCATCGCGTGTCCCTGCGCGCTCGGGCTCGCCACGCCAGCCGCGACGATGGTCGGGACCTCCATCGGCGCGCAGAACGGCGTGCTGTTCAAGGGCGGCGACGTGCTGGAGCGAGTTCGGGACGTCGACACCGTGGTCTTCGACAAGACCGGCACCCTCACCGAGGGCGAGATGCGCCTGACCGACGTGGTCGCGCTCGGTCCCGCCGCGAGCGGCGGGACCGAGCGCGCGACCGACGGAGGGAACGAACCCGCCTCCGACGGCGGCGAACCGGCCGCAGACGGAGGGGCCGTGGAGGCCCCCGCCGCCGAAATCGACGAGGGGTTCGTCCTGTCGGCGGCCGCCAGCGCCGAGAAGGGAAGCGAACACCCCCTCGCGCAGGCCATCGTCGAGGGCGCGCGCGAGCGCGGCCTCGACGTCGAGGACCCCGAGAGCTTCGAGAACGTCCCCGGTCACGGGGTCCGCGCGGAGACCTCTCACGGGACGGTGCTGGTCGGCAACCGGAAGCTACTGGACGACGAGGGCATCGACCCCGAACCCGCCGAGGAGACCATGGAGCGGCTCGAACGCGAGGGCAAGACCGCGATGCTGGTGGCGGTCGGGGGCGAGCTGGCGGGCGTCGTCGCCGACGCCGACACCGTCAAGGAGAGCGCCAAGCGGGCGGTCGCCGACCTCCGGGACCGCGGCACCGAGGTCATGATGATCACCGGCGACAACGAGCGGACCGCCCGCGCGGTCGCCGAGCAGGTCGGTATCGACCCCGAGAACGTCCGCGCGGAGGTCCTGCCCGAGGACAAGGCCGACGCGGTCGAGGCGATTCAGGTCGACGGGCGCGAGGCGATGATGGTCGGCGACGGCGTCAACGACGCGCCCGCGCTCGCGGCGGCGTACGTCGGCGCGGCCATCGGGTCGGGCACCGACGTGGCCATCGAGGCCGCCGACGTGACGCTGATGCGCGACGACCCCGCCGACGTGCTGAAGGCCATCCGGGTCTCGGAGGGGACGCTCTCGAAGATCAAGCAGAACCTCTTCTGGGCGCTCGGGTACAACACCGCGATGATTCCGCTGGCCTCGCTCGGTCTGCTCCAGCCCGTCCTCGCGGCCGGGGCGATGGCGGTCTCCAGCGTGAGCGTGCTCACCAACAGCCTCCTGTTCCGGCGCTACACCCCGGACCACGACTACGAGCTGTTGGGGTTCCTTCGGTGATTCCCGCTCGGCGTCGGCTCTCGGCCGGAACCGCGGCGGGTCATCGGAGGGCCTTCTGCACGCCCTCGTAGGCGACCCCGGCCTCGAAGACGACCAGCAACGCGAGGAGCGTCGCGGTGACTCCCGTCAGGTCGAACCACTCGAACGTTCTGACCGCCAGTATCACGAGCGTGACGGTGAGGAGGACGTACACGAGGGTCGGCAGTAGCGCGGCTTCGTCCATGGGTCCCACCGGTCGGGAGTTGTTCTCGCGAGGTCAAAAAATTTGCTCCTCCCGAAGCCGCGGCGTCTCAGAAGCATTCGAGGAGGTCGCCGTCTTCGAGGGGGTCGGGGGTCGCCTCCCGCACCGACCCCTCGACGTTGCCGCGGTACTCCGCGTCGGTCCGAGCGAGCCCGGTCTCGTCGACGGCGTAGACGGCGGCCTCCCCGGCCGGTTCGGTCATCACCACCGAGTCGCCGCTGACCGCCGCGAAGTGGACCGCGAAGTCGACACGGACGGTCGCGACGGGGTCGCGGAAGTCGAACCGCTCGACGCCCTCGACCATCGGGTCGAACTCGACGAGTCGGTCCTCGTGCTTGTCGAGATAGACGTTTCGCTGGTAGACCTTCTCGTATTCCGCCACGAACGTCTCGACGGCGTCGCCGTCGAACGCCGCTGGCGGAGTCGGGTAGTCGGTCGAGCCGACGCTCTCGTAGACCTCGGTCTCGTCGCCGACCTCCACCTCGTGTTCGACGCCCGCCTCCACGTCTGACTCGGGTCGATAGGCGCTCGAACAGCCGAAGCGCTCTGCGACCGGATTCGGCGCGGCCGTCTCCGTTTCGTCGTCGTCCGTCGCGTCGGTGGTCTCGGTCGGACGGTCGTCCGAGTCGGACGACTCGTCGGCGCTTCCGAAGCCCGAACCGTCGCCGAGACAGCCTCCGAGCGGGAGGCAGACCGAGAGGCCGACACTCGCGAGGAGTTCGCGGCGGTCCATACCTCGAACCCGTCGGGAGACGGTTAAATACTTTCCCGGGGCGCGTCAGAACAGACCCGTGATGAATCCCAGACCCATGAGTATCAACACCGCAGCGGAGAACGCGGGCAGGTAGTCGGTGTACTGCTCGACGCGCTCCTCGTGGGACTGGTAGCCCGCGATGAGCAGGAGGGTGAACGAGACGATGCCGACGATGACCGTCAGCGCGTAGACGGTCATCAGCGAGAGGCAGTAGTCGGACCCGGCACAGAGGGCGATGATCTCGAACTCCTCCTCGTGGGCGAACCCGAGGACGAACGCGAATCCGGCGATACCCCACAGGCCGCGGTCGGCGGCGTCGTCGGCGGAGCCGTGGGAGTGCCCGCCGACGAACGGGAGCGCGAGCTTCAGTCTGGCGAGGCGGTCGTGGTCGTGGTCGTGGTCGTGGTCGTGGTCGTGGTCGTGCCTACCCCCTTCTCCTTCGCCCGTGCCCGCGCCCGCGTGCGAGTGGCCGTGCCCGTGGAAGTACTCGCGGACGCCCAGCAGGATCAACAGGACTCCGGCGACCACGCCAATCGGGCCGCCGATTTCGACGCCGAGGACCGTCATCGACCCCTCGACGTCGGTGAGTCCGAAGTACGACTTCGCGAAGAAGAACGCGACGACCATCGCGATGCTGCTGACGAGGTGGCCCACTCCGAGGATGAAGCTCGCCGCGAAGCCGTAGAGCCACTTGTTCGACTGGTCGAGGGCGTAGCTCGCGGCGACCGGCCAGCCGTGGCCCGGCTCGATTCCGTGGACGACGCCGAGCGCGATTGCTCCGGCGAACAGCCCGACTGCGTCACTCGGTATCATTCGCGTCCGGAACTACGGACGACCCTCGCAAAACGACTTGTTATTACTGAATCGGGCACCGAGTAATAACCGCGACTCGAAATCCCCATCCGGGTCGGGCCCCAAGCGCCCGGTATGCGAACCAGCCTCAACGTTCCCGACGACGTGCTCGCGGCGTTCGACGAGACGTGGCGCGCGCAGGGACTGGACTCCCGCTCGCGCGCGGTCCGCGAGGCGATGCGCGAGTACGTCGAATCCCACGAGGAACTCGAATCGGCGGAGGGAGAGGTGGTCGCGGTCCTGGCCTACGACTACGAACACGAGGCGGTCATCGGCGACCTCCACGTCGTCCAGCACGAGTTCGGCGAGGTCATCACCGCGACCAGCCACGTCCACCGCGGCGAGTGGTGTCTCGAGACCGCGTTCTGTCAGGGCCCGGCCGAACAGGTCCGACGGCTCGCGTACCGCCTCCGGGACTTCGACGCGGTGGCGCGCGTGAAGGTGATGGTCCTCGGAAGCGACCGCGAGTAACTGACAGTTTCGGGGTGATATCGGGTTGTTTCCCCGTGCCGTGAGAGGGGTACTCATTGAGGCTTCGGTTCGACGGCCTTAAGTGTAACCCGGGCATTCGTAGTGATGTGAACGATGTCCCGCGGTTCCGACCGCTCGGGGCGTCGCGGATTCGAAGCAGTTAAGTAGGGTTGTCCCCTACGATTGAATCCGAACGAGTCCGACCGGGGCGGGGCGACGCCCCGCCCCGGTCGGCAGGAAATGAGGATTCCACCCCTGCGGTCCGCCGTACACGATGGAATCTGATGTTAGCCCTGGTAGTTCGGTGATACTCGGTCGGTCCTCGACCAGTATCGTCGAATCTACGGAACCATAGCATTCGATGCTTCCGCCAGAGACCCACCGAGTCCTTCGGGACTCGGCAACCATTCCGGTTGATCCTGCCGGAGGCCATTGCTATCGGAGTCCGATTTAGCCATGCTAGTCGCACGAGTTCACACTCGTGGCGGAAAGCTCAGTAACACGTGGCCAAACTGCCCTCTGGATCAAGATAACCTCGGGAAACTGAGGCTAATCTTGAATACGGCTCTCACTCTGGAGTGAGGAGAGCCCGAAACGCTACGGCGCCAGAGGATGTGGCTGCGGCCGATTAGGTAGACGGTGGGGTAACGGCCCACCGTGCCGATAATCGGTACGGGTTGTGAGAGCAAGAGCCCGGAGACGGAATCTGAGACAAGATTCCGGGCCCTACGGGGCGCAGCAGGCGCGAAACCTTTACACTGCACGACAGTGCGATAAGGGGACTCCGAGTGCGAGGGCATATAGTCCTCGCTTTTGTACACCGTAAGGTGGTGTACGAATAAGGACTGGGCAAGACCGGTGCCAGCCGCCGCGGTAATACCGGCAGTCCGAGTGATGGCCGCTATTATTGGGCCTAAAGCGTCCGTAGCCGGCCAGACAGGTCCGTCGGGAAATCTGCTCGCTCAACGAGCAGGCGTCCGGCGGAAACCAGCTGGCTTGGGGCCGGAAGACTCGAGGGGTACGTCCGGGGTAGGAGTGAAATCCCGTAATCCTGGACGGACCACCGGTGGCGAAAGCGCCTCGAGAAGACGGACCCGACGGTGAGGGACGAAAGCTAGGGTCACGAACCGGATTAGATACCCGGGTAGTCCTAGCTGTAAACGATGCTCGCTAAGTATGGCGTAGACTACGAGTCTACGCTGTGCTGCAGTGAAGACGTCAAGCGAGCCGCCTGGGAAGTACGTCCGCAAGGATGAAACTTAAAGGAATTGGCGGGGGAGCACTACAACCGGAGGAGCCTGCGGTTTAATTGGACTCAACGCCGGACATCTCACCAGCTCCGACTGCAGTAATGATTGCCAGGTTGATGACCTTGCATGACGCTGCAGAGAGGAGGTGCATGGCCGCCGTCAGCTCGTACCGTGAGGCATCCTGTTAAGTCAGGCAACGAGCGAGACCCGCATCCCTAATTGCCAGCAGTACCCTTGTGGTAGCTGGGTACATTAGGGAGACTGCCACGGCCAACGTGGAGGAAGGAACGGGCAACGGTAGGTCAGCATGCCCCGAATGAGCTGGGCTACACGCGGGCTACAATGGCCGGGACAACGGGTGGCAACGCAGAAATGCGGCGCTAATCTCTTAAACCCGGTCGTAGTTCGGATTGAGGACTGAAACTCGTCCTCATGAAGCTGGATTCGGTAGTAATCGCGCTTCAGAAGAGCGCGGTGAATACGTCCCTGCTCCTTGCACACACCGCCCGTCAAAGCACCCGAGTGAGGTCCGGATGAGGCCGGGAAACCCCGGTCGAATCTGGGCTTCGCAAGGGGCTTAAGTCGTAACAAGGTAGCCGTAGGGGAATCTGCGGCTGGATCACCTCCTAACGCACGGGACCACCCACACCGGGTGGCCCACACCCGTCCGTCTTCGCGACGGACACGGAGGGTCCTCGACGATGCTGTCGTGGTGCCGACCGGGCACCTTCGAACTACCAGGGCTCAGACCTAGCTCGTGGGAGCGCCTCCATCTCCGGAGGTTCTAGGTTCGACTCCTAGTAGGTCCTTACTCCGGGTTAATCCCGAACCGTGACCCTTATACGTGGTCCGGCGTTACGGATTAATCCGAAGACCGATGCACTACTCCGTGAAAGCGCGAGTAGGAAGGGTTCGATGCACGCTCTCGCGACCACCGAGACGTGGCGATGACGACCGTGTGTACGTGCAATCCAGGCGTCCACTGGACTCGATTTCATCGGGTCACAGTGACATTATCCACAACAACGTGGCTACTGTGCCGCCTGGTGGATGGCTCGGCTCGAGCGCCGACGACGGACGTGCCAAGCTGCGATAAGCCTATGGGAGCCGCACGGAGGCAAAGAACATAGGATCTCCGAATGGGAATCCCCACCGCAATTGCTTCGCGCAATGGGGAACGTCGGGAATTGAAACATCTCAGTACCGACAGGAAAAGAAACCGAACGGGATGTCGTCAGTAACCGCGAGTGAACGCGACACAGTCCAAACCGAAGCCCACACGGGCAATGTGGTGTTCGGACTGACCCTCAGCAGTCGAACCACTCTCTGAAGTCTTCTGGAACGGAGCGCGATACAGGGTGAAAGCCCCGTAAGAGAGTGAAGTACGCTGTGCGTCAGCTCCAGAGTAGCGGGGATTGGAACTTCCTCGTGAATACCGCCAGCATTGATGGCGAAGACTAAACACGTCTCGAGACCGATAGCGAACAAGTAGCGTGAGCGAACGCTGAAAAGCACCCCACAAAGGGAGGTGCAACAGGGCCTGAAATCAGGTGGCGATAGAGCGATGGGGCACAAAAGGTCCCGTGACAAACGACCGAGGCGCAAGCCTCCAGTAGGACTCACGGGAAGCCGGTGTTCCATCGTACGTTTTGAAAAACGAGCCAGGGAGTGTATCAGTTCGGCGAGTCTAACCCGAGCATCGGGGAAGGCACAGGGAAACCGACATGGCCGCAGCCGTCAGGCGAGGGCCGCCGTGTTCAAGCGCGGGGAGTCGAACCGATACGACCCGAAACCGGATGATCTATGCGCGGGCAAGGCGAAGCGTGGCGAAAGCCACGTGGAGGCCTGCTAGAGTTGGTGTCCTACAATACCCTCTCGTGACCTGCGTATAGGGGTGAAAGGCCCATCGAATCCGGCAACAGCTGGTTCCAGTCGAAACATGTCGAAGCATGACCTCTGCTGAGGTAGTCCGTGAGGTAGAGCGACCGATTGCGGGCGTCGACTCCGAGAGGAGTCGACCCCGCTGTCAAACTCCAAACTTACGGACGCCGCTGACGCAGGGAATCCGGTGTGCGGGGTAAGCCTGTGCACCGTGAGGGAGACAACCCAGAGCTGGGTTAAGGTCCCCAAGTGCGGACTAAGTGCGATCGAAGGTGGTCCCGAGCCCTAAACAGCCGGGAGGTGAGCTTAGAAGCAGCTACCCTCTAAGAAAAGCGTAACAGCTTACCGGCCGAGGTTCGGGGCGCCCAAAATGATCGGGGCTCAAGTCCGCCACCGAGACCTAGCGGCGCCCGTCACAGGGCGATCCAGTAGACTGGCACTCCATTTGGGTGGAAGCTCGAACGAGAGTTCGCGTGGACCGAATGGTGACGAAAATCCTGGCCATAGTAGCAGCGTTAGTCGGGTTAGACCCCCGACGGCCTTACGAGCAAGGGTTCCTCAGCAATGTTGAACAGCTGAGGGTTAGTCGATCCTAAGTCTCGTCGTAATTCGAGCGAGACAAACGGGAAACTGGTTAATATTCCAGTACCTCACTACAGTGAAACCGACGCCTCGGGGTAGGCTGAGTCGGGCACTCGCCCGGTCGAACCGTCAAAATCCGTGGAAGCCGTAACGGCACGAAGCGGACGAACGGCGGGACAGCGCAAGTCAGTCCAACCTGGGGCCCGTGAAAAGGGAGTAGTGAGTTCGTACCAAGATCCGACACAGGTGCTCTGGCAGCGAAAGCCAAGGTCTGTCGGGAGCAACCGACGTTAGGGAATTCGGCAAGTTAGTCCCGTAAGTTCGCGATAAGGGATGCCTGCCCCAGATCGGGGCAGGTCGCAGTGACTCGGACGCTCCGACTGTCTAGTAACAACATAGGTGACCGCAAATCCGTAAGGACTCGTACGGTCACTGAATCCTGCCCAGTGCGGGTATCTGAACACCGGGTACAACCGGGCGAAGGACCCGTTAACGGCGGGGGTAACTATGACCCTCTTAAGGTAGCGTAGTACCTTGCCGCTTCAGTAGCGGCTTGCATGAATGGATCAACGAGAGCGTCACTGTCCCAACGTTGGGCCCGGTGAACTGTACGTTCCAGTGCGGAGTCTGGAGACCCCCAAGGGGAAGCGAAGACCCTATAGAGCTTTACTGCAGGCTGTCGCTGAGACACGGTCGCTGATGTGCAGCATAGGTAGGAGCCACTACACAGGTACCCGCGCCAGCGGGCCACCGAGGCAACATTGAAATACTACCCGTCAGTGACTGTGACTCTCACTCCGGGAGGAGGACACCGGTAGCCGGGCAGTTTGACTGGGGCGGTACACGCTCGAAAAGATATCGAGCGTGCCCCAAGATTCTCTCATCCGGGTCGGGAACCCGGAACAGAGCGCAAGAGCAAAAGAGAGTCTGACAGTGTCCTGCACAACAAGGGACGCTGACGCGAAAGCGTGGTCTAGCGAACCTATCAGCCTGCTTGATGCGGGCGATAGATGACAGAAAAGCTACCTTAGGGATAACAGAGTCGTCACCCGCAAGAGCACATATCGACCGGGTGGCTTGCTACCTCGATGTCGGTTCCCTCCATCCTGCCCGTGCAGAAGCGGGCAAGGGTGAGGTTGTTCGCCTATTAAAGGAGGTCGTGAGCTGGGTTTAGACCGTCGTGAGACAGGTCGGCTGCTATCTATTGGGGTGTCATGGTATCTGACGGGAACGATCGTATAGTACGAGAGGAACTACGATTGGTCACCACTGGTGTACCGGTCGTCCGAGAGGGCGCGTGCCGGGCAGCCACGTGACACGGGGTAAGAGCTGAACGCATCTAAGCTCGAAACCCACCTGGAAAAGAGATACCGCCGAGATCACTCGTAGAAGACGAGTTCGATAGGCTCGGGATGTACGCGCCGAGGCAACGAGGCGTTCAGTCTGCGAGTACTAACCGATCGACGCCACACACTCATGCACTGTACTCGAGAAATCGAGTCCAGGCGCTAACTGGATTGCACGAACACACGGTCGTCAGTACATCGGACTACCGACGTTGGACACTGTTCGCGGTTCGATTCCGCGAGTCGGCGTTAAGGCGGCCATAGCGGCGGGGTTGACACCCGTACCCATCCCGAACACGGAAGTTAAGCCCGCCTGCGTTCCAGTGAGTACTGGAGTGGGCGACCCTCTGGGAAAGCCGGTTCGCCGCCTCCCATTCATACCACTATTCACCCCACGACCAGCGCACGCGCTGGCCGTGGGGTTTTTGTATTTTATGCGATAGCACTCGCGAGCGGCGGCGCTTCGACTGGCTCGCCGCACGCGGTCGAGCGACCTCGACGATTCAAACTGCAGAAGGGAGCATCTGGCGAGTGGCCAGGGTCACCGGGTGTCGTCTCGCGGCCGGTCGGGGTCGCGCCCGAACAGGAACGCCGCGAACGCGACGGGCGAGAGCAGTCCGAGCAGGCCGCTCGCGCCGACCGCCGCGGTCCACGCGTCGAGTTCGAACCCCGACTCGCCACCCGATTCGCCGCCGCCGACCTCGGCGTCGCCGACGACGAGTGCGCCCTTCATCCCCATCGACTCGTGGGGGACGCAGACGTACCTGAACACGCCCTCCTCCTCGGCGGTGTACTCGAAGGTGTGGCCCTCGTCGCCGACCGTCTCGCTCTCGAACGCGCCGCCCTCGTCGACGACGTTGTGCTGGCCGCCGTCGCCGGTCCACTCCCAGACGACCGTGGTCCCGGGGTCGATTCTGACCGCCGCGGGGCCGAAGGCGAACCCGCCGCCGTTGCCCTGCGCGCCGACCTCGATGGTGACCTCGTCCTCGCCGGTGTGGTCCTCGACGCCGTCGTAGTTCTCGACGCCCTCGAACCACGAGTCGAGGCCGTCGTCCGACTGGGCGGCCGCGGGCGCGCTCGCGAGCGCGCCCGCGGCCGCCGTGGCGGTCGTTGCCGCGGTCCCCTTCAGGAACGTCCGTCTCGTGGTGGATTTCGTCATCGGAATCACGCCTCGTAGCCCGCGTACTCCATCAGCTGTGCGAAGATGTCGGTGTCCATCACCGACTCGTAGACGATGCCTCCGAGCATCCCGCCGGGGTAGCTCCGGCCGTTCATGACGTGGTTGACCTTGTGGCAGTGCATCAGGTAGATGCCGGGGTCGGCGTCGGCCGTGAACTCGATGGTGTGGCGCTCGGCGGGTGCGATGTTCGTGATGTCCTCGTCGTGACGGGCCGCCTCGGGGATGGTCCCGCCGTCCTTCTCGACGAGCTGGAACCGGTGGTTGTGGATGTGCATCGGGTGGGACATGTACCCGCCGTTGACGAGGTGGAGCCGGACGGTCTCGCCCTCCTTGACGATGATGGGCGACCCCTGCTCGGGGTGGAGCGTCCGGGGCGCGCTCTTGCCGTTGACCGTGAACACGTCGGGCTGGCGCTCGCGGGGGTTGTAGTTTACGTCCTCGCCCGCCATCTGTCGGGGGAGCCGCGAGTCCCAGTCCTTGAACGTTAGGAAGTGCTCCTTGTCGGCCTCCTCGTAGTCCTTCGGGTCGACGCGGAAGATGCCGTACATCCCCATGTCGATGTGGCGCTGGGTCTGGAAGTGGCAGTGGTAGACGTGGGTTCCCGGGACGTTGGCTGGAATCTCGTAGGTGTGTTCCTCACCGGCGTCGACCGTGATGCCGGTCGTCGTCGGCACGCCGTCGTTCTCCCAGGTCTTGCTGGCGCCGTGGAAGTGGATGGTGTGTGCGCGCTGGCCCTCGGTGTTGTCGAGGGTGACCTCCATGTCCTCGCCCTCCGTGGTCCGGAGGATGGGACCGGGAACGCTGGGGTCGCGGTCGTCGGCCTGGAACGCCCACACCTGCGGGAACGCTATCGGTCCGCCCATCGACTCACCGGGGTGGACGTCGTGGCGCGCGGGTTGGGTCTTCATCGTCACCTGACCGCCCTGTTCGTCCACGTTCACGATCTCCGGCGGACTCGTGGTCGGCAGCGAGTCGTCGCTCTGCATCGCCTCCTGTCGCGTGGTCCGGGTCCGTTGGTCGCTGGCACTCGGGGCGGTGCACCCCGCCGTGGCGGCGAGCCCACCCGCGCCGGTCGCTTTCAGGAAGTCGCGTCGAGACGGTCCGTTTCCGGGTGCGCCGATGTCGGTCATGATACAGTTGAAGATAGACATCCCGTATGTAAATCGGGGGACGCTGATTCCCGAGAACTGAAAATCGCGACCCCGAGTCGAACGAATTATGTATCGGCTGGCGATACTCCCAGTAGATGGTACGAGACCCGGCGGGAGCGCAGGATCAACCGAACCTGCAGGAGGTCCTCGACGCGCTCGACGACCCGGACTGCCGGGCCATCGTCAAACACCTCGACGAACCGATGACAGCCAGCGAACTCTCGGACACCGCCGACATCCCGCTCTCGACGGTCTATCGGAAGCTCGAACTCCTCAGCGAGGCGTCGCTGTTGCGGGAACTCACCGAGGTTCGGAGCGACGGCCACCACACCACCCGCTACGACCGGGACTTCGACGAGGTGACGCTAGCGATAACCGAGAACCGCGAGTTCGACGTCACCGTCGCGCGGCCCGCCCGGTCGGCCGAAGAACAGCTCGCGAACATGTGGTCGGAGGTGCGAAAACAGACATGACTCACGACGTTACCACCCTCGTCGTCGCCCTGAAGACAGTCACCCTCCTGCTCGGAGGGTTGATAACCTACTTCGCGTACAAGGCCTACCGCCAGACGGGATCTCCCGCGCTCCGAGCGCTCGCGCTCGGGTTCGCGTTCGTCACGCTCGGCGCGTTCCTCGCGGGCGTCGCCGACCAGGGGATCGGTCTCGACCGCTCGCTCGTGCTGGTCATCGAGAGCGGTCTGGCCGCGCTCGGGTTCGCGGTCATCACCTACTCGCTGTACGTGGACTGACTCGCTTCTCACGGTTCCTCCTCACACCGGCGCTCCGCTCGGCGACGACGGTCCCCGCGCGTCTCGTTCGGGCGAGAGCGTCACGTCTGGGCCTCGGTCCGGCCTCACACCGACTCAGGTCGTGATTGCGCCACGGTATTCGGGAATTCTTCCGTTGCCGTCTTTCGATTTCGACGCGTGAGCTCGGGAACGTCTTTCTATTCGGAGGCCTCGGCGAAAACACGCGGGCGGGACGTCTAGTTTTACCAATAACCACATACAACATTATAAATAATTAGATACATATGCGACTCCGTTGTCTCTCCGTTGGGATGTCAGAGAAATCCAACATGTCTCGCCGTCGCTTCCTCGAAGCGACTGGCGGGGCGGCATCGGCTGTAGCGCTCACGGGTACCGCGGTCGGTCAGGACACCACCACCGAAAGCGGTCAGGATACCACCACCGAAGGGGGACAGGACACCACCCAAGAGGGGGGTGGGGACGGAGACAGCGAGCTCAACCTCATCAACTCGACGATGACCACGCTCGACCCCATCGAGGCGACCGACACCGCCTCCGGGACGGTCATCCAACAGGTGTTCGACGCCCTGATGAACTATCCGGACGGGGCCATCGAGGTCGAGACCCAGCTCGCAGACGACTACGAGGTGTCCGACGACTTCACGCAGTACACCTTCCAGCTCAAGGAGGGCGCGACGTACCACAACGGCGAGGAGGTCACCGCGCAGGACTTCGTGTACGCGTGGGAACGACTCGCGGCCTCAGAGAACTCCAGTCGCGCGTACTTCGTGCTCGACTCCATCGGTATCGCCCACGAGACGACCACCGAGACCACCGAGGAGGGCGAAGAAGAGGAGTCCTACGAGCCCGGGACCCTCGCGGTCGAGGCCAGCGACGATTACACCCTCGAAATGGAACTCGAAGAGCCGTTCCACGCCACGCTCCCGATGCTGGCGTACACGTCGTTCGCCGCGGTTCCGGAGGGACTCGTCGACGACATCGAGGGCTACGACGGGGAGATGTCTCAGGACGAGTTCGCCAGCGAGAGCCCGGTCGGGGCCGGACCGTTCGAGTTCGAGAACTGGGCGACCAACGACGAGGCGTCGGTCACGCGCTTCGACGACTACCACGGTAGCGTGGCGAACGTCCAGCGGGTCCACTGGAACATCGTCGAGGACGCCAACGCCCGGTGGACGTACGTGACCAACCAGAACGCCGACGTCTTCCAGATTCCGACCCAGTTCTACGACCCGAACCTTCTCAGCGTCGAGAACACCGACGACCAGGGTCGGGAGACCGGCACCTACGGTCCGGTCGAGCGCGCGAACGACGAGACGCTCAACTATCAGGGCGTCCCGACCATCAACGCCTTCTACATCGGCTTCAACACCGACACGGTCGAGAAACCGGCGCGGCAGGCCGCGGCGTACGCGATGAACCAGCAGGACGTTCTCGACCAAATTTTCAAGGGCCGGGGAGAACCGTCCTATCACTTCACGCCGCCGACCATCTACCCCGGGGGCCCGGAGGAGTACCAGAGCCACGCCGAGGAGAACTACCCCTACGGCTACAACGAGACCCAGCTCGACCAGGCCCGGCAGGTCATGGAGGAGGCCGGATACGGCCAGAACGAGCGCTACTCGTTCACCATGACGGTCTACGAGTCCTCGGACACCTGGGAGGACGTCGCCGTCCTCCTGCGCGACCAGCTCGCGAGCGCCCACATCGACATGGCGGTCGAGAGCGCGCCGTTCTCGACCCTGCTGGAACGCGGTCGCAACGGTAATCTCGGAGCCTACTCGCTCGGATGGGTCATGGACTGGCCCGCACCCGACAACTTCCTCCAGTTGCTCAATCCGCCCCAGACCGACACGTCCCAGGCGGCGCCCATCTCCTACTTCAACTGGAGCGACACCGACGCGGCCAGCTCCGCCGAGGAGGCGTGGGCGACCATCGAGGAGAACCGCGCGCCGACCGACGAGGACGAGCAGGCCCGCGGCGAGGCCTACGTCCAGATGGAGGAGGCCAACTGGGAGGACATCGCGCTCCTGCCGACCTACCACGAACTCGACCAGCGGTTCAGCTACGAGTCGGTCGACATCTCCGCGTTCGGTGCGGCCGGGACGAGTCGACAGATGTACAACGAAGTCAGTCTGAACTGACCCGAGCTATCGCTCGCTCCTTTTTCGTGGGAACGACCCGAACGACGGACCTGTAGCGGTCGAAGACGGGTCACGGGGACCGAGTCCCCGAGGTTCGACAATGGTGTTGGGACCGGTGTCAGAGGCACACGCTGGTTCCGCACCAGCGTTCCCACTTGAGACCCGGGGTCCTTCATCCCATCTTCCGAGGGGGTCGCTCACGCGTTGTGAGCAGACACAAAAGCCTATCGCACACTTAAATATGTGCTTACATGTAATTTCTTATGTAAGCGGTGTGTGCGTTCTCCCATGTCCCCCGATTCCGCCGCGATGCAGAAGTGTCTCCGGAACCGAAGCCACTTCCTGCGTCGACTGCGCCGCCCCCACGAGAAGTGCGAACTGGCCCGCGAACTCCGGGAGTCGCGGTCCACCATCGACCGCGCGGTCCGGGAACTCGAGTCTGCCGGGTTCGTCGACCGGACCGAGGACGGCTACCGGACGACGCTCGCGGGGAAACTCGCGCTCGAAGACCGCGAGCGCCACGCCGCTCGTCTCGACGGAATCGCCCGATTCCGGGAGGCGCTCGCCGGGCTCGCGCCCGACGCGCCGCTCGACGCCGCCCTCTTCGAGGACGCCGAGGTGTCGCTACCCGAGTCGTACTCCCCCCACGAACCCGTCGAGACGCTGGCGTCGTTCCTCGCGGAGGCGTCTCACGTCCGGCTGTTCGCGTCGGCCGTCGTCTCGCGCTACGTCGACCTCTACCGCGAGCGCGTCGAGGCGGGGATGACCGCCGACCTCGTCTTCGCCGAGGAGGTGTTCGAGTGGTTGCTGGCCCGTCGCAAGGAGGACGTGTCGGCGCTGCTCGGAACGTCCGGGGTCTCGGTCTCGCGAACGCCGCTCGACCGGTCGTTCAGCCTCGTGCTGATCGACCGCGCCGACCGCGGTGAGTGCGCCGACCCCGCCGACTCCGCCGACTCCGCCGCCCGAGGTACTCGCACGACTTCGGCCGCCGACGCCGGGTCGGTCGACCCGGCGTCGGCGGCCGACCGCTCGGACCGAGCGGTCGGGGTGATGCTCTACGACGACGGCTCCATCCTCGGGTTCGTCCGGACCGACTCCCGCGAGGCGGTCGCGTGGGCCGACGACCTGTTCGAGCGCGTCGCGTCGGAGGCCGCGCGCGTCGGGCGTTCGCCCGACGCGCGCGACGGCGGAGTCGCCGAATCTTGATTCCCTTCCAAATCCCGAGTCCCGTGCCGATTTCCCTTCGCCGAAGTCCGAGTCCCCGCGCCGACTTCCTATCCGCCTCCGTCGACCTCCTCCATCGCGACCTCGCCCGCCGGAACCCGGTAGCGCCGCAGGAGCCGCTTGGGCACGTCGGCCGAATCGACGCTCCTGTCGACCGCGTACGCCGAGTAGACGAGCTCCTCGCGGTTCACCTCCACGACCGCGTAGCCCCAGTTGCTGCTGTCGAACCACTCGACGTGGGGGTTCTCTATCCGTAGCGCGCCCGCGACCGCGTCGCTCTCGGGGAGCTGTCCCGTCGCGACGAGGTTGTCGCTGGAGACCGCCGGGGCCATGAACTCGACGCCCACGCGCTCGCGCTCGCTCTCGGACGCGAGCGCCTGCGGGGACACCGCGAAGTCGGCCAGCAGGTACGCCGCCAGATAGCTGTGCATGTCGCCGGTCAGCGTGACGAGGTTCTCGACGCCCGCCTCCGAAAGCGCCGACAGGAGCCGCCCGCGCTCGGTCCGGTAGCCGTCCCATGCGTCGGCGTTGACCGCCACGCTGCCGTCGTCGAGGAACCGGAACGCCGACGCCAGCACCTCGTTGCCCCACAGCGTCCACCGGGCCGACGAGTCGGTCGTCCCGTCGAGGAACCACCGGCGCTGGTCGTCGCCGAGCATCGTCCGGCCGGGGTCCTCGGCGGCCTCCTCGGCGGGGACCGCGGGGCCGTCCTCGCCCGCGCTGGGCGGCTCCGACCGGTAGAGGCGCTCGTCGGTCACGAACAGCTCCGCGAGGTCGCCAAACCGGAACGACCGGTAGAGCCGGAACGCGTCGTGGAGGTCGTCGGCCGGGAGTTCCCGGCCGTCGGCTCGGTCGTCTCGGTCGCTCCCCTCGGGCTCGTACTCGACCCGAACTGGGACGTGTTCGGTGTACGCCCGGATGGCGTCGACGTACAGCTGGCGCATGAACTCGGGGTCTTCACCGCGCGGGTGGGTCCCCGACTGGGGCGCGTCGGTCTCGTAGTTCCACCACCGGTCGTTGACGATCTCGTGGTCGTCCCATGTGTGAATGAGGGTGTGGGCCTCCAGCGCGCGCTGGAGGCTCCGGTCGCTGCGGTAGGTCCGGTAGAGGTGCCGATAGTCGGCGAGTTCGTGGGCGAGCCGGTTCCCGCTGGGCAGTTCGATGGCGCGGTCGCCCGGCCCGTCGCCGCCGTACGAGTAGATGAAGTCCCCGAGGTGGACGAGGAAGTCGACGTCCTCCTCGGCGATTCGCGCGAACGCGCCGAAGAAGCCGTCGAGGTAGTCGTTACAGCTCGCGACCGCGAACCGGACCGACTCGGGGCTGGCGTCGGCTCCGGGCAGGGTCCGACACCGCCCGACCCTGCTGGCGTCGCCGTCGTAGACGAACCGATAGCGGTACCGAGTGTCGGCGTCCAGTTCCCCGTCGAGGTCGACGGTCGCGGTGAAGTCGCGGTCGGGACCGAACCGCTCGGGCGGGACGGTCCCCCGGTAGACCACGTCGGCGAACTCGGGGTCGGTCGCCACCTCGACGCCGAGCGGCGTGGCCCCGTCGCGGGCGTCGGGGTCCACGCGGGTCCACAGCAGCACCCCGCTCGGGGTCGGCCCGCCGCTGGCGACCGACTGCGGGAAGACCGACGACGGCTGGCGCTCGACCTCGAAAATTCCCTCGCGCCCGTCGCCGACGGCTTCGGGGTCGATTCGCGCGGCGGCCGCGCCGTCGTCGGCGAGCGCCGACAGGGTCCCCCCGAGCGTGAGCGCGCTGGCGGCGGCCAGAACGTCGCGGCGTGTCGAGTGGTCGGGCACGCGTTCGGTGACGCCGCCGACGCCCAAATAGGTGCGGGATTGATAGGATAATTGATATCTACTGCCAGCGACGAATCGCTGGTAGCGGTCGGTTACGGGGGCGTCGCCGGGTTCGCCGACCGGCCCGAGCGCAGAATGAACAGAATACTAGACGGAAACGTTTTATTCGTATGGCTCCACACATCACGTCCAACACATGAAACGCGCGCTCGCAGTCGTCGACGCCGAGGAGTCCACCAAAGCGCTCGTCCGAGAGGCGGGCGAACTCGCCGCGGCCGTCGATGCCGAACTCGTGCTGTTGCACGTCACGACCGACGATGAGTACAACGACAGGCGACAGGCGATGGCCGAAATCCCCGACAGCAACGTCACCTACTCCGCCCAGCAGGCCCGCGACGGTGCCCGCCAGTTCGCGGCCGACATCGGACACGAGATGCTGAGCGACGTCGATGTCTCCTTCGAGGCGGTCGGTACGCTCGGCGACGAGCAGGACCAGATTCTCCGAACGGCCGACGACCGTGACTGCGACCACCTGTTCATCGCGGGCGAGAAGCGCTCGCCCGCGGGCAAGGCCATCTTCGGCGACCTCACCCAGTCGATAATCCTCAACTTCGACGGGCCGGTCACCGTCGTCACGGAGTAGGGCTTTCGTCGTGGTTTGGTAGACGGTGCTTTTCGGGAGCGGTCTTTTCGAGATGTCCGTTAGGAGCCAGTGGTCCAGACAGCAGAACGAACGTCTCGAAAGCCCCCGCCCGCTCGCGGTCGCTCAGCGACATATCGCCGCAAACCGCGCGGCGATAGGGGTCGCTGAGGCGACCACGGGCCTGCGGCCCGCGAGCGGACGGCCCCTTTCATTCCCACCCACGGTGGACTGTTCCACCGGCTGATTCCCGATGGACGACCCACCGAGCGCCACTAGTCAGTGGGCCGCCCACGAGGCGGGCCAACGATTTTCCCGGTCGCGGTCCAAATCGGTTCTATGGACCTCTACGAGCGGATCGCCGACCTCCCCGTTTCGGTCGAGAGCGTCGAGTTCGAGCGCCGCGAGCGCGAGACGACCAAGTTCACCCGCGCGACCACCGTGGTCTCGCTCCGCGGCGACGGCGAGACCGGCGTCGGGGAGGACGTGACCTACGACGCCGACCTCCACCCGATTCCCGACCGCGACTTCGGCCTCGACGGCGAGTACGCATTCGGCGAGTTCAGCCGCGAACTCGCCGACCGCGAGTTCTTCCCCGACGCCGACCCCGACGACCACTTTCGCCACTACCGGCGGTGGGCGTTCGAGAGCGCCGCGCTCGACCTCGCGCTCCGGCAGGCCGACACCGACCTCGGCGCGGAACTCGGCCGCGAGTACGACCCGGTCCGGTTCGTCGCGAGCCCCCCGCTCGGCGACCCGCCGAGCGCGGCCGCTCTCGACCGGTTCCGCGAGCGAACTCCCGACGTGGAGTTCAAGCTCGACGCCGACGACGGATGGACCCCCGACCTCGTCGCCGACCTCGCGGACGCGGGCGTGCGCGTGGTCGACTTCAAGGCCCACTACGAGGACAGTGAGGTCGCCGGGAGCGCCGACCCGGACCTCTACCGGCGCGTGGTCGAGGCCTTCCCGGACGCGGTCCTCGAAGACCCCGCGTGGACCGACGGGACCCGGGACGCGCTCGCCGACGCCCGCGAGCGCGTCTCGTGGGACTACCCCATCACCGGCGTCGAGAGCGTCCGAGACCTCCCGTTCGAACCCGAGTGGCTCAACGTCAAGCCCTCTCGGTTCGGGTCGGTCGAGTCGCTGTTCGAGACCGTCGAGTACTGCGAGCAGCGCGGCGTCCGGATGTACGGCGGCGGCCAGTTCGAACTCGACGCTGGACGACGCCAGATACAACTGCTGGCGTCGCTTTTCTACCCCGACGCGCCCAACGACGTGGCCCCCGGGGCGTACAACGACCCCGACCCGTCGGCCGACCTGCCCCCGAGTCCCCTGTCGATATCCGACGTGCGCGGGTTCCGATAGCTTCGGGTCGCTCTCCGAGGCGGTCGCCCGTCCTACGCGGTCGCGATTTCGAAGCGCGCACCGCCCGCGTCGCTCTCGTGGGCAGACACGTCCCATCCGTGGGCGTCGGCGATGCTCTTGACGATGGAGAGGCCCAGCCCCGAGCCGTCCTCCGCGGTGGTGTGGCCGTGTTCGAACACCTTCTCGCGGTCGGCCTCGGGGATTCCCGGGCCGTCGTCGGCGACGTAGAAGCCGTCGGCGCGAGCGACGCGCCCCGCGTCGTCGCTCGCGGGACCGCCGAGGGGGCCGACCTCGACGACCACGTCTCCGCCCGCGTGTTCGACCGAGTTCCGAAACAGGTTTTCGAGCAGTTCCTGCAGGCGGCCGTCGTCGGCCTCCAGCTCGCCGAGCCCGTCGGCCACGCGGAGGCTCGCGTCGCCGGTCGAGACGGTCGCCCAGGCCCGCCGGACGACCGCTTCGAGGTCGACGCGCTCGGTCTCGCTCACGTCTTGGCCCTGCCGGGCCAGCTTGAGCAGGTCACCGATGAGCGACTCCATCCGGTCGAGCGCCGACTCGGCCTTCTCGAAGTGGCGCTGTTCGCCGGTCTCCTCGGCGAGTCCGAGGTGGCCCTGCGCGACGTTGAGCGGGTTTCGCAGGTCGTGGCTCACCACGCTGGCGAACTCCTTGAGCCGCTCGTTCTGGCGCTCGACGCGTCGCTTGCGCTTGCGTCGCTCGGTCACGTCGCGGGCCGACCCGAGGTGGGCGACGTCGCCGTCGTACGTGATGACCTGGACGCTCATCTCGACGTAGCGCACGTCGCCGTCCTTCGTCCGGACGCGGAGTTCGTAGTGGGGCGTGTCCTCCTCGGGCTCGCGCTGTTCCATGAGTTCCTTGACCCGCTCGCGGTCGTCCTCGTGGACCACCCCCCAGATGGGTAGCTCGTCGAGTTCCTCGCGGCTGTAGCCGGTGAGTTCGGCGACGCGGTCGTTGACGAACCGGAACCGCCCGTCGCTGTGGATGAAGATGGCGTCGTGGCTCCCCTCGACGAGCGTGCGGTACTTCTCCTCGCTCTCGCGCAGCGCCGACTGGGACTCGATGCGGGAGATGACCTCGGTGACGTGGGACATCAGCAGTTCCGCGAGTTCGAGGTCGTCCTCGTCGAAGGCCTCGGCCTCGCGGGACCCGGCCTGAAACACGCCGTGGTCGCCAAGCGGGACGCTGAGGATGGACCGGTACTGCTTCTGGACCGGTTCGGCCTCGTCCATCGTGCGAACGTCCGGGATGACGAACGACTCGCGGTTCTGGAACGTCCGACCGGCCAGCCCCTCGTCGACTTCGAGGGCGTCGTAGCCGTCGTTGGGCATCTCCGTCGAAGTCGCCTTCGGGACGAGGTAGCCGTCCTCGGCCACGTCGATGCCGCAGATGTCGAACTCTAGGATGCCCTCCGCGGCGTCGACGCCGAGGCGATACACCTCGTCTTCGGTGTGACACGCCTCCATCTCGGACGCGACTTCGTGTAGCTCTTCGATCTTCCGCTTTTCTTCACGTAGCTGTTCGTTCATGGCGTGGTGTTCGGTTCCGGTCGCCGCCGACGGTCGCCAGTTACCTTCGTCTGATTGGTCGCGGAGTCAGGTAGAAATACATTTCCCAATCGTCGGGTGGGCGCTCCCCGGCGCGCCCGGCGGTCGCTGGGCCCTCCGCTCCCGCCGGAACGCCGGTCGTTTTTCTTCATCCTCTCGTTCCTTGGTGAAAATATTCCTTCTGGAACTTAAAAATAGGTGGTCCGACGGTCACGCGCTGTCCCCCAGAGCGCGCACCTCGTCGGCGACCGCTCGCACCGTCTCGTACTCGTCGTCGGCGTAGGCGACGAACCCCGCGTCTTCGAGCGACTCCGGGTCGAAGTCGGCGATCTCCTCGCAGATGATCCGCGCGCCCTCTCGGAGGTCGAACCCCGCGACCCCGCACCCGAGCGCTGGGACGACGACCGACTCCGCCCCGCGGCCGTCGGCGGCGTCGAGCGCGTTCCGGGCCGCCTCCCGGATGCTCTCGGCGGTCGCCCGGCCGTCGCCGTAGTGGGGCATGGCCGCGGCGTGGACCACGTACTCGGCGTCGAGGTCGTACGCGTCGGTGACCGCGACCTCCCCGAGGTCGACCGGTCCCTTCGCCATCGCCTCCTCGTTTAGCTCCTCGCCCGCCGTCCGGCGGAGCGCCCCGGCGACACCGCTTCCCATCCGGAGGCTGGTCCCGGCGGCGTTGACCAGCACGTCGGCGCGCTGTCGGGCGATGTCGCCCTGTATCACGGTGAACTCCATGTCCGGTGATACGCGCGCCGAACGGTTGGATTTGACGGTGCGGGGGGAATTCGACGGTTCGCGGGGACCGCGGGGTCGAGAGACCCCGCGGTCCCCGCGAACCGATTCGCCTTCGCTCCTGCTCGTCCCTCCACTCGCTCTCACCACTTCGTCCGGCCGTCCTCCGTGACGCCGCCGAGCCACAGCAGGTTCGCGAACGGGACGAACGCGAGGAACTCCTCGTCGTCGCCGTAGAGGGTCGCGCCGCGCTCGCCGAGTTCGTAGTCGGCGCAGTCGATCTGCTCGCCGTCGGTCAGTTGTGCTCTGAACATCGTGCCTAGTTCCCGACGGGGGCCGACAAAGGGCTGTCGGCGAGGTCGTTCGCGGGTTGCCGTCGCGCTACCCCCCGCCGCGGGTCACATGGCCGTACTTGAGCAGGCCGACGAACACGCCGCCGCCGACCGCGTTGCCGAGCGTCGCCAGCGAGAGGAACTTCGCGTAGTCGAGGACCGACACCTCCGGCGAGACGAACACGCCGAACAGCACCTCGACGTTGCCCGCGATGGAGTGGGGGAGGTGGAGGATGCCGATGGAGGCGGTGACGAGCCAGATGATGAGCAATCGGCTCACCGTCTCCTGTGCGGCGGTTATCAGCCACGCCAGCAGGCCCATCAGCCACCCCGCGAGGATGCCCGCGACGAACAGCCAGTCGAGGTCGTGGTCGACCAGTTTGTGCGCGATGGTACCGAACGCCTCGGGGTCGGCGACCCCGAGCGAGGGGAACATGGTGACGACGAGCGCGGTGAACGCCGCCCCGCCCACGATGTTGCCCACGTAGACCAGCCCCCAGAGTCGCCCCAGTTCCCGCAACGTCGCCTGTCCGTCGAGGACCGGCATCACCGCGAGGGTCGTGTGCTCGGTGAACAGCTCCGACCGCCCGATGATGACGAAGATGAACCCCACGGCGTAGGCGCTCGCCAGCAGCAGCTCGGTCCCGATGTCGCCGTACCCGCCCTCGCTGAGCGTGAGGAACACCGCCATCAGCAGGGGACCGAACCCGATGTCGAGTCCGGCCGAGAACCCCGACAGCACCAGTCCGGACCACTCCCGGTCCATCTCGTGGAGCCCCGACTCGATGAGCGAGGTGAGAACGTCGGGCGTCGGCGTCTGTTCGCCCGTGAGGGAGGCCTCGGACTCGGAGCCTCCCACGTTACGAACCCTCCCCGTTCGTCGCGACTTCGCCCTCCGGTCGGTTCCGACGAGTCGAGAACCCGCGCATACGTCGTCTACCGTCGCGCGTGTGGTAGTTCTTTTGTTGTTCGGAGCCCGAAACACCGGAAACGCCGGTGTGGTCGTCCGGACCGCGTCCCGACCCCTCGACGTCGCGACACGCTCAAGTCGCGCGCTATCGTATGTCAACTGATGACGGTACTCGTGGACATCGACTGTCCCGACTGCGGCCGAAACCGACCGGTCCGTAAGTTCGGTCTCGGCCGATATCGGTGTCGGCAGTGTGGACGGCAGTTCTCACCCGCAGACATCGTTCGGCGGTAGCGTCGGACTCGCGCGTGGCCGGTCGAGAGCGCGGGAAGACCCCGACGGGGCTACTCAGTTCGACGACGCCTCGGCTACTTCGGGTTCGGCCTCCTCGCCCCGAAGCAGGCGTTCGGCCCGCTCGCGGTCCTCGGGGTAGCCGACGTCGACGCGCCAGCCGTCCATCCGAATCGCGTCGATGGTGCGGCCGCTCTGGATGAGGAGGTCGATGGCCTCGCTGATCTCGTACTCGCCGCGGTTCGAGGGCTGGACGAGGTGACACGCGTGGAAGATGGCGGGGGTGAAGGTGTAGAAGCCGGTCATCACGAGGTTCGAGGGCGGGTTCTCGGGCTTCTCGACCACGTCCGTAATCTCGCCGTACTTGTTGGTATTGCAGACGCCGTACCGCCCGGCCTCCTCGTAGGGGACTTCCTCGACGAGGAAGGCGGCGTCGGCGCGGTCCTCCTGCTGGCGATTCACCACGTCGCCCAGATTGGCGTCGAAGACGTTGTCGCCCAGCATCAGCATGAACTCTTCGTCGATGTGCTCCTCGACCGTCAGGAGAGCGTGAGCCAGTCCCTTCTGCTCGCGCTGGTGGGCGTAGGTCATCGGAATCTCGCCGGACTCCGACGACTCGGACTCCCCGCGAGCGTCGCTCGCGGGGAGTCCGTCGAACGCGTCGCCGTAGTGGTCGATGATGTCCTGCTTGCGGTACCCGACCACGACGACGAACTCGTCGGCACCCAACTCGGCCAACTGCTCGAAACAGTGGCTCAGGATGGGCTTTCCGTCCACTTCGACCATCCCCTTCGGTTTGTCCTCGGTCAGCGGTCGAAGCCGGGTTCCCTCTCCCGCGGCGAGTACTACTGCTTTCATGTCCAGTTCCCGGCGCTACGACAATCCGGACTCGGATATACGTCCCGGCCGACGGAATCGGACCGGCCGACCGGAAGATAGCGACGGAGTCGGCCGTCCTTGCCGTCACCAGCGTCCACGCTGGGGAACTCCCACCCGGTTTCTCGGTCCCCGAAGGGACTACTTCGCCGTTCGCGTCCGGGGACGCCGACCGAGTCACCGCATCACCTGACCCATGTCCACCGTCCGGAGGGTCCGCCATCCCGCGATTGCGGCCGCGAGCGTCCCGATGACCAGCGCGATGCCGATTCCGAGCGCCAGCACCGACTCGGGGGTCCGGACGAGTCCCTCGAACCCGACGATGGTCTCGGCTGTGTAGTTCAGCGCAATCACGAACGGCGGGGTCACGGCGATACCGAGCAGACCGCCCGCCGCGCCGAGCAGGACGCCCTGCCCGGCCACCATCGCGACCAGCGTGCGCGAGGAGACCCCGAGCGCGGTCAGCGCCGCGAGTTCCGCGCGTTGCTGGAACACCACGATGGAGAGGACGTTGAGCGTCAGCGCGAACCCCGCGACCACCGAGAGGACGACCAGCGCGCCCCCGACCGCGATGACGACCGCGTTGTGTTGGAGCACCGACCGCATCTGCTCGTCGTTCGTCCGAATCGTGTAGTCGGGGTACCGCTCTTCGAGGTCGGCCGCCACCGCGCTCCGGTTGGCGTCGTCGTCGAGCGAGACGGTGACGAACGTCGCGGTGTCGGTCCCGGCCGACCCCGTCACCTCCTGCAGTTCGCTGAGATGGAGCGTGACGGTCGGCGCGCCCAGAAAGCTGGAGAACGTCGGTGAGATGCCGACGACCTCGAACTCGTGCTGGCGGGCGGTCTCGACAGACCCGCCGACCTGTATCTCGTCGCCGACGCCCACGTCGAGCAGCTCCGCGGTCCGGGAGTCGATTATCGCCTCGTAGGTCATCTCGCCGTCGTAGCTCCCGTTGGCGTAGTGGGGGTCGCCAGAGACCATGCCCGGCCCCTCCTGCAACTGCACGAACGGACCGCCGAACGGGACGCCGACCCCGACCAACGTCTGCATCTCGCCCGTGGCGTTGCCGACGTACACTCCCCGGAACGACATCGGGACCGCGGCCTCGACCTCCTCGCGGGACTCGATGTCACTGGACACCTCGTGGGCGTCGAGGATGGACGTGCCGTAGCCGCCGGGCCCCTCCGAGAGCGACCCGCCGGTCACCCAGAGGTCCCGCCCCGAGGCGTCGAACCGCTCTTGGCCGGTCTCGAACACCCCGACGCCGAGGCTCGCGAGCAGGGTGGTCGAGAGGACCGCGACCGCGATTCCCACCACCGCGAGCAGGGTCCTCGCGCGGTCGTGGCGGAGCTGTGCGGCTGCGACCGCCGCGGCGACCCGGAGCCTGCTCATCGAATCACCTCGGTCACGTCGTCGATTCGGCCCTCCATCGCGAGCAGGTAGGGCGCGACCAGCACGCCGATGAGCGCCGAGACGCCGAGCCCGTAGACCACCAGCAGGGGGTGGAAGTCGGCGATGGGAACCGGCGCGATGGCGCGGGTCGCGGCGTAGTTGGTGAGGGCGGTCGCGGCGTACGCGAGGACGATTCCGAGCGCGCCGCCGACGAGGGTGAGCGCGAGCGCCTGCACCACGAGGACGACGGCGCGGGCGCGCCGCGAGAACCCGAGCGCGCTCAGCGCCGCCAGTTGCTCGCTGTCGGCCTCGACCTGCAGGCCCTGCGTGGTGGCGACGAACAGCGCGCCGACCACGATGGCGATGAGTAGCGCGGCCAGCCCCATCGCCAGCGGGAGTTCGGCGTCGGTGGTCTGCTGGGCCGCGAACCCCGAGCGCGTCACCGCGGTCGCGCCCTCGTAGCGGTCGCCGAGTTCGGCTTCGAGGCCGCCAGTGCTCGACTCCACCAGAATCTGGTCGGCCTGATCGCCCGACTGAGCGCCCGTGATGGTCTGTAGCTCGCTGAGGTGGACGACCATCACGGGTAGCCCCGACAGCCCCGATTCGACCGCGGCCTCCCGAACGTCGACCGCGCGGAGGTCGCGGGTCTCGCCCGCCGAGACCGCACCTGACACCGACATGGACGCGCCCGACTCGACGCCGAGTCTGTCGGCCGCGCCTCGCGAGAGGACCGCCTCGCCGGTCCACTCGCCGTCGTAGTCGCCGTCGGCGTAGTGGGGGTCGCCGGGCGCGAGCGCCCCTGGCGACAGCCCGGCGATGTCGTCGAGTTCGGGCGCGGGTATCACCCCGACCGCGAGGACGTACTCGGCCGACCCCTCAGCGCGGACCTCGACCACCTCCACGAGGACCGGCGTGGCGTACTCGATGCGACCGTCGTCGGTCAACTCGGTGCTCTTGCCGTGAACGTCGCCGAGCTTCGGCGCGTCGGCCGAGACCACCATCGTGGAGGTGCCGGTCGATTCGGGAACGACCCAGTAGTCCACCGCGTCGCCCCTGACCGTGGTGCCCTCCACGAGTCCGAGACCTGTGGCGGTCACGACCAGCATGAGCGCGACCGCGATTGCGACGCCAGCGACGCTCACGGCGGTCTGGCGCGGCGCGGTCCGGGTCGCCTTGGTCGCGGTCCGGCGTAGCGCCACGCCGACCAGTCCGGTCCAGCGGACGAGGGCCTTACCCATGCTGAATCTTCCCGTCCACGAGTCGAATCACCCGGCCGGTCCGGTCGAGCGCGCGCTCGTCGTGGGACGCGAGCACGACCGCGCGGTCGGACGCGAGGTCGGCGAGGAGTTCGAGGATGGTCTCGCCCGTCTCGGTGTCGAGTTCGCCGGTGGGCTCGTCGGCGAAGACGACGAGCGGGTCGCCCGCGAGTGCGCGGGCGACCGCGACCCGCTGTTGCTCGCCGCCCGAGAGCTCGCCGGGCCGGTGGTCGGTCCGGTCGCCCAGACCCACCCGAGCGAGCAGGTCCTCGGCCTCCTCGCGGCGCTCGGCCTTCGGCACCCCGCGCTCGACCAGCGGCAGCGCGACGTTCGCCCGCGCTGACAGCGACGGCAGGAGGTGGAACCGCTGGAAGACGATGCCGACCCGTTCGAGTCGCAGGCGGGTCAGCTCCCGCTGGGAGAGGTCTGCAACGTCCTCCCCGGCGAGCGTGACGGTCCCGCTCGTGGGCGTGTCGAGCCCCGCCAGCAGGTGGATGAGCGTGGACTTGCCGCTCCCGCTGGGTCCCGAGAGGCCGACGAACTCCCCGCGCTCGACCGTCACCGACGCGTCCGAGAGCGCGGTCACGGTCGGCCGGTCGCGGTCGTCGCTGCGCCACGGGAACCACGACCCGCCGCCCCCGCGCTCGTACGTCCGGGTGACGTTCCGGCACTCGACGACCGCCTCCCGCGTCCCGAGTCTCTCCTGCGCGTCGGATTTCTCTTGCGCGTCGGATTTCTCCTCGGCGTCCGAATCCCCCGTCGCTGTTGCCGTACTCGCGTCCATCAGTCCCCCACCAGAATATACGGTTGGACCACGCCGACCCACTTAGCGTTTGAGACCGTTCGGTAGGGAAGTGGTTTAAATCAAATCGCCTTTTCGTGTGCGGTGTTCCTGTGGAAAGCCCGCGCTCGCTACGGACCACGGGGAATTGTACTGTGACCGCTTCGAAAGCCCCCGCCCGCTCGCGGTCGCTCTGCGGGATATTTTCGCGCCTCACCGCACCGCCCCGCGTCGGCGCGAAAATAGTGGCCCGCAGAGGCAACTAAAGTAAACGCGACCGGGTGGCCCCTTTCAGTCCCACCCGCGGTGGACCGATTCACCGGCCGTAGCCCCGGTGGATGATTCACCGGCCGTAGCCCCGGTGGATGGTCCACCGGCTTCGGCCACGCGGCCGCGCTCCCGCGCGGCCGCGGGTGGACCTGTCGCGTCGTCGGTCGGCCTGAGGGGCGTCGGCGGTCCGCCCGAGGAATTTTCCGGCTCGCGGTCGATACTCCCCGGGAGAAGGTGTATTCCGGATGGGGACCACGGACCGCTGGTACCAGAACGCGACGTTCTACGCCGTCGACGTGGAGGCGTTCGCCGACGGCGACGGCGACGGAATCGGCGACTTTCGGGGGCTAATCGAGAGGCTCGATTACCTCTCGGGGCTCGGCATCGACTGCGTCTGGCTTCTGCCCTTCTACCCGTCGCCCAACCGCGACAACGGCTACGACGTGGCCGACTACTACGGCGTCGACGACCGCCACGGCACGCTCGGCGACTTCGTGGAGTTCGTCCGGGAAGCCGACCGCCGGGGCATCCGGGTCGTCGTCGATCTGGTGGTCAACCACACCTCCGACCAGCACCCGTGGTTCCGGCGCGCCCGCGAGGACCCCGACTCGAAGTACCGCGACTACTACGTCTGGGTCGACGACCCGCCGGAGTGGCCCGACCCCCACCGGGGTCCGGTGTTCCCCGGCGAGGAGGACGCGGTCTGGAGCTACGACGAGGTCGCAGAGGCGTTCTACTACCACCGATTCTACCACTTCCAGCCCGACCTCAACACCGCGAACCCCGACGTGCGCGAGGAGATACGCAAGATAATGGGGTTCTGGCTCCAGCTCGGGGTCTCGGGGTTCCGGGTCGACGCCGCGACCCTGCTGATAGACAACAAGGGCGGGCTCGAATCGACGGAACTCGACGACCCCCACGGCGTGCTCCGGGACATGCGCCGGTTCGTCGAGCGCCGGGGCGACGACGCCGTCCTGCTCGCGGAGGCCGACGACGACCCCGAGAAGCTCGCGAGCTACTTCGGCGAGGGCGACGAGATGAACCTCCTGTTCAACTTCCTGCTCGACGCCTACCTCGTCGGCGCGCTCGCGACCGAGCGCGCCGACCCCCTTCGGGAGGTGCTGGACCTCCTGCCCGAGATTCCCGAGGAGGGCCAGTGGGCCAACTTCCTCCGGAACTACGACGAACTCAACGTCGGGCGGCTCCCCGCCGACCTCCGGCGGGCCGTCTTCGACGCGTTCGCTCCCGACGAGGCGATGCGCATCTACGGCCGGGGCATCCGGCGGCGACTCGCGCCGATGCTCGCCAGCGCCTCCGGTCGCGACGCGACCGGAGGCGCCTCGGACGCGCCCGACGCCGACCGCGACCGCATCGAACTCGCCTACTCGCTCCTGTTCTCGCTCCCCGGCGCGCCCCTCATCGTCTACGGCGACGAAATCGGCATGGGCGAGGACCTCTCGCTCCCCGGTCGGAACGCGGTCCGGACGCCGATGCAGTGGAGCGACGAGGAGAACGGCGGCTTCTCGACCGCCGACCCCGAGGACCTCGTCCGGCCCGTGATATCGGGCGGGGAGTACGGCTACGAGTCGGTCAACGTCGCCGACCAGCGCGGCGACCCCGACTCGCTTCTCGCGTGGTTCTCGCGGCTGATCCGCGCCCGAAAGGAGTGCCCCGAAATCGGCAACGGCGACCTGTCGGTGTTCGAGACCGCCGACCCTGCGGTCTTCGCCCACGGAATGGTCGGCGACGGGAGCGCGGTCGTCGCGGTCCACAACCTCGGAGACGCGGCGACCGACGCGACGCTGAGGCTCGACGGCGACCCGGTGGGACTGTTCGGTCCGAACGAGGGCGGCGAGTTCGAGGCGGTCGGCGAGGGCGAGTGGCGGTTCGAACTGGACCGGTACGGCTACCGCTGGGTTCGGGTCAATGAGAGTTAGAATCTCTCTCGCAAATTACGCCTCGAAAATGTAGAAACGAAGTTCTCCGCTAATTCCCTTCGTATGTCGGGCCAATGAAGGTTGGTCCCATTTTTTAGCTCTGAATGATAACAGTAGTGAAGTCCGTTCGAATCGTCCACAAGTGAGTACGTTCCACCGAATTCGGGCACCAATTCCCCCGCCTCGATGTCTTTTACGCGGAGTTTCCAGTCAAAGCCGTCCGTCGCTATACCGACGAGATACTTCATATTTGGATATTTCTTGTATTTTGCAAACGAATTTCGTTCGAGGTACGGATCTTTGAGGTTCTCGATGGCCTCTCGACCGTTACGCTCTCTGTTCAGCGCTTTGCATTCCACGATACCAACGCACTTCTCACCGACATTCTCTAATTTTATGTCGGGCTGAGTGCGCTCATCTTTGACCAATTCAGCAGGATGGTGTGTGATCGTGTACCCGAGAGCGTTCAGCACCTCTGCAACGATAGTTCGTTGTGTGAACTCTTCGGGCATTTGTCCGACGCTTCCACCTTTGAACCGATACGTTTCGTCGTTCAGAAGCTTTCTACATGTCGCTCCCGCGGATTCAGAATCCTCGTCCGAGAATTCCCAGATGAACTTTCGAAATGCGAGTTGTAGTCTCTCGGCGCAATATCTATCGTGGTCAAAATTTTCGAATCCCATCTCCGGTATTCCTCTTAACGATACTACCTAAAGATGGGGAATTAAATCTCCCGCTCTCGTACCGAGGCTCTCACGACGATATCCCGAACTCCTCTTCGAGCAGCGCCACGTTCCGCTCGTTGGCCTTGAACACCGCGTCGAAGACGGTCCCGATGGCGGGTATCGACCCGATGACCGTGTCGACGCCGATGTTGACCAGCATCTTGAGCAGGGTCTCCCGGGACGCGCCCATCCGGGCGGCCTCGCCGACGGTGTACAGCGAGATGGCGGCCGAGACCGTGTCGCCGCCCACCGGGAGGATGCCCATGATGGGGTCGAGCCCGATCTTGTAGTTGATGACCGGAATCTCGAACGCTTCGTCGAGGAGCGTGCTGATGGTGCGGACCCGCTCCATCCCCGGCGGTTCGTCCTCGACCGCGACGTCTATCGACTGGCCTTCGCGCTCGGAGTCGGTTCCCATATCGAGTACGGTCGTCGTGGGCGGGCAAAAGTTCGCTGGTAGTTTCGCTCGTCGACCCTCGGGAGGACGCCGCGATTCTCTCCTCCCATTCCGGAGACTGTCGCGACTACCGGGCCTCGCCCGTCTCGGCGTCGAGCGCGTGGACTTCCCCGTCGTGGTTCCCCAAGTAGACGGTGCCGTCGACGACCACCGGACTGCTCTCGGTGAGCTTCCCCACCCAGACGGGCCAGTCGCCGTCCCGGAGTTCGCCGGTCTCGGCGTGGAGGGCGTAGACCTTCCCGTCGTAGTTCCCGACGTAGACGGTGCCGTCGACGACCGCTGGGTCGCCGTGAACCGGGGTCCCCGTCTCGACGGGCCAGTCTCCGTCACAGCGCTCCCCGGTCTCGGCGTGGAGGGCGTAGACCTTCCCGTCGCCGCTGCCGACGTAGACGGTCCCGCCTGCGATTGCGGGGCTGCTGTGGACTATCCCGCCGGTCTCGACCGGCCACTCCTCGCCCCGAGGTTCGCCCGTCTCGGCGTCCCACGCGTACACCCGCTCGTCGTCGCTGCCGACGTAGAGGATGCCGTCGGCGACCACGGGCGTACAATGGACTTTGCCGCCGGTCTCGACCGGCCACCCCTCGCCACGAGGCTCGCCCGTTTCGGCGTCCCATCGGTACACCTTGTGGTCCTCGCTCCCGATGTAGACGCTCCCGTCGGCCACCGTCGGCGTGTCCGGTAGCGGGTCGTGAATGGGGGGCGCGTGCTCGCCGCCCGTGAACTCGCCGGTCTCGGCGTCCCACATGAACACGCGGCCCGCGCTCCCGGCGTAGACGGTGCCGCCCGCGACCGCGACGCTCCCCGTCACGTCGCCGCCCGCGTGGACGGGCCACCCGCTCCGGAGCGCGCCCGTCTCGGCGTCCCACGCGTATATCTTACCGTCGCAACTCCCGACGTAGACGGTACCGTCGACGACCGCGGGCCCGCCCGTAATCGAATCGCCCGTCTTCGCGGGCCACTTCCCTCGACACGGCTCGCCGGTCTCGGCGTCGAACGCGTACAGCTTGCCGTCGCCGCTCCCGACGAAGGCGGTGCCGTCGGCGACCGCGGGACTGGCGTGTATCGGTCCGCCGGTCCGGGCGGGCCACTCGGTCCCATCGGGTTCGGTTCCGGTCGTTGCCCGGCCTCCGCCGTCCCGGGTCGCACGCACCGTACTCGCGAGCTCCGCCGTCGAACCACTCGCCAGTCCCCCGACGACCAGCGACTGCTTCAGGAACCGCCGCCGCGTCGTGCGTCCCCCCATACCGTTACATTCCGTCAATCCGTACTTATGCCTTCTCGTCGTTCACACCGATTCGGAGCGCTTTCGCCGTCCCGCACCCTCCGGCCCACGAACTTATCCGGTTCGTCGTGGATGTGAGTCCGGGGGAGAAATACACATGAGTCGGAAGATCGCGACCCTCGCCATCCTACTGGCGATTTCGCTCGTAATCGGGGGAATGACTACGACGCTCGGAGCGACCGAAGGCGACCGCACCGGGGTCGAATCGAACGCGTCCGAGTCGTTGCAGGACGACCAGACCGCGAACGAGACGACGGTCACGTTCGAGGACCAGACCTCGAACGGCACCGTCGTCACCGTCGACGAGGTGACGCTCGAAGACGGCGGATTCGTCGCGATACACGACCGCGAACTCCTGAACGGGTCGGTCCTCGACAGCGTTCTCGGGTCCTCCGAGTACCTCGAAGCCGGGACCCACGAGAACGTGACCGTCGAACTCGACCGGCCGGTGAACGAGTCACAGACCCTGCTCGCCGTCGCGTATCAGGACACGAACGACGACGAGGAGTTCGACTTCGTCGAATCGCAAGGAGAGGAAGATGGTGCGTACACGATAGAGAACCAGATCGTCGTGGACGCCGCCTTCGTGAACGTCGAGGAGGAACCGGGCGACGAGGAGACCGAGACTCCTGAGGAGACGGACACCCCTGAGGAGACGGAGACGCCGGAAGAGACAGAGACGCCGGAGGAGACAGAGACCCCGGAAGAGACGACGACCGCGCCCGGAGAGGTGACCACCGAGGAACCCACTGACGAGGTCGACTCGTTGCTCGTCTCCGAGTTCGACGCGCCCAGCACGCTGTCGACCGACGACGAACTCGCCGTGAGCGCGACGGTGTCGAACCCGGGTGACGAGACCATCAACGAATCAGTCGAACTGCGCGTCGACGGGACCGTAATCGAGCGACAGGAGGTCGAGGTCGAACCGGGCGAGAGCCAGCGCGTCGAGTTCAGCGTGGACGCGGGAACGCTCGAGGTCGAACCCGGCGATAGCTTCGTGGAGGTGCTCACCCGCGACTTCGGACAGGTCGAGCGGCTCACCGTTGAAGACTCTGAGACGTCCGACTGAGAGGTCGGCTGGCCCGACTCCGCTCTGCAGTAGACGGCGTCCGGCCGGAGGTCGTCGAACGAACGCGACCTCGGACCCGAGGGCTCCCGTTCCGGGCGTCCGAGTTCACACCCGATAGCCGAGGTCGACGAGGTGGTCCTCTATCTCCTCGAAGTCGCGTTCGTTCCGCTCGGACGGCGCTTCGGCGACGATCTCCTTGCGTCGTTCCGACTCGACTTCGAACCAGGGGACGTTCACGAGCTGCGGGACGTGAATCCCGTACCAGTGGTCGTAATCCTTGACAGGGATTACGGGCAGCCGCTCGCCGAGGAGTTCACCGTGATCCGCGGTGACTACCGTCTTGCCCCGAAACGCGTCGAGGAGGGTTTCGACCTCTTCGAGCACGAGTTCGAGGTTCTCCCTGTACGCCCGTCTGATGTCCGCATCGGTCAGATGCGGGTTCCGATTTCGAGTGGTGACGATGTTGAGCCCGTGGCCGTGACCGATGTTCTCGCGCGCGAACCGCCCGAGGTACGGCTGATGCGGTTGGAGATAGTGGACGAGCATCCGTTTGTTCGGATACTCGTCGTGTGCTTCGAGCGCGTGTCTCGTGACGGTCTCGGGATGGGTCGTGAGCCCGTCGGCGGCGTCCCGGTACTCGTCCCGGTAGAGCGCCACCGAGCGATGCACTTCGGCGTCGATCTCGTCACGGAGCGCGTCGTAGTACCCGTTGGCCGAGACGTACACCGTGTCGTAGGCGGTCCGGTCCGTGAAGTTCCCGCGAACGAACTCCGCGCTGGTCGAGCCGCGGGATTCGACCTCGCTGAGGGTTCCGTCGAACTCGCAGACGTAGCGGAACGCGTCGAACCTGCACGCGTCCAACACGATCAGGTTGTCCCAATCCCTGGCGAAGATGTCGATTCCGTCCCGATTGAACGTCCTCCCACCGCGAAGGTACCACATTCGAAGCGGTTTCCGAGCGGCGGCATTCGGGTCCTCGCGCAGGACGCTCACCGCATCCGAGAGAGACATAACACCTCTGACCGTAGGGTATCCAATAAGTATACTGGCGTTTCAGACCGGATGACTCCCAGCGTGTCCGAGTCCCTGAATGGTCGCCGGTAGCTTACGACCCGAAGAACCGCCGATAGAGCGACCGGGCGAATTTGTAGGCAGGCCACTGTACCGTCGAACACCCGCGTTCCCACGCGAGTGCGGGAACCGGTCGCGCGCCGAACTTCTCCTTGAAGCGGAACACTCCATCCCTGAAGTCCAGCACTGTCCCCCCGAAGTTGTACGTGTCGTAGCCCCGTTCTTGCGCCCACCGGATGGCGTGTTCGTGTATCAGTTCGGAGGCGTTGTACTCGAAGTTCTCCTGCGTCACTCCCGAACACTCGTAGTGGACCGTCGACTGCTCGTCGTCGAGCGTGAACAGTATCGTCCCGCGCTCGTCCCCGTCTATCCTGACCCCGAACAGCTTCAGTCGCTCGGAGAACTCCGCGAGTTCGAGGAAGTACCGCCGGGGTCGCTTGTACCCCTCGACTCGGTCCATCACCGCCGAGAAGTCGTCGAAGAACTCGGCCATCGTCTCCCTCGTAATCTCTTTGTCCACGATCTCGAACTCGTTGTCGTGACCGCGTCTGATGGCTCGTCGCCTCGAACTGTGCATGTCCCCGAGGATGTCCTCCCAATCGCGCGAGATGTCGAGCGTGAAGTCGCCGTAGACGAGCCGCTGTTCGTATCCGTTCTCTTCGAAGAGGCTGTGGTATCGGCTGTAGTCGGTACCGGAGGTCTGAATCTGGCTGGAGATGACCATCTTGTCACCGATTTCGGGGGCGACGTCGAGGAGTAACTGGATCGCCTCTTCCTCGTCGGTCATCGCGATGGGGCCGCCCGGACCGGGTTTCGACGATTTGAGGTGTCTGTACGGCGTCCGGTCGCTGTCCATGATGAAGTTCGGAAAGATCGCGATGGGGTTGTTCTTCTTCGTGACGAGGAGATGTCGCGGCTCGTACGCCGTTCCGAGTTCGACCGCCCGCAACCACCCGTACCGGTGATAGACGTATCCGAGATCGGACTGCTCGACGACTTGGTTCCACTGGTTCTCGTTTACCGATTCGATAGTATCGACGCCGATGACGCTTAAGGACACTTGTACTTCTCCCCCGAGTACCTCCGAGTAACGAGAGAACTCAAGAAAAACCTTCTCACCACATTGAAGTCAGTGTCCCGCTCTCGACCGACCTCGTGGGGCCCCTCTCCGGTCGGTGGCACGTCCCCGAAGAACTATACGCGCTTTCGTCGTTCAATCGCACGAACTCGAACGACCCGTAGCCTCGCTCGACGGGGGTGATTGCAAATGGATGTCCGGAGTTCGGTCACCGTCAACAACGCCGTACTGGCGATTCTGTGGCTCGGCATGGCCGGATTCGTCGTCTTCCACAGCCTCGTCCTCCTCTGGAGCGTCGACGGCCCGACGCGCGCGTCCTTCAGGCTCGCGTGGTTCGTCGGGCTCGGTCTCGTCGCAGTGACGCTCGCGTACTTTCGGCTCTCGGGAACGCCGACTCCCTCCGACGCGTAGTTCACCGACGCTGGAGCGACAGCACGGACCTTCTACGAGGCGGAGCCGTCGACTCGATTCAGCAGGGGTCTGGCGAGTTCGTTGTACGCGTATCGAAGAAACGGACAGGGGTCGCTGCGGTCGGCGTAATCGAACCGGGGATGCCGGACCAGCGACGACAGGACCGCCGCCAGCGCGGCCCCCATCGACGGCCGCTCGACGAGAGGCACGTCCTCGAAGACCACACTGCGCAGGTACGATATCTCCCCGACGAGGAGGTGGCCGCCGATGCCGACCTCGTACTCGCCGCCGATGCGGTCGGCCCGTCCGGTCGCGAGTCGCCAGTAGTAGAGCGGGAAGTCGGCTCCGGCCTGCACCGCGAACGGCACCGACGACCAGAACCGGGGGTTGACCTCCATGAGCTTGAACTCGCCGGTGCGGTCGTCGCGCTTGAACTCCACGTCGGCCGGGCCGTGCCAGTCGAGCGCGTCGAGCAGTTTCAGCCCCTCGGCTTCGAGGTCGGGGTCGTACACCGACTTCCGGAACGCACTCGTGCCGCCGCTGTAGCTGAAGCCCCGTATCTGGCGGTGCTGGAACGTCGCCAGCGGCTCGCCGCGGTCGTACATCGCACAGAAGCTGTACTCGTCGGTGTCGGGCAAGTACTCCTGGACCAGCGGGACGTGACCCGACCGGTCGCGGAGGGCGTCGACGTCCGGGCGCTCGCCCGGTGGGAGATACTCCGTCTTCGGCGGGTTCGCGAGACCGGCCTCGGTCCCGCCGCCGTTTCGTACCGCCTGTCCCCCGACCGTCGGCGGGGACTCGCGGTAGGCGTCGGCCAGTATCGTGTACCGCCCCTTGACTATCGTCGGCCGGGACCAGTCGGTCCACTCGGTGAGCAACTCGGTCTCGGGCACCGGGACGCCAGCCTCGGCGGCCACGTCGAACAGTTCAGTTCGGTCCTGCACCTTGCGGAGCGTCCCGAAATCGGGTATCGGCAGGTCCACGTACTCGTCGAACTCCGCCTTGTAACGCGAGAGGACGTAGGCGTCCTCCTCTCGGACCGGGAGGATCGTCCGCACGTCCTCGCGCATGGCGAGGTCGAGTAGCGCCTCCCTGTAGCCCGACGCGGTCCGGTT
Source organism: Halorussus salilacus (assembly GCF_024138125.1). Lineage (NCBI taxonomy): Archaea > Methanobacteriati > Methanobacteriota > Halobacteria > Halobacteriales > Haladaptataceae > Halorussus > Halorussus salilacus. Next base: position 227,337 of record NZ_CP099994.1, read on the forward strand.
CGGCGAGGGGACCCGGACCGCCTCGTCGCAGTACCGCGAACAGAACACTTCGGGTGACTCCCGCTCGGAGACGGCGATGGTGTGTATCCCGCGTCGGTGGAGCGACCGCAGGGCAACGAAGGAACTCGGCACGTCCACCGCGGGAACGATGACGGACTCCATGCTCTCTGTCGTAGAGCCATCCGGGACGGCGGCTTTGTTATTCGCCCGTTTCCGGCCGACGGCCGGGTTTAAGTCGATGCTGTGGGGGTCGGTCCCGCCGACGGCATCACGCCCGGAACATCCCGATGGCCCAGTGGTTGGGGCCGAACGCGCGTCGTCCGAGGCCGACGTTGCCGTCGACCGCACACAGCCAGCCGTCGCCGGTGTCCCACGGGTCGACGTGGTGCATCCGACCGCCGTTCCAGCCAAGCGCTCGGCCGGTCCCTTCGAGAATCGGCGATTCGGGACGTTCCGAATCGGCGTACTCGTCCGGAGCGAGCCGATCTATCTCGTAGGCGCGAACCCTGTCGCCGTACTGGGCCGCACAGTCCTGAAAGAAGACCAGAACCGAATCTTCGCCGACGATGGGCCGCCCCGCGGGTCGAGCGGCCGTGGGCCGACCGGAGACGACCGGATTGTCGTCGTGGGGCGTCCACCCGTCCGCGAGGAGGTCGTCCGTGTAGTACGCTTCGAGTTCGTACCTGCCGTCGTCGCTACCCAACAGCGCCCACCACCGGTCGTTCCACCGGAACGCCACGCAGTCGGCGAGCTGGCGGTCGGGCGCGACCACGGTCGAGACCGGCCGCCACCCGTCCGGGAGCGAGTCGGTCCGGAACACCCGGATGGGGGCCGCCCGCTCGCGGTTCCAACGGTCGGGTATCATGAAGTACGACCCATTCCACTCGAACACGTATGGGAACGCCAGGTGGACCTCGTCGCGGAGGACGACCCCGGTGTAGGTCCACGACCGTCCGGCGTCCCCGCTGGTCGCGTGCCCGATGACGCCCGTCGGCGTCCGGTCGCGGTTGTACACCTCGAAAAAGAGGTTCCACCCGTCGGTCTCGGAGGCGAACAGGAAGGGGTCGGCGACGAACTCCGCGTCCCCGTAGTCGTGCACGTCGGCGACGGTCAGCACGGGGTTGGCGGCCGACGCCAGCGGCCGCGGACGGAAGGGTCGGTGGCTCCCGACGCCACCCTCGTGGCCCGGGCGTACCGAACCGGGGTCGGGGGTCCGTCCCCAGTGAGCGAGTCCCTCGTCGCGACCGACGCGGCGGCCGTCGGCGAGGCCCCGGTGGACGGCCTCGCCGACGCGCCACCTGGCCCGCTCGATAGCGTCGAGGGGTTTCCTCCGGATACGTTCTACCTGCATACGTGGTCGATTTCGCGGTCGCTCATCCGCGACGATTTCGGTGGGCCGCCCCTCTCACGGCGACGCGCCCCTCGACCGCGCTGTTCGGTTCGTATTCGTCCCCATCCCATAGCGACTCCAACGACGCCGCATTTCAAAAGCGTGTCGCGCGTTCGGCGGACACTGTGAGCTACGGGGTTCCCGTGGTCGAGGAGTTCGTTCGGTTCCCCACGTCTCGGACGACGTAGGTGTCCAGCGTCCCGTCGTCGTAGACGTGAGCGACCGCGGGGTCGCGTTCTAACCGCTCGAAGTCCTCGGGCGAGTGTCGCCAGAAGTCCCGATACTGGGGGTAGAACCGCGGGTTCTTGGTCCGTCCCAGTTTGGTCGCCACCAGATAGCGGCGGTCGGTCGCCGCCCACGAGGGCACCTCCTCGTCGGAGGCGTTTCGGTAGTCGAAGTGCATCGGCGGCGGCGGCACTTCCCGCCGGACGTTCTCGCCCCAGACCTCCGTAGAGCGGTGGAAGTTGTACATCCGATACTGGTCGATTCCCAACTGATCGATCAACAGCGTCCGATTGCGGTGCTCGAAGAGCCAATCCATCCCTTCGACCTCGGCCTGTGTGATCTGACTGCTGGAGTCGTTCGCGAGCGGTGACCCGTACAGGAGAAAGACCGAGAGGAAGGCGAACACGACGAACGAGACGTAGAGGAGCCGACGGAGGTTCCGACTCGCGGTTTCGCAGTCGACCCGCTCGAAGAGCGTGTAGAACCCGATTCCGATCAGGACGGAACCGGCGAACAACGCGTACCGGACGATTCGATAGAAGTCGAGTACCACGTCGACGAAGAACGCGATGGCACCGCCGACCGTGAACACCACGAGAGTCGCCCCGAGGAAGGCCTCGACGGGGTCGAAGCGGCGCTCGTCCCGGACGATGAGGAGCGCGTAATAGCTCAAAAAGAGCAGTCCCATACCGACGACGGCACCGACCATCCCGTAGGTATAGATGCCGGTGAGGGCGACGTCGACGAGGTCCGGCGAGGTTCGGCCGAACACGCCCGAGATGTTGTCGAACGTCGACGACCCCTCGGAGACCCCGACCAGCGTGTACACGACGCCGAGGGTGCTCCCGATTATCGACTCGAACGAGTAGTACCACGAGAAAAAGAGGACGAACCCGAGCGAGGCCGCGGTCAGCGAGGTCGTCTCCCGGCCGGTGAACCCCTCGCCCGTGCGCCGTCCGACGAGGAACGACAGCTTCAGGAGCACGAGTATGCCGACGACGAAGACTGTGACCGCGGGGTGATAGAACACGAGCGCGACCATGGCGACGAGCAACAGCAGCTTGAACCGGTAGCGCGACCGGCCGCCGTAACTCCGGAAGAGCAGGGCGAGGACGAACGGGAGGAGCATGAACGCGACCACGCTCGGATGGAAGAAGACGTGGTCGAAGCCGAACAGGGGCAACGAGGCGAACGGCAGGACGAGTAGTGCCTTCCGGCCGTCCGAGAAGAGCGCGGTCAACAGCGGATACATCGAGACGACGTAGAAAATCGAGACGACCGGCGGAACGACGTTTATCACCTTCGAGGGGTCGATACCGGTCGCATCGCTCAGCGTCAGCGCGAGCAGGTGAACGTTGGGATAGTAGTTGTTCCGCGGGAGGGTCCCGAGGTCGGCGATCTCCCGAATCATCCCGATGTACGTGAGCATGTCGCCCCTGGCGAACAGGTGGTATCGCAACGCGGGAATCGACAGCAGAACCACGCTGGCGGCGACGACGAGCGCGAAGCCCCACTTCCAGTAGGGGTGGGGGTCCTCTGACCGCCCGCTCTCGAAGACGACGACCTGCCCGAGGAAGACGGCCGCCAGCAGGAGTGCCCAGAACGCCGGGCCGTAGCTGTCGTACACCGATATCTCGTAGGTCGGCGCGTACGGGTCGGCGGCGACGAACGTAATCGCCGTCGCGACCGACGCCGCTCCCGCGGCTACGAGGAGCTTCAGCCTCGTCGGCCGCTCCACGCCGACCCCCCACTCATCGTCTACCTACGCGGCGGCCTCGGTATTGTGTCTTCCGGGCGAGGCGGTCCCGCGGGACCGCCTCGCGCCGGTTCGCGTGGCGAGAACATTTATGCGGAGTTCAGTTGTTGCTCGCGGTGTGCAGTACACGAACGAACCCGGCGAGCGCGCCGTCGAATGAGGGGGTGAACCGATGAACGTCGCCCGGTCGAGCTTCAAGGTGTTCCTCGCGGAGACCGTCAGCGTCGTGCTGTCGTTTCTCGCCATCATGTACTACGCCCGAGAGCTGGGTGCCGCGCGACTCGGGACGTTCTTCCTGTTTCAAGCGACGCTGTTCGTTCTCAGGCGACCGGCCGACTTGGGCCTCCGAATTGCTGTCCAGAAACGGATCAGCGAGGGGAGCCATCCCGAATCCGTCCTCACCACGAGCCTCCTGTTGAAACTCGGATTGCTGTCGCTCACGATCTGGGGCCTGTTGGCGGTCCGAGGATTCGTCGCGGATTACATCGGTCTCGACCTCACCTGGTTCCTCGTCGTAGCTCTGGTGCTTCACGAGCTTTCGTCCCTGATGAAGAACGCCCTCTCCGGGGAACTCCGCGTGGGTGAGACGGCGATCATAGACTTCGTGTACAACGTCGTCATGTACGGCGGCGGTGTCCTCCTCGTGTACGCGGGATACGGGGTCGTCGGACTGGTCGTCAGCGTCATCGCGGGACTGGCGCTTCGACTCGTCCTGGCGTTCCGCGCCGTCGACACCGGCTTCGGGCGGCCGTCGATGGAGCGGGCGCGCTCGCTGGCCGCCTACGCCAAGTTCACCGTCGTCCCGAGCGTCGGCCATCAGGTCCACCAGTGGATGGACACGCTCATCCTCGGCGTGCTGGCGACGAACGCCGCGGTCGGGGTGTACGAGGTCGCGTGGCGGATCGGCGGCCCCGTGCTTCTGGCAGCCCAGTCCATCGGCGTGGCCATCTTCCCCCAGTTCAGCTCGTGGGACTCCGCGGGGTCGCGGGACTCCATCGAGCGCCTGTTCTCGCGCGTACTCACCCCGTCGATGTTCCTCGTGTTTCCGGCGTTCTTCGGCACGCTCGTCCTCGCCGAGGAGATACTGACACTCGTGTTCGACGCCGAGTTCGGGGCCGCGTGGCTCGCCCTCATCATCATCATGGCTGGCAAGATACCCAGCGGCATCAAGACGCTGGCAGGCGACGCCCTGTACGGCCTCAACAAGCCGAAGTACGTCACCATCGCGACCATCGTGACGATAACCGCGAACTTCGTGCTGAACGTGATTCTCATCTCGGCGTTCGGCATCGTCGGTGCCGCGACGGGGACGATGGTCTCGGTCACCATCGGGATGGCTCTCCGAACCTACTATCTCTCGAGATTCATCGAGATTCGAGCACCGTACGACGAACTCGGGTGGTGTGCGGTGTCGGCCGCCGCCATGGGGACCGTCCTCTACGCCGCGAAGACCGTCGTTCCGGTCGAGACGGCGGCCGGTCTGTTCGGATTCGTCGCGACGGGCGTCGTCCTGTACGGCGCGTTCGTGCTCCTCTACCCGCCGCTGAAGGACCAGATATCCGCACAGCTCCGGGAGTTCGTTCCAGGGTTGCAGTGACCCGCCTCGGCCCGTCGATTCGACCTCGGCCCGTCGGTTCGACCTCGCCCGACCCCGATTGCGTCCGGTTCGCGACGCGGGTCGGCCCGCTAACGATTTGGGGGTCGCCGTCGTTAGCGAGTACTCATGCCCTCGATCAGTACCGCGCTCGTCACCGCGTTCGCAGTATCGAGTTTCCTCGTGCTGTACGCCTACTTCCTCTACCCCGCGGGGCTCTGGGTCGTCTCCCGGTTCGTCTCCCGCTCGACGCCCACGCTCGCCGCCGCCGACGAACTCCCCACGGTGTCGCTGATAATCGCGGCGTACAACGAGGAGGGCGTCATCGCCGACAAGATAGAGAACAGCCTCGGACTCGACTACCCCGAGGACAGACTCGACATCGTCGTCTTCTCCGACGCGTCGAGCGACCGCACCGACGAGATCGTCCGTTCGTACGCCGACGAGGGCGTCGAACTCGAACGCATCGAGGGGCGGGTGGGCAAGACCGAGTGCCAGAACAGGGTCGTAGACCGGGTCGACGGCGAGATACTCGTGTTCTCGGACGCCAACTGCATGTACGACGACGATGCGATACGTCGGCTGGTCGCGCGGTTCGGCGAGGGCGTCGACTGCGTCGTCGGTGAACTCCGCCACACCCGAACCGACGACGACGTGGAGGGCGAGTCGCTCTACTGGCGCTACACCCGGCTGGTCAAGCGACTGGAGTCGAACGTCGGGTCGGTCGTGAAGGGCAACGGCGCGATATACGCCGTCCGCCGGGAGGCGTACGTCCCGCTCCCGGCCGACGCCATGAGCGACTTCGCCGAACCCCTCGCCGTCCGGGAGCGCGGCGGGCGGGTCGAGTACGCCCACGATGCGGTCGCTCGCGAGCGGACCGCCGGGTCGGTCGAGGCAGAACGCGCCCGCAAGACCCGCATCGCGACCCGGTCGTGGCACACGGTGGCCCAGCACCTCGGACTCCTGAACCCCCTGCAGTACGGCCGCTACTCGCTCCAGTTGTTCTCCGACACCGTCCTCTGGTGGACCACTCCGCTCCTGTTCGTCGCGGCGTTCGCCAGTGCCACCGCGCTGTGGTTCCTGACCGGAAGCACCTTCTTCGGCCTCGTGGTCGCGGGGTTCGTGGCGCTGGTCCTCGCGGGTTCGGTCGGACACGTCCTGAACCGCCGGGGGAGCTCGGTCCCCTCGCTGTTGCACGTCCCCCACTACTTCCTCGTCGGCAACTACAGCCTCGCGGTCGGCGCGTGGAACTTCCTCCGGGGACACAACATCGTGACGTGGAATACGATGAACGAGTGAAAAGAAACCGCTCGGTATCGGCCGCTTCGCCGTCCTCAGAGCGTGATGGTCTCGGTCTGGGTAGTGACGTTCTCCCCGCCATCTTCGGCGCGCAACGTCACTTCGAGTCCGGTGTCGACCGGGAACTGGAAGAGGTCCCACCCGGACGCGCTCTCGCCACTTACGTCGGTCACCGCGAAGTTCATGTTCTCCTCGTCCTCGGCCACCACGACTTCGACGGTGTCGAGTTCGTCCTCGTTCTCCGAGACGGCCCACTGGACCGAGAACATCCTGTCGTCGCCCAACTGCTGGCTCTTGGATATCTCGAATCGGTCGATGTCGGGACCGTCCGATTCGACGATGTCGTCGATGCTCACTTCTTCGTCGTCGTACCGAATCGTCCACTTCGACTCGTCGAGGTCGGACATCGACTCGATGGTGCCGTCCACGTAGTACGAGTCGCCGTATCCGTTGCCGACCGCACCGTTGACCGTCACGGTTCCGTCACCGTTGTCGGTGATGTCGTCGTTGTCCTCCGCGGAGAGGTCACCGGCGTCGGTCCGCTTTTCGACGGTTCCGGCGACGGTGAACTCGTACTCCGTCGTGGCCATCCCCTCGCTAGTGATGAGTTCGAGGATGATGCCTTCCGGGTCGGCGTCCTGTTCGGGTGGTGTACCCGGGATGGGGGTGGTGCTGAGCTTCCAGTTATCTAAATACACGTCTTGGTCTTTCGGTGACGGGTCACTACCGCCGTACCATACCGTGAACGCGTAGTTGATTCCTTCTTCGGGGTGTTCTGTCCACCGAACCTCATCTTGCTCGATTGTCTTTTCGTCGTCGACCCAGTACTCTAATATTCCATCGGAATTTGCACTCCCGTTTGAAACGGTGTTCATCTTTACGTGTTGGGTGATTCGATGCCACTCGCCTTTCGACACCCAACGATAGCCCCAGTTATTGCCGTACTGGCCATCCATGTCCATGTGGTAGACGTACGAGCCGATTCGAATCCGGTCGCTGTCGGTGTCTTTGAACCCGGCCCGTGCGCTCCATCCGTATCCGGTGGCCGGATCGCCACCGTGGCCGTCACCGTTCTCGTCGGTTTCACTCCAGTCTTCGAAGTAGTTCATCGGCCCCGGCAGTTTGTTCGTGTGCGAACTGCCTTCGAAGTCGGACGAAAACCGCACCCAGTAAGTGGCGTACAGCTCCTGAATCGGTTCGTCGAGTAGGTCCGCTTCGACGGGATCGGTCCACGCGGTCATACCGTCGTGACTCCCCTCTTCGAACGGAACTCTGAGTGAATACGGTTCGGACTGAATCGGCTGGGACGTGAGTTCATCGTACATGTTGTACGTGAACGTGAAATTGTCACGGTACCCCTCGTCCTCGAAGTTTTCATCCAAAAATAGGTCTCCTTCTTGCGCCGTCCCGACTGTACCGAATGCTACAAGAGATGTCGCTGCCACGCCAGCTAATTGCAAGTAGTCACGCCGTTTGAGCGCCAATTTCTCGTGGTCGGAATCACGTACCGTCTCGTCGCGTGCCATGCAACCTTCAATGCTATATCCACATATTATAAACTTATTGGTGTGGGACCAATCTGTCGCAAGTAATCAGGCTATCGTCTTTCGCAAAGGATGGCAATGGAACATTACTACTAAAAGTTAGATGACTACCTCTCGGGGACCAAACTGTACGGTTGTATTGCCTCCCCAAGGATTAAATGAGATATTCCCGTTCCAACGGTCTATGCCACTGAACAGGGGATACCAGTACGTGAAGGCCGCAACAAACCTCGTTCTGGCGATGCTGTCCCGCGACTCGACCCAAAAAAAGCGACAAGCTGAGTTGGGGTACTGGAGACTCCAAAAAGCTAAGAAAGGAAAACTACCATCGGACCATTACGAGTACTTCTTCACGGATCACTTCGATCTCGATACGGGTGAGTACGACGGAAAGCGAGTGCTCGATATCGGCTGTGGTCCGCGGGGGTCTCTCGATTGGGCGACGATGGCCGAACAGAATATCGGGCTGGACCCGCTGGTGAACGAGTACGAGAATCTCGGTTTCGCTGACGACTCACCGATGGAGTACGTCGATAGCGGAGCCGAAGACATTCCGTTTCCCGACGAACACTTCGATATCGTTACCTCGTTCAATTCGTTGGATCACGTAGACGACCTTCAGCGGAGCATCGCTGAAATCAAGCGTGTGACGGCTCCCGATGGCTTGTTCCTACTTATCACTGATGTGAACCACGACCCGACCGTGACCGAACCGATATCCTACGGCTGGGATATCGTCGACGAATTCCGTCCCGAATTCGAACTCGTCTGGCAAGACCGACGCGAGAAATCGGAAGACGGAATATATGCGAGCGCTCGATTCGGCGACCCATACGACTTTTCTAACGAAGAGACACGGTACGGCGTGCTGTCAGCGAAGTTCGAACGCCGAAGTCTTTAGTCAGCGGCGACAGTTTCCTCATCGGTGCGCGAGGGTTCTTCTGAGACAGTCTCGTGATATAGAACTGAACGACGATTCCCGTTTTCCAAAAGCCGTGGTCACCGAATATCGGGTTTCGGTGTTCACCACTCCGAAGTTATTCCAAAGACGCCCTCGTGTCCTCGTTGGGAGTCGACGTGTCCGCCTCTACCTCGCTAGTGCTGAGGAGTTCTGCGATCACCGGATCGTACCTCTCCAACAATGAGTCCCACGAGTACTCCCGACCGAGTACTTGCGCGTTCGACGAGAGCGTATCCCGTAGGGATTCCGACGCTTCGAGTCGCTCGATAGCCTCGACGAACCCGTTCCACGAATCTCGTATCAGGGCGGTTTCGCCGTCCTCAAGCGGCAGACCCTGAGCCCCTACCTCCGTCGTCACGATGGGGAGACCGGCCGCGAGGTAGTCGAGCATCTTGAGCTTCGTCCCCGACCCGAGCGTCAGCGGACAGATGGCGATGTCCGCGAGCGACAGGGTTCCTGGCAAATCGTCCACGAACCCGGGCGTGTGGACGTTTTCACGGTCGACAGACGGTGGATTACGCCCCACCAAGAGGAACTCGATGTCGGGGAGCGCGGGTGCGAGTTCGTCGGCGATCACTTCGGCCGCGACTTCGTTCGGGTCGTAGTCGAACGCCCCGACGTACAGACAGACCGTCTCGGAACCGTCGAGGCCGAATTCCTCCCGGACTGCGCCGGGGTCGCCGCCCGAATCGATGTGATCGAAATCGGTCCCGTTGGGTATCACCTCGACCACCGCGTCGTCCGGAAGCCGGAACCGCGTGGCGTCGTCCTCCGACTGGAACACGACCGCGTCCGCGGCGTCGATTCCCCACTGCTCGAATCGACGGAGGTTCTTCACCGCGCGTTGCCGCAGGGACGACGGAACCGGCCGCAGGCCGAGTTGCTGGTCGAGCAGGTCGTACATCGCGTTGTGCTTGTTCAACAGGAGCTTCGCGTCGTACCGGGCCGCCAGTCTACGTCCCGCTCGGAGCATCTGGGGCGACTCACAACACACCACATCGAACTCCGCGTCGAGCCGGTCGAGCGTTCGAACCGTCCGACCGGCCTGTAATCGGTCGAGCCCGTTGTCGGCCGCGAGACCAAACGTTGCGTTCCACGCGTATATGCGAGTCGTCTTGTAGTTCAAGAACGGATTGTCGGTTCCCACGCCCTTGACTCCGGGGTGGAGGTCGCTCCCGTCGCCGTCCGGATGCGCTAACCACACGCTCCCGTACTCCGCGAACTTCTTCGCCGTCTCCCAGATGCGGACCTCCTCCCCGTTCGACGGTGGATGTATCTCGCCTCGGTGCAGTTGGAGGATGGCCGGTCTATCCGTCATCCGCGCCACCCCCCGGCCGCCGAGGGGCCGTCGGCGCGTCGCCGCCGACCGGAACGGGTTCGTCGGCCGTCGGTTGGGTCCGCCGTTCCGCGACGACGCTTCGAACCGCGTCGTAGAGTAGGGGCGCGACCGATTCCGCATCGTTCGTCGTTGCTACCCGCTCGCGGGCGTTCCTCCCGATTCGGTCGCGCTCTGCCGGGTCGTCCAACAGCGATGAGACCGTTCGTGCGAGTTCGTCCGACTCGTTCGGGTCGACAAAAACCCCGGTCTCGCCGTCGTCTATCTGCTCGACGATGCCGTACGCGGGGTTCGTAACGATGGGGAGTCCGGTCGCCTGGGCCTCCAGAATCACGTTCGGATAGCCGTCGATGAACGAGGCGTAGAGGAACACGTCGGCACACCGATATAGTTTCGCCACCTCGTCGACGTATCCCGGCGTTCGGATTCGGTCCCGCACATCGCCGTCCACGCCATCGTCGAGATACCGCTGTAGACGGCCGTAGTACCTCCCGTCACCCGCGACGACGTATTCCACGTCTGGACGCTCCCGGAGCAACGGGACGATTCCGTCGATCAGTCGCCTGACCCCCTCGTACTTCCCCTGAAAGTTCAGGTTCGTCACGGTCAACAGCAGTTGCCCTTCGTCGGCGTCCCGGCCGTGGCCTCCCGCCTCCGATGGGGCGTACGTCTCGAGGTCGACCGGGTTCGGAACGGACGCGATTCGCTCTGTCGGGCACCCAGTCTGGCGGTGAACAGTCCCCGCGAGCGCGTCGGCGACCGGGACGAACCCGTCTGCGTCGTGGAAGACCGCCCGAGTCAGCAACGCAAACGGAAGGTGGGTCGCGAACCGCTTCCACTCGCGCTCTCGAACGAGGTCGACCGCCGCCTCTCGATGCTGTCTGAAGATATCCCCGTTCTGCCGTATCAGGAATGGAACCCCGTGATACCTGCCGAGTAACGCGCCGACGACGCCGAGGAGTCCCGACCCGTTGTAGGTGAGAACTGCGTCCGAGCCGCGTCGCTCGATACACCGTGACCCGGTCGTGAACGCCGACAGGTAGGCCCGAACCCCGTCGTCAGGGTCGATAGTCACGAGAGTCCCGCGACGGCCTAACTCCTCGAACGGTTCTCGCATCTCGTCGACCCGCATGTTCGTGAGCCCGAGTACGTGCATCCGGTCTGTGACTTTCCGTCCGTCCTCCGTCGGTCCCGCCTGTGAGTCGTTACCCATCTCGGCTCACCTCCCCACCGACCCGTCTCCCGGCGGTCCGACGTGGGTCTGTATCGAATGGAGGATGACGCCCGCAAACGAGAGTAGAGACCCGAGAAACGTGCTGAACAGGCAGATCAGCACGATTCCCGTCGGGAACGTCCCCGTCTGCACGTAGTTGACGACCCCCCAGTAGCCGAAGCCCATGCCGACCGTCACGGCCGCGATTCCCGGGAGTCCGACGAAGGTCAGCGGCCGCTCGCGCTCGACGGTCCGCAGGATGTTGCTCACGACCGACAGGCCGTGGGATATCGGGTTCTGCGTGCTCGTCTCATCGCCGTCGTAGCGGATGGTGGTCCCGACCTCCTCGACGGCGTAGCCGTTCCGTCGCGCGTGATAGAGGATGTCGGTGCTGGCTCCCATGTCGTCGCCGAGCGTCCCGTCGCCCGCGAGGCTCTCGATGGCGCGGGCGTCGAACGCCCGGAACCCGCTCTGGGTGTCCGAGACCCACGACCTGAAGGGGAACGCGCCCATCGAGAGGTTCGTGAGGACGTTGATGACGAACAGGCCGAACCGCCGATACCGGGGGACGTGAGCGTTCGCGTCACCGCGGAACCGGCTCCCGACAACGACGTTCGCGTCGGTCTCTCGCTGTCGCGCGAGCAGTTTCGGGATGTCCTCGGGGTCGTGCTGGCCGTCGCCGTCGAGGGTCACGAGCGCGTCGGCGTTTCGGTCGTCGGCGGCCTCGAACGCGGTCTGCAACGTCGCTCCGTACCCGCGGTTCGTCCCGTGCTCCACGACGGTCGCGCCCGCCCGCTCGGCCGCGGCGACCGTCTCGTCGGTGCTCCCGTCGTCGACGACCACCACCTCGTCGACGTGCGGGCGGGCTCGCTCGACGACCGACCCGACGGTGTCCTCCTCGTTGTACGCGGGGATGGCCGCGACGGTGTCGACCGATTCGCGCGACGGTTCGTCGACCAGCGGAGCTGCGGCGGTGTAGCTGTCGGTCGCTTCGGCGGCCTCCTCGAATCGTGACGTATCAACGCGGACGCCGGGAGAGTCGACGTAGAGCATCGCCGGAAAGCCGTACGCCCGCGCGACCCGCTCGACGGTATCGACCGGCGAATCGTCCTCGAACTCGAGTTCGAGGACGACCGAGCCTAACTTCTCGGCGAGCCGACCGATCAGGGAGTAGTCGGTCTCCGGAACAACGACGAAGGAGAAGACCCCGTGTTCGTTCGCCCGCAACAGGGTCCGGGCCACCGTCCCCAGGTCGAGTTCGTGGGCGATGATACTGAGAGCGGGCGATACCTTCTCTCCCGTCGGTATCGCTTCCAGTCGGTGTTCGTTTTCCGTGTACTCGTTCGTACTCCCCATCGGACCCCCTATTGCTATCCTGATGTATAGTTAGAAGCCCCGTATCACGCGTAAACAGCCGATGGAAGTCGAGCGTCGAAACGCCGGTCGGACGCATCGAGCCGATAATTCCGGTCTGGTCTCTCCCCGACCGTCGAAACGGCCGGAACGGTAGCGAAACGGCCGGAACGCCGGTGAAACGACCTCGCCGTCCGGTCGCGGTTCCGGCTGGCGGTTCCCGCCGTTCGAATCGACGAAACGCGCATGTGGGGTCCGGTATGCGTCGTTACTGCTCGGTGACGTTCACCCAGACGTGGACGCTCCGATATGCGTTCCCGGCGCTCGGGTCTTCGGGCGGTTCGTCGACGTAGAGCAGGTACTGGAGTCGGAGTCGCTCGCCGGTGGTCCCCGGTGCGAACTCGTGGCGACGGTGGACGGTCTCGTTGTCGCCGACGGCCGCCCGGAACCGGTCGAGTTCTCGCGAGTCGGTCACGGTCGACGAGTCGTTCGTTTCCCGAACCTGCTGTAACTGGACGACGACCGAGTACTCGACGTCCCGGTGCTCGTGGTTGCCGATTCCGACGACGACCGTCGCGTTCTCGCCCCGCGCTATCGTCTCGGGGTAGCCGTCGGCCGCCAGTTCGCCGGTCTCGTTCTCGCCGAGGAGGTAGAACTCGGTGAACGTCTGGCTCTCCTGCGGGCCGAGTACCGCGTACACGCCGCCGCCGACCGCGACGAGCACGGAGACGACGAGTACGACGTTCAACGCGGTATCGAGCGTCGAACTCCCCGCGAGTCGTTCGGCGCTGATTCCCGCGGCCCACTCCCCATACGGAACCCGGAACCGGCGTTCGGCCGGGAGTCGCCATCGGCGGGCCGCCGCGACTGCCGCCATCGCCAGCGCGAACCCGCCGACCGAGAACAGCAGCGACTCGCGAGTGATGTCCACGGGCGCGAAGTTTATCACCAGCGCGAGGAGGGGCACGACCAGCAGGCTCGCCCCAACCGAGAACAGGCCGCGCTCGGCGAGGGTGAGGCCAGCGCTCGACCGCGGCCAGTGGGCGGTCGGCCCCCGGTCGTCGGCGGGCTCGGACTCGTCGGTCCCCGACTCGCTCGATTCGGGGAAGAGCGCGGCGACGACCGCGTACCCGGGAACGAAGAGGACGAACACCCCCCCGAGTACCGCGCGGAGCCACGACTCCCGGACGACCGGGAGCCAGACCGCGAGCAGGGCCGCCGCGACGAGTCCGACGACCACCGTCAGGTCGGCCGGGAACCGGCGGACCGGCCGCGGCAGGAGCAGTTTCAGCTCGCGTCGGCTCACCATGGTGTCCACCTGTTCGCCGCCGAAGACTAAAAATAAGCGGAACCTTTGAACTCTTCGCGAGGCCGTCCGACCGGGCTCACAGCAGCCCCTCGGGGAGGAATTCGAGGACGCGCCGAACCATCAGCACGCCGAACCCGAGCACCCCCGCGAGCGCGACCCACTTCAGCCGGGACCGCCACCTCGGGGCGACGTTGACCGGCGCGGTCAGCTCCGCGAGCACGAGGAAGCCGACGAGCGACCCGATGAAGAACGTCTCCAGCGACGGCTCCCCGAGCGCCGCCAGCGCCAGCACGGTCCCCAGCATCCACGCCACCTGTCCGTAGACGAACCGGCGGGGTCGTCGCATCGCCATCGTCCCGTGTACGCCGGGGCCACAGTAGAAGGTGACGCCCGAATGCGCTCGCCGCGGCGCGGGACGTGCTCGGCCGAGGGGAAACATCCGGCCGGAACGGAGCGCAACGATGCGAACGTTTCTATGCGTCCCCCGTCGTAGACCGGTCGGAATGAGGGGAGACGGGCTCGCGATTCCGCACGTCGTGTTGGCCGGGCTGACGCTGGCGGTCGTCGTCGGCGTGGCGGTAGCCGGGGCCACGTCCTCGGCGTCGTACGGTCCGTACAACGACGAGTGGGACGGGACGACCGACCTCCGCTCGGTGGCCGACGACACCGGCACGCGGGTCGAACTCGCCCACGACACCGCGACCTACTCGTCGGTCCCCGCCGACGACGCGGTGGCGTTCGTCCTGTCGCCCGACCAGCGCTATCGGCCGACGGAACTCGCCCGCGTGACCGACTTCGTCGAGCGCGGGGGCACCCTCGTCGTCGCCGACGACTACGGGCCCCACTCGAACGACCTCCTCCGCAGCGTCGGCGCGTCGGCCCGACTGGACGGGCGGCCGCTGTACGACGTTCGGTCGAACTACCGGTCCTCGGCGATGCCGGTCGCGACCCCGGTCGAGGGCCACCCGTTCGTCGCGGGCGTCGAGTCGGTGACGCTCAACCACGGGACTGCGGTCGACCCTGCCGACGCGACCCCGCTGGTCGAGACCTCCGAGCACGCCTACGTCGACGCCGACCGGGACGGCGAGTTCGGCCAGAACGAGACCCTCGACAACCGGACCGTGGCGACGGTCGAGTCGGTCGGCGACGGCCGGGTCGTGGTGGTCGGCGACTCCAGCGCGTTCATCAACGCGATGCTCGACCGGCCCGGCAACCGGGCGTTCGTCCGGGCGCTCCTCGCCCAGCACGGCACGGTCGTGCTCGACCACTCGCACACCGGGTCGCTCCCGCCGCTCGCGCTCGCGGTCCTCGTCGTCCGGGGGTCGCCCCTCGCCCAGTTCGGTCTCGGCCTCCTCGCGGTGGGCGCGCTGGCGGCGTGGGCCCGGCGCGCGGTCGGCTCGCACCGCGAGCCGACCGCGCTGGTCGACGACGCCCGTCCCCCCGGTCGGAACTGGCCGACTCCCTCGAACGTCGCCACCCCGACTGGGATCGCGAGCGCATCGAACGGGTCGTCTCGGCGGTCGAGCGCCGCCGCGAGCGATGAGCGTTCGCGCCCGCGCCGCGGGCGCGAACGCCCGTTCGAGTGCGAACGCCCGTTCGAGTTATCCGGCTCGGCGTCGTCACCGACGACGATGACCGAACCCGCCGCCGTCTACGAGGACCTTCGAGAGGAGATACAGACCGTACTGGTCGGCAACGAGTCGGTGCTGGAGACGCTGACAATCTCGCTGTTGACGGGCGGTCACGTCCTCGTGGAGGGCGTCCCCGGCGTGGCGAAGACGACCATCGCCCGCCTGTTCGCGGCGGCGACGGGGCTGGACGCGAACCGCGTCCAGATGACCCCGGACGTTCTTCCGGCCGACATCACGGGGACCCATATCTACCGCGAGACGACCGGGGAGTTCGAACTCCAGCGCGGGCCGGTGTTCGCGAACGTCGTCGTCGTCGACGAAATCAACCGCGCGACGCCCAAGACCCAGTCGGCCCTGCTCGAAGCCATGCAGGAGAACGCGGTCACTATCGACGGCGATACCCTCCGGCTCCCGGACCCCTTCTTCGTCGTCGCGACCCAGAACCCCATCGAGATGGAGGGGACCTACGAACTCCCCGTCGCCCAGCGCGACCGCTTCCAGTTCAAGTTCACCGTCGGGATGCCCGACGAGGACGAGGAACTCGCGCTCCTCGACCGGTTCGACGACCGGCCCGAACTCGGGCCCGAGGACGTCTCGCAGGTCGTCACCGCCGGACAGATTCTCGACGCGCGGGAGGTCGTCGCCGCGGTCCACGTCGACCCGGCCGTCAAGCGGTACCTGCGGGACCTCGTGAACGCGACGCGCGAGACGCCCGACCTAGAGTACGGTGCGTCGCCTCGGGCGGCCCTGTTCCTGCTCGACGCGACGAAGGCGCGCGCGGCGCTCCGCGGCCGGGAGTACGCCACCCCCGACGACGTGAAGGCGCTCGCCCGCCCGGCCCTCGCCCACCGACTCGTGACCAGCGCGGAAGCCGAGTTGAGCGACGTCTCCGTCCACGACGTGCTCGACGAGGTGCTGACCAGCGTCGACCCCCCGGACGGCGACGGTTCGATGGCCGGAGCCGAGAATGCGGCGGCGTCTGGACGTGAGGACTCGTGACTGGCCCCGCGCCTCGGCTCTCTACTCCCGTTCTCCGCCCGCGGATTCGGCGTCCTCGTCCGTCGGTTCGACATCGTCCCACTCGCAGGTGACGAAGTAGTCGGCCGGGCCGTTCTCCGCGGGCGTCACGTCGAGCGACACCGGCGCGTCGAGGGCCGCGGCCATCCCCACCCCGAATAGGGACGCGACGGGGTGGTCGAACCGGTCGACCGGGCCGTAGACGGCCCCCGAGACTTCGACCGTGACCCGTCGGCCGTCCGGGTCGGCGTCGGCTCTCGCGCTTTCGGCGAGTTCGAACCCCTCCACGAGCGCGTCGGCCAACTGCGCCCCGAGGTCGGCCGGATGCGTGGCGGCCTCCTCGACCATCGCGGATTCGAACGCTCGATAGAGCCCGCCGCCGGTCGGCGTCAGGGCGACGCCGCGCTCCCGGCCGCGCTCGGTCACGACGAACAGCGAGTCCAGCGACTCGGCGTCCGGAACGGCGAACTCCGAGCGGTTGGGGACGAACAGGCGAACGTCGGCGACCTCCTCGTCGGTCGTTCGTCCCGGCACGTACACCCGGTCGTCCTGCAGGCCGAGTTCGGCGACGAGTTCCGCGCCGGTCGCCGCGAGCGCGGCGTAGACTCGCTCGCCGGTCTCGGCGGCGACGAACCGCTCGGCGGTGAGGTAGTAGGTCATCACCCCGGCGAACAGCCCCGTGCCACCGAGCGCGAACAGGACGTTCCGCGAGTCGGGGAACGCGACCGCTGCCAGCGCCGCCAACGCACCGACGGCGAACATCCCGAGCGCGGTCCGCCGGTAGGAGGCCTGGTGGGCGCGGACGGTCTCCTCGCGGAGCCGTCGGTTCTCCTCGACCAGCATCTCGACCTGAGCGGCGAGGTCCGATGCGGTTTCGGACCCCGCGCCGTCGCCCTCGGACTCGCGGCCGCCGGAACCGGGGCCGTCGGCGGATTCGAGGCCGTCGCTACTCATCGGTCTCACCCGCGAGTCCGAGCGAGACGAGGCGGTAGCGATGCAGTCCGTACGTTGTGAACGCCGCCAGCGCCACTACCAGACCCGCGGCGGTCGGGATTTCGAGAAGCGGCCTCGCGCTCGCCCACGCGAGGACGCCGCCAGCAAGTATCCACGCGAGGACGACGAGTAGCCCGACGGAGGCCCCCGGCGTCGAGCGGCGGGGGCCGACGGGCCGGACCGTCGCGACCAGAACGCCCACCAGCCCGGCCTCGACCGCGCCTGCGCGGGCGAGGTCGACGGTCGAGACGATGGCCCTCTCCGGTAGCACCGCCACGAGCGCGAGGTGACCGACGGCGAACGCGTACGTCGGCCCGGCGAGGTACCACGCGACCGGGACTGCGAGCGCACCGACGACCGCGACCCACTGCTCGCCCGCGAAGCTGATGAGCGCGGCCGTCGCGACCAGCGCGCTCGCCCCGCCGAGTCGGGTCCGGTCGGTAGCGAAGCCGGATTCCGGTTCGGCCGCCATCGTCACTCACTCGCTCCCGCTCGCGCGCTCGCTCTCGTGGCTTCCCCCGTTCGCGGCCCGGTCTCGTTCGCGGCCATCAGGGCGTCCAGCCGGTCGCCGGGAGCGACCTCGAACGCCGAGACGCCGTCGAGTTCCGCGAGTTCACGCCGGAACAGCTCGAAGTCGACGTACCGGTCGTATGTCGATTCGAGGTCGGCCGACCCGCGGTCGAACAGCGCCCTCGGCGTCAGGAACACCACGACGTGGTCGTCGTACCGGCGCGCGACTTTCACCGTCTGGAGGACCTCGGCCCGGCGCGAGTCGTCGGTCAGCACCACCGTCGTCACGTTGCCCCGCAACCGTTCGAGACGGGTCTTGGCGGTGCGGTAGAGCGGGTCGTCGGCCACGCGCTCGACGTAGGGGTCTGCGTCGGCGAAGAACGGTTCCAGCCGAGCGGCGAACGCCGTTCGGTCGTCGCTCAGCCGCCGCGAGCGACGCCGAGCGGCGGCTGGCGAGTGCGCCGCACCGCGTCCGACTCCACTCCCGGTCCCGGCTTCACTCGCGTTTCCGACTCCACTCCCGGTTCCGGCTTCACTCGCGCTTCCGACTTCGCTCTCGCCGCCGGACGCGCGAGACCGCTCGGGCCCCGGTTCGAGCGCCCGAAGCCAGCGTTCGAGTACCGCGTAGTTCCCGCCCACGGTGGACGGTGACCCGTCCCGGAGCAGGCCCGCCTCGCCGACCGCGTACACGTTCACCGGCTCGTTGCTATCGCGAGCGTGACCGACGACGGCGAGCGCGATCTGTCTGGCGTAGTCGAACGCGGTCTCCCCGTCGGGACCGGTGGCCATCGACGCTCGGCAGTCCACGAGGAGGGCGGTCCGGCGCTCGGTGGTGGCCTCGAACTCCCGGACGTGGGGGAACCCGAGACGGGCCGTCGCGTTCCAGTCGATCTGTCGCACCTCGTGACCGGGGACGTAGGCCCTGATGTCGTCCGGGTCGAGACCGGACCCGTTGTCGCTACTGGCGTACTCGCCGTAGGGCGCTTCCACCGAGTCGCCGCCGACTCCGACGTGGACGTTCGTCGGCCCGCGCGGGCTCGCGCTCACGCGGGGCTCGGGCCCCGCGGGGAACACCGCCCGGAACCGTCCGGTGGCGTCGGTCGCGGTGACCGTCGCTCGGCCGAACTGGAAGTCCCCGGCTACCCGACAGCGAACTGCGAACGTCGTCCGCGCCGAACGCTCGCCGACCGACAGCGACGCTCGCGGTCCGCGAGCGTCGCTGTCGGGGTCCTCGTCACTGGCACCTTCGTCGTCTCCCCCGCTCACTTCGACCCCGACCGGGAGGTCCGCTTCGAGTTCGATTCCGACCGGGGCCGGGCGATGCAACTCCGCGCCGAGGACGACCTCCAGATCGTCGCCGACGCTGGTCGCGTCCCTCGCTACCGACTGGGTGACCGAAAGGTCCTCGGCCGCGTTCGAGACCGCCCGCACGAACAGGTACTGGCGCGCGACCAGCCAACCGGCGACTCCGGCCGCGCCGACCAGCAGGACGGCGCGGCCGAACAGAACCGCCGAACCGGCGAGAACGACGGCAACCCCCGCCTCCCCCCAGTAGCGCCGCGTCGCTTCCATGGCGCTGGAGACGACGTTCCCGTAGTTCAAGCTACTGGTAGTCGGGGGCGAACGACGCGGGTACCGGACCTGTGCTACTCGTTCTCGCGGAGCCTCCACCAAACGTATTACCGAGGCAAGAGTACTGGTCGATGTGACTTGGGGGAGTGGGGACCGACCGGCCGGATAACCCTCGTTCTGTTCGTCCTGGTAGCGACCGCCGGGCCTATCGTCTTCGGAGCGAGCGCTGGGAGTGCGGTCCCAGACGTGGAAATCGCCGACAACGCTGGCATCTCGGACGCCGAACGGGACGACCCTCCCGAGGGGAACGAGACCTCGGTCGCCCACCGGAACCCGGACGAGGTCGACGAGAGGGACAGCGTCAGCGACGCGCAAGTGTGGATGTCCAGAGAACTGTCGGAACGCCTCGCCGAGAGCGCCGACGTGAGTCGAGAGGACCGCGAGCGCGCGAGCGAACTCATCGACGACAACTCAGAGTACGCCGAACTGGCCGACCAGTACGCAGAGGTGTCGAACGAGGGCGAGCCCGAGAGCGGCCGAATCGAGGGCGACCCGCTCGACGCCACCGGGCAACTCCAGCGGGAGTTCTTCGCCGAGGCCCGACTGTACCAACGGACCCACGAGGACTACCGCGAGGCCCGCGAGGAGAACGAGACCCTCCGGACCCGGCGACTCGCCCACGAACTCGAACGCCGAGCCGCCGAGGTGAACCGGACCGCGTCCCGACTCGACGAGAGCTACGCCGACATGGAGTCGCTGGACGAGGGCGAGCGCCGGAACGCCACCCGGTCGATCAGCGAGGTGCGGTCGAACGTTACCCGAACGCAACTGACCGTCCGAAACCGGACGCTCGTCCGGACCGAACTGTCGGTCGAGGCGACGGAACCGGTCGGGTCGTTCGTCGACCCCGTCCCGCTCGACGGTCGCCTGCAGACGGCCGACGGCGACCCGGTCGCCGACGAGAACGTGACTCTCCGGGTCGGCAACCGGACGCTCGACGCGACGACCGACGGGGACGGTCGGTTCGAGGTCGCGTACCGGCCCACGCTCGCCCCGGCGGGCGAGCGCGCGCGGACGGTCGAGTTCCTGCCCGCGAACGAGTCGGTCTACGTGCGCGACGACGCGACGGCCCGATTCGAGATTCGGCGGGTCGAGCCGAACGTGACGATAGCCGACGCGTCGTCGCCGGTCGGGTACAACGATACGCTGTCCGTCGAGGGGAGCGTCGCGGGCGACGGCGTCGGCGCTCCCGACGTGCCGCTCGCGGTGACGGTCGACGGTGTCCCGATTGCGCAGGTCCGAACCGCCGAGGACGGCTCGTTCGACGCCGCAGGACGGTTCCCGGCGAACGTCTCGCCCGGAGACCGGCGGGTCGACGTCGGTCTGGCGCTCGATACTGCGACGTCCCGGGCCGACGGCCCGGTCGCGCTCGCCGGGGCGAACGGAACGGCGGCGGTCACCGTCGAGGAGACCCGGACCTCGCTGTCGACGACCGAGGTTCGGACGTTCAACGAGACCGTCTACGTCGCGGGTCGGCTGGCGACCGAGGACGGCGACCCGCTCGCGAACCGGACGGTCGACCTTCGCGTCGACGGCCGGACCATCGGGAACGCCACTACGAACGCGACGGGCGAGTACGCGACGACCGCGACCGTTTCGAAGGGGTCGGTCTCTGCCGACTCGTCTGCCGAGGTCGTCGCGGCGTACTCGCCGTCCGACGGGAACCTCGGCCCGGCGCGGGCGAGCGCGACCGCGACCTTCGACGCGAACGATTCGGCATTCTCCGCCGAGCAGTTGGGACTGGGCGTCGTCGGACTACTCGGCGTCACCATCCTCGGCGCGTTCGTCTGGCGATTCCGCGCCGACGAAGCCGAACGGTCCGACCGCGAGACCGACGCGGACGCCCAGGCGAACGCAATCGCGGATACCGGCCGACCCTCCCCAGAGTCGCTGTTCGACTCGGCGACCGTAGCACTCGAAGCCGACGAGTTTGACGCCGCCGTCGTCGCCGCTTACGTTGCCGTCCGCCACCTGCTGAGCCGTGGTAGCCGACCGGTGGCGGGACCGCTCGATTCCAGCGGTCGAACTCACTGGGAGTTCTACGACGCGTGTCGGGCCGCCGGTCTCCCCGACGAGCGATTGCGGACGCTGAAGCAACTCACGGAGACCTACGAGCGCGCGGCGTTCGCGCCCGGCGAAGTCCCCGAGGCTGTCGCGACGGACGCGGTCGCCTCTGCGACCGCGTTCGGTTCTGACGGTGGGCCGGACTCGCCGACGAGGTCGGGGGAGTGACCGTCGGGGAGAGTGCTCGTCGGGCGGAGTACCCGTCCGGCGGAGTCGGAGCTGTCGGCGGGCGCTCAGAACTCGCCGGTCACGACTCAGGACGGGACAGCTATCGGCGATTCTTCGGAAGCCGTCACTCGTGACCCTCGATCTCCACCGGTCCGTACGGCTCCTCCAGATACTCCAGTTCGCTGTCCGAGAGGTCGATTTCGAGCGCTTCGACCGCGTCCTCCAGATGCTCGACGCTGGTCGTCCCGACGATGGGCGCGTCGACCTCGTCTCGGTGGAGGAGCCACGCGAGCGCGATCTGGGCCATCGTCACTCCCTTCTCCACCGCCAACTCTTCGACGCGCTCGTTGACCTCGTCGCCCCCGTTCGAGCGGTAGGCGGCGACTCGACTCGACATGGACTCGTCTTCGTCCATGAACTCGCCGCGGACCGTTTCGAGGAACTCCTCGTGCGGACGGGTGAGATACCCACGGGCGAGCGGACTCCACGGCATCACGCCGATGCCCTCCTTCTCGCAGAGCGGGAGCATCTCGCGCTCTTCCTCGCGGTAGGCGAGGTTGTAGTGGTTCTGCATCGAGACGAACCGGTCGAGTCCGATTCGCTCGGAGGTGTAGAGCGCCTCGGCGAACTGGTGGGCCCACATCGACGAGGCACCGATGTACCGGACCTGTCCTCGGCGGACCGCGTCGTCGAGCGCGCGCAGTGTCTCCTCGATGGGCGTCTCGTCGTCCCAGCGGTGTATCTGATAGAGGTCGACGGTGTCCATCCCGAGGCGGTCGAGCGAGTTTTCGAGTTCCTGCTCGATGGCCTTTCGGGAGAGTCCACGGGCGTTGGGGTTGTCCTCGCCCATCCGGTGGTACACCTTCGTCGCGACGACCGGCCAATCGCGGTCGTAGTCGGCGAGGACGTTCCCGAGGATACGCTCGGATTCGCCCTGCGAGTACATGTTCGCGGTGTCGAAGAAGTTGATGCCGAGGTCGATGGCGCGTTCGATGATCGGTCGGCTCTCCTCCTCTTCCAGCACCCATTCGCGCCAGTCGCTCGACCCGAAACTCATGCACCCGAGGCAGATTCGACTCACTTTGAGCCCCGTCTCTCCGAGCGTCGTGTACTCCATGGCCGGGAGAACGGAGCCACACCTCAAAAAGATTGACGAGAAGGCAACTCGTCTTCCTGTTCGCTTTCCGTTCTCACGACGTGAGTACGTAGCCGAAGTGTGTGCATGGTCCGAAGCCGAATTCGAGGCCCTGCCGAAATTGTCTCGACCGTATCATCGAAACGAGGGAACCGAGAGGGGACCAGTCACCGAACAGAACTGCTCTCTCGACCACAGACTGCCGAATTCAGACGCCGACCTTCTCGTCGTGCTTCAATTCCACACGGATTCTGGTGAAACGGTCTCTATTCCCATTCCCACGTATCAGTCCCGATAGCTTCAATCCCACAAGGGTTCTGCTGAAACCGCCTCGGGCGGCGATACCGAGGCGTTCCTCACGCAGCTTCAATCCCACAAGGGTTCTGCTGAAACACTGATACTAAACCAGTAACTAAAGAGGCTACCAATAGCTTCAATCCCACAAGGGTTCTGCTGAAACAACGTCGTCGGCTGCTGCGTCTTGCATTGCAATAGCTTCAATCCCACAAGGGTTCTGCTGAAACCGCCTCGGGCGGCGATACCGAGGCGTTCCTCACGCAGCTTCAATCCCACAAGGGTTCTGCTGAAACACTGATACTAAACCAGTAACTAAAGAGGCTACCAATAGCTTCAATCCCACAAGGGTTCTGCTGAAACAACGTCGTCGGCTGCTGCGTCTTGCATTGCAATAGCTTCAATCCCACAAGGGTTCTGCTGAAACAATGATATCGACCGGGAGGTCCAACAGTCGCTTGCCGCTTCAATCCCACAAGGGTTCTGCTGAAACTCCTCGACGGTTTGCTGAAGCTCTGCGAGCGCTCGACGGCTTCAATCCCACAAGGGTTCTGCTGAAACCCGTCGCTGGTATCGGGAGCGTAGGCCGTCACGTTCCGCTTCAATCCCACAAGGGTTCTGCTGAAACTCGCTGACCCGCTGGTCGCGACCGAGGCGGCCGAGGCTTCAATCCCACAAGGGTTCTGCTGAAACCCGTCGCTGGTATCGGGAGCGTAGGC
Organism: Halorussus salilacus; assembly: GCF_024138125.1. Taxonomy (NCBI): domain Archaea; kingdom Methanobacteriati; phylum Methanobacteriota; class Halobacteria; order Halobacteriales; family Haladaptataceae; genus Halorussus; species Halorussus salilacus. The sequence continues at coordinate 251,480 of NZ_CP099994.1, forward strand.
CGTCACGTTCCGCTTCAATCCCACAAGGGTTCTGCTGAAACTCGCTGACCCGCTGGTCGCGACCGAGGCGGCCGAGGCTTCAATCCCACAAGGGTTCTGCTGAAACGCCCCACTTGATGCTGAGCGTGAGGTCCGAGAAGTTGCTTCAATCCCACAAGGGTTCTGCTGAAACTCTTCATCCGGTCCCGGTCGTCGGGGAGCTTCAGCTTGCTTCAATCCCACAAGGGTTCTGCTGAAACTCGGCGGCCTGTTCGGTCCGTTCATGCGGTTCCTGCTGCTTCAATCCCACAAGGGTTCTGCTGAAACCAGGACGCGGCCGAGGGCGCCGTGGACGCCACGCAGCTTCAATCCCACAAGGGTTCTGCTGAAACGCGACGAGATTGAGACGTTCGTAGTAGTGCGACCGGGGCTTCAATCCCACAAGGGTTCTGCTGAAACGCGTACCGGTCGTCGTCCATCGTCCACCGCAGGACGCTTCAATCCCACAAGGGTTCTGCTGAAACGACATCCTCGACGAGGCCTCGGTGATCGACATCCCGCTTCAATCCCACAAGGGTTCTGCTGAAACATCTGGTCCGACTCCCCGACCGACCTCTCGGCGTGACTGTCCGAGCTTCAATCCCACAAGGGTTCTGCTGAAACAAGGACCTCAAGGTGTGACGATGCCAGGAAAGAAAGCTTCAATCCCACAAGGGTTCTGCTGAAACTCGACGGCCGCGAGTGGGAATACGCGCTCGTCACCGAGCTTCAATCCCACAAGGGTTCTGCTGAAACAATGCTAGCACTTGTAAGCGCATTAATGCTACCTGCTTCAATCCCACAAGGGTTCTGCTGAAACTATCTATAAATCCTAATACCGGGCAAACAAATTGGCTTCAATCCCACAAGGGTTCTGCTGAAACCATTAAAAGCAAATACGCGCGTAATCAATACTGTAAGCTTCAATCCCACAAGGGTTCTGCTGAAACGCTAGAGCGATGAAAGTCAATATCAATGTAAACCAGGCTTCAATCCCACAAGGGTTCTGCTGAAACTCGTCGATCTCCATCCTCGTCTCGGGGATCGCTGACGCTTCAATCCCACAAGGGTTCTGCTGAAACTCTTGATTGTTTTGCCAGATTTCTAGGAGCTTATTCGCTTCAATCCCACAAGGGTTCTGCTGAAACCCGGGCGACAACGCCGAGGTTCGCACCGTCACCCAAGCTTCAATCCCACAAGGGTTCTGCTGAAACCGCCGAGATCCCCGGTCGTTTCCGTAGCGACTCGACGCTTCAATCCCACAAGGGTTCTGCTGAAACCCTCGTTACACTCCGCACAGACACGGTCATGCTCACGCTTCAATCCCACAAGGGTTCTGCTGAAACTGCAGATAATCGCTACGGAGGAGACCTGAAATGCCGGCTTCAATCCCACAAGGGTTCTGCTGAAACCCGACACCGACGACCACGAGGACGACCGCGGCGAGTGGCTTCAATCCCACAAGGGTTCTGCTGAAACCGCCCCGAGTGGTCCGAGACCTACCTAGATGTCGAGGCTTCAATCCCACAAGGGTTCTGCTGAAACAAGAAGAACTACCGGATAACCGACGCTGGCGAGCGTGCTTCAATCCCACAAGGGTTCTGCTGAAACCACCCATGTTACAACAGCGGCTAAATTATCAGCTGCTTCAATCCCACAAGGGTTCTGCTGAAACGGCGGCGTCTCGGGGTCCCCAGCGAAGACGTGGCGGCTTCAATCCCACAAGGGTTCTGCTGAAACGTTGAATTGGACGTGTCCACGGGCACCACGCCAGTCTGCTTCAATCCCACAAGGGTTCTGCTGAAACACGAAAACGCGCTTGACGAACACCGACTGTCGAGTGCTTCAATCCCACAAGGGTTCTGCTGAAACCTCGCCCAGTGCGCTCGAGGGGAGGTCGTTCACGTCGCTTCAATCCCACAAGGGTTCTGCTGAAACGCCAGCGCGTAGCACGGACCATTACGTGATGAGTGTTGCTTCAATCCCACAAGGGTTCTGCTGAAACGTGCGGTGAGCGGTCGGTGGTCGCGACGGCTATCGACGCTTCAATCCCACAAGGGTTCTGCTGAAACACACCGAAATGGATTCGGTAAGTACAGGCGAGTACCTGCTTCAATCCCACAAGGGTTCTGCTGAAACCATGCCCGATTTCCGGGCCTCACCCCACCGTACCCACTGCTCGTACATCAAGATTTCCGTCGACCGCCAATACCCTCCCAACCCCCGGGGGGTCGACGACGCGTTCCGGCGGAAACCATTTCCGCTCGTCCGTGCTACTCCTCCCCATGAGCGAACGAGATCGCGACGATCTCCGGGAAGCGGCCGACAGACTCGACGCCGCGGGCGAGAACGCCGCCGACGACGAGGCGACCGAGCGACTCGGAGACATCGCCGAACGGCTCCGGTCGGCGGCCGACGCCGACCGCGGTCCGGACCACGGCAGACTCGCCCGGCTGACCCACGACATCCGCGAGATGGAGGCCGAGGTCGACGGCGAAGCCGTCGCCGCGGTCGGGTCGGCGCTCTCGCACGTCCGGGCGTATCGGGAAACGGTCGAGGGGGTGTGAGTTCGTAGCGTCGCGCTATCTGCGGTCGAGTGAATCGAGGTGATGAACGTTCGGACAGCCTCACCGAGACGAACCTGAGGGAATTCGACTGAGAGCGTTTAGAAAGCCCCCGCCCGCTCGCTACGAATGAGAGCAGTCGCCGTCGTGAACGCTTAGAAAGCCCCCGCCCGCTCGCTACGAACGAGAGCAGTCGCCGTCGTGAACGCTTAGAAAGCCCCCGCCCGCTCGCTACGAACGAGAGCAGTCGCCGTCGTGAACGCTTAGAAAGCCCCCGCCCGCTCGCGGTCGCTGGCCGACATATCCGCGCAAACCGCGCGCGGATAGGGGTCGGCCAGACGACCACGCAAGCGCGAGCGGGCGGCCCCTTTCATTCCCACCCGCGGTGGAGGGTGTCACCGGGCGTTTCCGGTGGCTGGTGTCACCGGGCGTTTCCGGTGGTTGGTGTCACCGGCCGATTCCCGTGGTTCGGGTCGCCGAGCGCGGCGGCCGCGGCCGCCGCGCTCGGCCGTCGAACCTACTCCCCGACCGGCCGGAGCTCCGCGCTGAAGTGGCGGAGTTCGGCCATCTCGGGCTCCTCGACGATTTCGAGTCCCGAGATTTCGCCCGCGTCCCTGCGCTCGGCGACTTTTTCGAACGTCTCGGCGACGTGTTCGAGGTGGTCTGCGCCGTAGGTCCGGCGAGGGAGCGCGAGCCGGACGAGTTCGGGCCGGTCCGAATCGGGGAACGCGAAGCTCCCGAGTTCGACCGCGCGTACGCCGCCTTCGCGGTAGAGTTCGCAGACCAGCGCCTGCCCGGGGAACTCCTCGCGGGGAATCTCGGGGAGGAAGGCGTCGGCGTCGACGTACACCGCGTGGCCGCCGGTCGGTCGGTGGACCGGCACGCCGCGGTCGGCGAGCAGCTCGCCGAGTCGCCGGACCTGCGCCACGCGGTCGGCGACGTATCGCTCCTCGACCGCCTCGCGGAGGCCGACCGCCATCGCCGCGAGGTCCCGGCCCGCCATCCCGCCGTAGGTCGTGAACCCCTCGTAGAGGATGGCCCGCTCGCGGGCGCGCTCGAAGAGGTCGTCGAGTTCGGGGTCGTCCCGTAGCCCGACGAATCCGCCGACGTTGACCAGCCCGTCCTTCTTGCCCGACATCACGACCGCGTCGGCGTACGAGAGCTGTTCGCGGGCCACCTCGGCGACCGACGCGTCGGCGAACTCCTCCTCGCGCTCCCGGACGAAGTAGGCGTTCTCGGCGAACCGGCAGGCGTCGACGACGAACGTCGCGTCGAGTTCGTCGGCGACCTCGCGCGCGGCCCGAAGGTTCTCGACGCTGACGGGCTGGCCCGCCAGCGAGTTGTTCGTTATCGTGACCACGACCGCGGGAATCCGGTCGGCTCCGACCTCGTCGGCGAGGTCCCGGACCTTCCCCACGTCGAGGTCGCCCGCGAACTCCCGGTCGCCAGACAGCGCGCCCTCGACCGGGCAGTCGACTGGCTCCGCCCCGGCGTTCGCGACGTGGGCCCGGGTCGTGTCGAAGTGGGTGTTGTTGGGCACGTAGTCGCCCTCCGAGACGAGCGCGCCGTAGAGGACGTTCTCCGCGCCGCGGCCCTGATGGGCGGGCAGGAGTCGCTCGAAGCCCATCACGTCCGAGACCGCTTCCTCCAGTCGCGCGAAGCTCTCCGACCCGGCGTAGGCCTCGTCGCCGCGCATCAGCGCGGCCCACTGGGCGTCGCTCATGGTCCCGGTCCCGCTGTCGGTCAGCAGGTCGACGAACACGTCCGACGAATCGAGGTTGAAGGCGTTGTACCCCGCCCGTTCCAGATTCGCCGCGCGCTCGTCGCGGTCAGGGAGGCGAATCGGCGTGACGACCTTCGACTTGTAGGCTCGCATGTGGCTCCCGACGGCGTCGCGGGAAATATCGCTTGCGAGACACTTCTGGGCGTCGATGCCCGCCTGCGCACCGTCATCACCGGGTCTGGACACCGGCCGACGGAGTTGTCGAGTCCCGCGACCCCTCGTTTGCGTTCGCGTTATCGTAAACGTTTACGGCAATCCCGCCCGCTCGACGCTTCGTCGAGCGGCGCGACCCTCGACCGTAACGTCTCCTTCGCGTTCGAGGGCCACGACGTGACCGCGTACCCGACTCCTGATAGCCGTCGAACCCGCCGACGGCCGAGTCTACTCGCCGGTCCCGACGACCCGCGCCAGCGAATCGCCCAGCAGGTACAGCGGCAGGGCGGCGAGCAGGCCCAGAGCGACCAGTACCGACGCGATGATCGTCACTAGGCCGCCAGCCACGGGCTCGCTCGCGAACGAGACCGACAGGACCGCCACCGCGACGACCGCGAGCGCGGCCACCGAAAGCGCGCCCACTTCGGCGCGTCGGTCGCCCAGACCGACCGCGTACCCCAGCGGGAACGTCGCGGCGAGGGGAACGCCGAGCCAGAGGCCGCCCGACGCGCCCCACGTCAGGGAGGGAAGCCGGGGAGACGCGACCAGCACGCCCGCGAGCGCGACCACGCCGACGGCGGGCGCGAGGAGCGACCACCACGGGACCCGGGTGCGTGTCCGGCAGACCCACAGCGACAGGCCCCCCGCCAGCGCGTAGACCACACCCGCCGCCGACAGCGCCGGGACCGTCCCGCTGACCAGCGGGACGGCCCCGGCGTAGACGGGGTGGGCGACCCCGAGCGCGCCGACGGCGAGGACCGCCCCGCTCGCGAGGGTCGCGTCTCGCCGTCGAATCCACCAGACCCGGCGCGCTCGGCGGAACCCGGCGAGGCCGACGACGACCGCGAGCGCCGCTGGGGCCAGCACCGCGAGGTTGTCCAGCACGACCGGCAGAGCGCGCTCGGCGAACGCGACCCGGACCGCCGCGGTCGCGAGGAGTCCGTCGTCCGGCGCGAACGCGACGTAGGTGTCGTCGACGTGGTCGCTCCCGTACCCCTCGCCGTCGGGGACCAGCGTCACGCGCCCGTCGCCGACCCGGCCCATCGCGGGGTCGTTGACCACGACGTGCCCGTCCGGGCCGACCACCGCGAACCGGTCGGCGTCGAGGACGTAGCTCTCGCGGCCGCCGTGGGTGTGGAGGTAGTCCACGACTAGGGCGTCGCCCCGGACTCGCTCGGCGAACGACTCGTGTTCGAACGCGACGACGACCGTCCCGTCGTCGACCCGGGACGACACGTCGGAGACGCCGTCGTGAGGGTTGCCGTGTTCGAGCGCTCCGGCGACCACTTCGTCGAGCAGTCCGGGGTCCTCCCGGAACCGGTCGGCGGCCGACTCGTTCGCGAGGCGGTTCCGGACGGTCCAGCGCGCGGTGGCGTCCTCGCCGACGGCCACCTCGACCGTGCTCTGGGCGACCATCGCGTCGACCCCGCGTTCGTCGCCCGACCGCTCGAAGTCAGCGCCGCAGACCGAACAGAGCGGTTCCGGCGGCGAACTCGCCGGGACCGCGGCGGTGGCGAGCGCCACCGCCGCGAGGAGGGTCAGGACCGCGAGGAGGGCAGTGCGATTCATGTCAAATCGCTCGGAGGCCTCCCGTAAGTGCTTTCTGTCGGTTCGGTCGCCCGTCTCGGCGTTCGCTCCTGTCGCCGACGTTCCGGACCACGTCCGGCGAGACCGAGAGAGGCGGCGCGCTCGCGGGGCTCCGGCCCGCGAGCGCGCCGGGACTCTCCGGGACGATGATCCTCGGAGTCCGTCTGAGACGACGGTCCTCGGAGTCCGGCGTTCGTCCGACGTTCTCCCCGGGGTCTCGACTCCCCCCGACTCCCCCGTGCTTGCCGGTCCCGCGACACTCATTACCTCGGCTTCCGTCCTGTCTCGCATGCACGTCGACACCGAGCGACTCCGCGCCGACATCGAGGCCAACGCCGAGTTCGGCGCGATAGAGGCGGCGGAGGGCCGAGGCCGGACCGTCCTCACGGGCACCGACGCCAACCGCGAAGCTCGCGAGCACTTCGTCGAGCGACTGGAGGACGCCGGACTCGACGTGCGAATCGACGCCGTGGGGAACGTCGCTGGGCGGTGGACCCCCGACAGCGCCGACCCCGACGCCGACCCCGTGGCCGCGGGTAGCCACCTCGACTCGGTGCCGGAGGGCGGCATCTTCGACGGTCCGCTCGGGGTCTACTCGGCGCTCGAAGCCGTCCGGGCGATGCAGGATGCAGACCTCGACCCCGCCCGCCCGGTCGAGGTCGTCTCGTTCACCGAGGAGGAGGGCCAGCAGTTCGCCGGGGGGCTCCTGGGGTCGTCGGTCGCTGTCGGCGACCGCAGCGTCGAGGAGGCGCTCGCGCTGACGAACGACGAGGGAACCACCCTCGAATCCGCGCTCGAATCGATGGGGTTCCGGGGCGAGGGCCGCCTCGACGCGAGCGCGTGGGACGCGTGGCTCGAACTCCACGTCGAGCAGAGCGAGCGACTGGAGGACGCCGGGGTCCCGGTGGGCGTGGTCACCGCCATCACGGGCATCACCCACTGCGACGCCACCATCCGCGGGGAGGCCGACCACGCCGGAGCGACCCCGATGGGCGACCGGACCGACGCGCTGGCGGCCGCCAGCGAGTTCGTCCTCGACATCGAACGCGCGGCGAACGAGGTTGTCGCGGCGGTCAGCGACACCGCGGTCGGGACCGTCGGAAAGCTGGACGTGTCCCCGAACGCGACCAACGTCGTGCCCGGTAGAGTCGAGTTGGGCGTCGATATCCGGGACGTCGAGTACGAGTCGATGGACGAGATCGTCGGGCGCGCTCGGCGGAGCCTCGCGCGCCTCGAACGCGAGCGCGGGGTCGAGACCGAGTTCGACCGGCCCTTCGACCTCGAACCATCGCCGATGAGCGACCGAGTCCGGAACGCGGCCCACGACGCGGGCGAGGCCGCCGGAATCGCGACGATGGACCTCCACTCCGGGGCGGCCCACGACACCCAGCGCATCGCGGGCGTGACCGACGCGGGCCTGCTTTTTGCGCCCTCGCGGGACGGCATCTCGCACAATCCCCGGGAGTGGACCGACTGGGACGACTGCGCCGACGCGACGCGGGTGCTGGCGGGGGCGCTGGCGGAACTGGCGGGTGGCGACGACTGATTCGTCCGTCGAGGTTCCGGACCAACAATTAACTCTCCGACCCACGAGAACTCGACCGTGACCGAGATACTGCCCGACGAGACCGAACGGTTCGTCCGCGCGATGGTGACCGAGACCGACGAGACGCTCGCGGAGATGGAGGCCCACGGCGAGGAGATCGGGTTTCCAACCGTGGGCCCCGAGGTCGGCGCGTTCCTGCGACTCGCCGCCCGGATGGTCGACGCCAGCAGAATCTTCGAGTTCGGGTCGGGCTTTGGCTACTCGGCCTACTGGTTCGCCGAGGCCCTGCCCGAGGACGGCGAAATCGTCCTGACCGAACACGACCCCGACGAACTCGAACGCGCGCGCGAGTTCCTCGCCCGCGGGGGCTACGCCGACCGCGCGACCTTCGAGGACGGCGACGCCCTCGAAACGATAGCGCGCTACGACGGCCCCTTCGACGTGGTGCTAGTCGACTGCCACAAGCGCGGCTACCCCGACGCCCTCGACGCGGTGGCCGAGAAGGTGGCCGACGGCGGCGTGATAATCGCCGACAACGCGATGGAGAGCGGCATTCAGGACTTCGAGACGATTCTGGAGATACTGGAAGGCGGCGACCCCGAAGGGGCCGACGAGGATACCCGAGGTATCGCGGAGTACCTGCTGGCGGTCCGGGACGACGAGGCGTTCGACACCGCGGCGATTCCGCTGGGAGAGGGCATCGCGGTGAGCTACAGGCGGTAGGAGACCCCGCTCGTCCACCAGAGGGTTGGAGACCGCGCTCGCCCGCGGCGAACCCGCCGGGTTCGCCGCGGGCGAGCGCGGTCGAACACCTGCACCCCCGATTCGCCCCGATAGCTCACTCGGGGGATTCGCCCCGATAGCTCACTCCGACGCCTCGCTCTCGGGGGTCCCCTCCCGGACGACCACCGCCGAGACCCGCGCGCCATCGACCGCCGCGACCTCCAGGGTGTAGCCGTCGGCCTCGACCCGGTCGCCGACCTCGGGGGCGCGCCCGAGTCGGTCGAGCACGAGCCCGCCGATTGTGCCGAAGTCCTCGACCTCGAACTCGGCGTCGAGCTCGGCGTTGACATCGGAGACGGCGACGCCGCCGTCGACCGCGTAGGAGCCGTCACCGCGCGGCTCGATTGAGGGCTCGCGCGCGTCGGTGTCGAACTGGTCGCGGAGGTCGCCGACCACCTGCTCGACCAGGTCCTCTATCGTCACGATACCCTCGAACGACCCCCACTCGTCGATGACCGCGGCCATCTGGCTGTGTTCGGTCTGGAACTCCCTCAGGAGGTCGTCGACGGCACCCGTCTCGGGGACCACCGGCAGTTCGCGCGCGAGGTCCCCGGCCGAGACGGCGGCCTCCTCGGCGTCCGAGTCGGTCGACTCGCCCACTCGAAGCACGTCCTTCACGTCGAGGTAGCCGACCACGTCGGTGCCGTCATCCGCGTCCACGACCGGGTATCGGGTGTGGCCCGACTCGATTATCAGCGTCCGGAGTTCGGGCAGGGGGAGGTCGGCGGGGACGCTCACCACGTCGGGACGCGGGACCATGACCTCGCGGACCGAGACGTCGTCGAGTTCGAAGACGGCCTCTATCATCTCGACCTCCGCCTTGTCAACGTGGCCCTCCCGACCCGACCGCGACAGCACCATGAGTATCTCCTCCTCTTCGAGGGTCTCGTCGGTCTCGGATGCGGGCGGAACCCCGAGCAACCGCGTGAAGGCGTTTGCGGTGCCGTTGAACACGATCAGGCCGGGGTAGAACACGTAGTAGAAGAACTTCATCGCGGGCGAGACCAGCACCGCGATGCGCTCGGCCTGCGCGATGGCGATGGTCTTGGGCGCGAGTTCGCCGAACACGACGTGGAGGAACGTGATGAACCCGAAGCCGACCGCGAACGCGACGAGGTGGACGAGGCTCTCGGGGAGCACCGACCCTAGGAACGGCTCGATGAGCGCCGCCACCGCGGGCTCGCCGACCCACCCCAGCCCCAGCGAGGCGATGGTGATTCCGAGCTGGGTGACCGCGAGGTAGTTGTCGAGGTTGTCGACCGCCTCCTGTAGCGTCTCGGCACCGGTCCGGCCCTCGTCGACCATCTGCTCGACGCTGGTCGAGCGGACCCGGACGTAGGCGAACTCCGAGGCGACGAAGAAACCGTTGAGGAACACGAGGAAGAACGCGAGCAAGAGTCGCCCGAGCGAGACCGCGACGTCTACCATTCGGCTCTCTCCTTCGGTCTCGGTTGCGCTTCGGACGGCCGGTGCGAGGTCTGGGTCATGGTCACACGTAGTGTCCACGCTGGGATAAATGGTGGCGGCGTTCCTCGACCGGTTGGGCGACCACGGGGCCCGAGTTCCGACTCCTCGTCGCTGGCCGAACTCGTCCGAGAGCAAACACTTAATAACGCAGTGGAGAATCGAACGAGCATGACCGAGACGGAGTCGACGACGATTCGGGTCCTCCACATCGACGACGACCTGGAGTTCGCCGAACTCGTCGGCCTGTACCTCGAACGCGAGCGCGATGTCCTCGACGTCACCGCGGTCGATTCGGCGCGAGACGCGCTCGACTGGCTCGCGAGCGAGGAGTTCGACTGCGTCGTCAGCGACTACGAGATGCCCGTGACCGACGGTCTCGAACTCCTCGATGCGGTCCGGGAGGAGTACCCCGGCCTGCCGTTCGTCCTCTTCACGGGGAAGGGAAGCGAGGAGATCGCGAGCGAGGCCATCTCGGCGGGCGTGACCGACTACCTCCAGAAGCGGTCGGGGACCGACCAGTACGCGGTGCTGGCCAACCGCGTGGTCAACGCCGTCGAGAGCCGACGCTCCGAGCGCGAACTCGCAGAGAGCAGGCAACGCTATCAGACCCTCGTCGAGAAGAGCGACGATGCGATATTCGTCCTTCGGGGCGTCGAGTTCGCGTTCGTCAACGACCGCCTCTCCGAACTCACGGGGTACGACCGGTCCGAACTGCAGGGGACGAACGCCCTCGACATCGTCCACCCAGACGACCGCGAGCGGGCGTCGGACATCGCGGCCCGGCGACGCGAGGGCCGAGAGGTGCCCGACACCTACGAGGTCCGCCTCGAATCGAAGTCCGGAGCGGTCCGCCACTGCGAACTCAGCGTGGAGCCGATCACCTACGAGGGAGAGTACGCGGTGCTCGGATTCGCTCGCGACGTTTCCGACCAGAAGACGTACGAGTCGACGCTCGAAGTCCTCCACGACGCGACCCGGGAACTGATGCGCGCCGAGACCAAGCCGGAAGTCTGCGACATCGCGGTCGAGACCGCGCGAGCCGAACTCGAACTCCCGCTGACTGGCGGTTGGCTCTACGACGAGGCGTCCGAACGGCTCGACCCCGTCGCCACGACCGACGAGAGCGAGTCGGTCGTCGGGGACCATCCCGCGTTCGAACCCGGCGAGAGCCTCGCGTGGCGCGTCTACGAGACCGGCGACCCCGCCGTCTTCGACGACGTTCGCGACGAAGAGCCGGTCCACAACCCCGATTCGGACATCCGCAGCGAAGCCATCCTGCCGCTGGGCGAACACGGGGTCCTCGTCTCGGGAGCGACGGAGGTCGGCGCGTTCGACGAGTTGGACTGCGACTTCCTCGAACTCCTCGCGACGAACACCGAGACGGCTCTGGAGCGGGCCGAGCGCGAGGCCACCCACCGACAGCTCACGTCCGAACTCCGCGAGAGCAAGCGGAAGATCGAACAGCTCCACGGCATCGCGACTCGGATAGAGGCCTGCGAGTCGGCCCAGTCGATATACGACCTCACGGTCGACGCCGCCGAGCGCATCCTGGAGTTCGACATCTGCATCGTGGACGTAGAGGAGGACGGTCTGCTGGAGACCAAGAGCATGTCCACCGGCATCCTCGCCGAGGAGACCCCGACGATGTCGGTCGAGGAGGGCATCGCGGGACGGACCTACCGGACCGGCGAGTCGTTCCGCTACGACGACATCCGGGAGGTCCCCGAGGCGAAACCGCAGGCCGACTACCGGTCGATTATCAGCATCCCCATCGGGGAGTACGGCGTCTTTCAGGCGGTCGCCGACGGCGTCGGCTTCTTCGACGAGCGGGACGTGGAACTCGCCGAACTCCTGCTGTCGCACACCACCGAGGCGTTGCGGCGGGTCGAGCGCGAGCGCCAGCTCCGCGAGAGCGAGGCGAACCTCCGCCAGCAGAAAGAGCGCCTCGAAGAGTTCGCCAGCATCGTCTCCCACGACCTCCGCAACCCCCTCAACGTCGCGAAGGGCAACCTCGAATACCTCCTCGACGACCCCGCCGGGGAGGGGTCTGTCCCGCCGGATTCGGACGGTCGCGACCGCCTCGCGAAAGCCGAGTCGGCGCTCGACCGGATGGACTCCATCGTTCAGGACGTGCTGGCGCTCGCCCGTCAGGGGCAGGTCGTCGACGACCCCGAGACGGTCCGGCTCGACGTGCAGGCCGAGCGCGCGTGGACGAACGTCGCGACGCCCGACGCGACGCTGGCGGTCGAGTCCCAGCGGCGGGTCGAGGCCGACCCGAGTCGATTACAGCAGTTGTTCGAGAACCTCTTTCGCAACTCTATCGAGCACGGCGACTCGAACGTGACGGTCCGCGTCCTCGACCTCGACGCGACCGACCCGTCGGCGGTCGGGTTCGCCGTCGAGGACGACGGGCCGGGAATCTCGGCGGCCGACCGCGAGGACGTCTTCGAGTCGGAGTACTCGACCGCCGAGGACGGGACCGGATTCGGCCTCGCCATCGTCGACCGAATCGCGGCGGCCCACGGCTGGAGCGTCTCGGTCGCCGAGGGCCGGGACGGCGGTGCCCGGTTCGAGGTCCGAACCGGGGAGTGACTCGATAGGGCGCGTGTCGCCGGGAAGTCGCTCGCGACCTCTCGGCCCGCGCTCGGCGGTGGCCGTCGGCTACCGCCGACTGCCGGGCTGTGGGTCGACGTGGGGCTTCGCCATCAGGTCCCGGAACTCCCGGCCGTCTATCCACTCCAACAGCCGGACCAGCTGGTCGGTCGCGGCCTCGAACAGTCGCTCGCCCTTCTCGGGCGTGGCGTCGGTCTGGTCGCCCAGCACCCCGTTTTCGGTGTTGTCGATGGAGTCGTAGAAATTCCGCGCGCCGTGGACGTAGGCGTCGTCGTCGGGCCAGTCGGACGCGCCGCCGTCGCGGGCGTCCTCCAACTTCTCCTCGCGCACGAGGTCGGGGTCGATGTGCATCATCATCGCGGTCTCCTTCGGCCCGCCGTGGGGGCCGTTGACCGCGAACAGGTCGTCCACGAGTTCGGGGATGGACTCGTCCCACATCCACTCGACCGCGTAGGCCACCTCGTCCTCGCGCAGTCGGCGGCCGACCTCGCGGAGGTGGGTCTGATTGCCGCCGTGGGCGTTGACGAAGACGATGCGGTCGATGCCGTGGTACGCGAGATTGCGCGAGAAGCTCTCGACGTAGTCGCGGAACTCCGGCGGGTCGGCCCACATCGTGCCGTGGAACTGCTTGTGGTGGACGCTGACCCCGACGTTCACGGTGGGGGTACAGAGGTAGCCCGCCCGAGAGGCGGCCGCCCGCGCCAGCGACTCGGCGATGCGGTGGTCGGTCGACAGCGGCAGGTGGGGGCCGTGCTGTTCGGTCGACCCGAGGGGGACGACCGCCAGCGACTCCTCGGCGACGTAGTCGCCCAACTCCGGCCACGTCCTGTCGGCGAGATACATACCGGATGGCCGGACCGAACCGTGTTAATTCTTGCCCGCGTCGGCGGCCCGGACCGGCGCGCCGCGCCGGTCCGGGCCGCCGACGCGGGGCGCTCGGCCGAACGCGCGGGGCGGTTACCTGACGGTAACCTGATTGCGTGGGGGTTAGCAAACGTATATTCCGGTGGCACCTCATGCGTAGAACGATGACCGACTGCCTCGATTCCGACGCCCCGCCGAGCGCGAAGCTCGTCGTGAAGGTACTGGAGTACAGCGACGAACCACTCACGCAGGGCGAGATCGCCGACCGGACCCGCCTGTCGCCCCGGACCGTCCGCAGCTCCGTCAAGCGACTCAAAGAGGACGGCGTGGTCGAGGAGCAGGTGTACATCCCCGACGCCCGCAAGCAGATATACGTCCTCGACGACTCGGTCGAGGAGTGCCTGCAGGCGTGCGAGGGAACAGCCGACGAGGTCGAGGCGGTCTGACCGCCGACGGGTCTGGGGCCGTCGGGCGTCCGACGGGTCCGGCCCCGAACCCGAGGCTTCCCCGGAACTGTCGAACCGAAATACATTTCTCCCGGTCGCGTGGTCGCCGGTTCATGACGGAATACGACAAGCTCGTCCGAGACCGAATCCCCGATATCGTCGCCGAGAACGGCGAGCAGGCCGTGGTCCACGTCGCCGAGGGGGCCGAGTACCGCGAGCGACTCCGCGAGAAACTCTGCGAGGAGGCCGCGGAGTTCCGCGAGACCGGCGACCCCGAGGAACTCGCCGACGTGCTGGAGGTGCTGGCGGCGATCCGGGACGCCGAGGGGTTCGACCGCGGGGAACTGGAGCGACTCCGGGCCGAGAAGGCAGACGAGCGCGGGGGCTTCGAGGATGGCGTGGTTCTGGAACGGGTGGAGTAGAAAATCACCGTTTCTTCCGTGAAGTCTCGTGGTCTAGTCGGTTCGTATCACTACCGGACTCCGCGAATGAAGCTTCCGAAAGCCCCGGAGCGCTCGCGGTCGCTCTGCGGGATATCCGCGCAAACCGCGCGCGGATAGGGCCCGCACAGACGACCACGCAGGCGCGAGCGCTCCGCCCCTTTCAGTCCCATCCTCGTGGACTGGTCAGTCGGCCACAGACCGTTGGTCACCGCCCTCAGTCGTCGGCGGTCGGATACTCTCGGTCGAGGTCCACCCCCTCGACCGGGTCGGCGTCGTGGGTGCCGACCGGCGGGCGATTGACCTCCGCGGCCGCCGATGTTGCGAGGTCGGTCTCGTCGTCGAGCGAATCGAGGTCGCCCGCTTCGCGCGCGTCCTGGTCGATGCGCATCGAGCAGAACTCCGCGCCGCACATCGAGCAGAAGCGCGCCTCCTTGTAGTTGTCGCCGGGGAGCGTCTGGTCGTGGTACGACCGGGCGCGCTCGGGGTCGAGCGCGAGGTCGAACTGGCGCTCCCAGTCGAAGGCGTACCGGGCCTCCGAGAGGGCGTCGTCCCAGTCGCGCGCGCCTTCCCGGCCGTTCGCCACGTCGGCGGCGTGGGCCGCGATGCGGTAGGCCGCTAGCCCCTCCCGCACGTCCTCGGCGTCGGGCAGACCGAGGTGTTCCTTCGGCGTGACGTAGCACAGCATCGCGGCCCCCGCGCGGGCGGCCTCTGTCGCGCCGATGGCGCTGGTGATGTGGTCGTAGCCGGGCGCGACGTCGGTCACCAGCGGCCCGAGGACGTAGAAGGGCGCGCCGTCGCAGACCTCCTGCTGGCGCTCGACGTTCTCGGCGATCTCGTCCATCGGGACGTGACCCGGTCCCTCGACCATCACCTGCACGTCGTGGCTCCGGGCGATTCGGGTGAGCTCTCCGAGGGTCTCCAGTTCCGCGAACTGGGCGTCGTCGCTCGCGTCGGCCAGACACCCCGGCCGGAGGCCGTCGCCGAGCGAGAACGTCACGTCGTACTCGGCGAATATCTCGCAGATGTCCTCGAAGTGGGTGTAGAGGGGGTTCTGGGCCCCGTTCTCTTCCATCCACTCCGCGAGGATGGACCCGCCCCGCGAGACGATGCCGGTCTTCCGGCCGTCGGTCAGCGGGAGGTGTTCGGCCAGCACCCCGGCGTGAATCGTCTGGTAATCGACGCCCTGCCGGGCCTGCTTCTCGACGACGTCGAGCAGGAGGTCGGGCGTGATGTCGGCGACGCTCTCGGCGCGTTTAACCGCCTCGTAGACAGGGACCGTGCCGACCGGCACCGGCGACCGGCCGACGTTGGCCTCCCGGATGGCGTCGAGGTCGCCACCGGTCGAGAGGTCCATCACCGTGTCGGCACCGTAGTGGACCGCGGTGTGGAGCTTCTCTGCCTCCGCTTCGATTCCGCTCTCGGACTCGCTGTTGCCGATGTTGGCGTTGACCTTCGTGGCGAACGCCCGTCCGATGACCATCGGGTCGAGTCGGTCGTGCTCTTTGTTGGCGGGAATCACGGCCCGCCCGTCGGCGACCTGCTGGCGGACGAACTCCGGGTCGACTCGCTCGCGCTCGGCGACGCGCTCCATCTCCTCGGTCACGATGCCGCGTTCGGCGTGGCGCAGTTGCGTCATCGATTACTAGGTTATACCACTCACTAATAAGACTAGGGTCCCGGCGGTCCATCCCGAACTGGTTTAACCGTGACCTGACAACTCCCGGTCGATGAACTCGTGGCGACGCCGGACGGTCTACTACCTCCTGACGCTCGCGGGGATAATCCTCGCGTTCTCGGTCGCCTACGACTACGGGATGACGGTGCTGGAGAACCGCCCCCAACCGTTTCACCACTCGCTTCAGGTCGTCGTCGAGACGTTCACCACGACGGGCTACGGGTCGAACGCGCCGTGGGAGACCCCCGAGATGACCGCGTTCGTCGTCCTGATGGACCTCACCGGGGTCGTCCTCATCTTCATGGCCCTGCCGATATTCGTCGTCCCGTTGTTCGAGGAGGCGGTCTCGACCACCCTCCCGACCGGGGTCGACGACCTCGAAGACCACGTCGTGGTCTGCTCGTTCTCGCCGCGTGTCGAGGCGCTCATCGCCGAACTCGACTCGTGGGACGTCGCGTACGTCGTGGTCGAACCCGACCGCGAGCGCGCGCTCGACCTCTACGAATCCGGGTTGGAGGTCGTCCACGGCGACCCCCAGTCGGTCGAGACCCTCCGGAACGCGAACGTCGCGTCGGCGACCGCGTTGGTCGCCGACGCCGACGACGAGGAGGACGTGGGCATCGCGCTCACCGCTCGCGAGGCCGACCCGGACGTGCGAATCGTGAGCGTGGTCGAGGAGCCCGAGATGATCACCTACCACGAACTCGCGGGCGTCGAGGAGGCGCTCTGCCCCCGGCGACTCCTCGGCGAGAGCCTCGCCGACAAGGTCACGACGCGCGTCTCGGCCGACCTCGACGAGGCGGTCGACATCGGCGAGGACTTCGAGGTGGCCGAGATACCGGTCCAGCGCGACAGCGACCTCGTTGGGACCACGCTGGCCGACGGCCCGCTTCGCGAGCCATCGGACGCGACCGTGGTCGGCGCGTGGGTCGACGGCGTCTTCGAGACGCCGCCGTCGCCCGACGACGACCTGACCGCCGGGACCATCCTGCTGGTCGCGGGCAGTCGGTCCCAGCTCGAACGACTCAGAGAGCTGACCGACTCCTCGGTCCGACCGCCCCGGCGGGAAGAGGTCATCGTGGTGGGGTACGGCGAGGTCGGCTCGACCGTGGGCGAGGAGCTCGCGGGCGCGGGAGTGTCCTACACCGCGGTCGACATCGAGGACGCCCCCGGCGTCGACGTGGTCGGCGACGCGACCGACCCCGAGACGCTCGTGGAGGCCGGAATCGAGGACGCCCGGACGGTCGTGTTGACGCTGGCCGACGACACCCTCACGGGGTTCGCGACGCTGGTCGTTCGCGACCTCGACCCGGACGTGGAGGTGCTGGCCCGCGCCGAGGAGACCGAGAACGTCCGGAAGATATACCGGGCGGGTGCCGACTACGTGCTGGCGCTCTCGACCGTCTCGGGCCGGATGTTGGCTTCCACGATTCTGGAGGACGAGGAGGTCCTCTCGATGGACGAGCAGGTCGAGATCGTCCGGACGACCGCGCCGAAGCTGGCGGGCCGGACCCTCGCGGAGGCAGACGTGCGAGCGCGCACGGGGTGTACCGTGATAGCCGTCGAACGAGACGGCGAGGTCGTGACCGACCTCGGCCCGGAGTTCCGACTCCAGCGCGACGACGACGTGGTGATCGCCGGGACCGACGAGAGCGTGGGCCGGTTCACGGCGCTGGCGAACTAGTCGCAAACGAACGGGTCCCCCTACTTCCCGATTTCAGGCCGACTAAGCTGTCTTTTCTCGGTTGCAAGCCCGGCCTACCGTCAAAAGATACTTACCCAAATTCGCCGAAGGGTTCCACGAGACCCCGCGCTATCGGACGCGCGGTGGGGGAAACGGGGAAATCATGACACGGACACGCACGAGTGTACTACTAGTGACGCTACTCCTCGTCGTCGCACCGGCGACGGCGGGAGTGACGGGAGCGGGAACGACCGACGCGGCATCGGCGTATCAGGCGCAGGAAGACGGTCCGGCCGACGCGGCCGTCTCCTCCGGGGAGGTGTTCTGGCAGGGACAGTTCCTGGAGCTCTCCGCCGAGAACAACAGTAGCGAGGTCTGGTCGGTCCGTCGCGTCAGCGACGGCGAGGTCGGCGGGCTCGTCACGGAGGTCCTCCTCGACGAGTCCGGGTCGGCCGTCGTGAGTAGCGACAACCTCGACGGCCAGTTCGTGGTGGTGAACGAGGACAACGAACCCGTCGCCTTCCGGGACGGGACCGCCCAGTCCACCGCGAGCGTGAGCGAGGCCCAGTGGGAGGTCACCACCCAACAGCTCAACGCGACCGTCTCGGACGTGGCGGTCTCGAACGACGAGAGTTCGGACGCCGCGACCGACCTCCGGCTCGAATCCAACCGCGCTGGCTACGAGTTCTACCTCTTCTCCGAGGACCTGAGCCCGGAGGAGCTCGCCGACGTCTTCCAGTCGGTCGAGGTCGAGGACGACCGGGCGGTCTCGACGCGGAGCGCGGGTGACGACGACGCGTTCGACGCCAACTTCAGCGGCGTCGACGCCGGGACCTACGACATCACGGTGGCGACGGTCGACGGGACCGCGCGTGATTCGGCGTCGATCACCGTCTCCGACCCGGTGGAGGGGTCGGCCACGTTCGAGAACGCCACGGTCGAGGAGGCTCGCGGTGACGTGGCCCGGTTCACGGTCACCATGGAGGGGGCCGACCAGACGACGGTCACGGTGGGTTCACGCGACGTCGGCTACCTCTCGCGGTTCACCGTCGTCGACGAGAACGGCGACGGCGAGGCCACCATCGAAATCAACACCTTCGAGGCCGGGCTCTCGGCCGACGAGCCGGGAATCACCGCGGTCGGCGAGGACGACGTGACCGACTACGAGCTCCAGACCGACCCCGTGCCGGATCAACTGGACGCCGCGACGTATCCGGTCCGGACGTTCGTCGGCGGCACCCAGTCCGACGTGGCGTCGCTGGTGCTCGACGAGCGCTCGACCGAGGGCGTCCAGACGTGGACCGCGCCCGACGGCGCGACCGTCGAGAACGCCTCGGACCTGATCGAGGTCGTCACGCAGGACGCGGACATCGCGTATCAGGACCTCGCGGTCGTGCAGGTGCAGGCGTCCGGACTCTACGGCTACGTCCAGAACGCCTCGGACCTCAACGACAACGAGACCGGCGTGTCGATGACGCTGACGCAGGGTGCCGAACCCAACGTCCCCGACCGGGAGATTCCGCTCGACAGGGGGAACCTCCTCATCGACGAGGACAACGACCAGTTCTTCCTGGTCTTCGACACGAACGGACTCGACGAGGGCGCGACCTACGAGGCCAACTTCACGATGACGGCGGCCAACCCGTACGTCTCGGCCCAGAACGCGTCGTCGTACACGACGAACTTCTCGGTGGTCGAGCGCGACGCCTCGTTCGACGACCCGCTCGAAGTGCCCGCGTCCAGCGACGCCGCGGTCACGGGGACGAGTTCGCTCGCGCCGGGCACCCAGCTCGAGGTCGAGATCGAGAGCGCGGGTGCCGACCCGTTCTTCGAGCGCCAGACCGCGGAGGTCGGTGAGGACGGCACATGGGAGGCGACCTTCGACCTCTCGGGCGTCTCGAACGGCACCGAGTTCGCCGCCTCGATAGCCGACCCCTCGGCGAACGCGACCGGCGTGGTGGTCGCGGAGGGCGACGCGGAGGCGGCCGACGAGGAGACGACGACCGAAGAGACGGAGACGACCGAAACGGAGGATGCCGACGGGGAG
The DNA here is from genome assembly GCF_024138125.1 of Halorussus salilacus. Classification (NCBI taxonomy): domain Archaea; kingdom Methanobacteriati; phylum Methanobacteriota; class Halobacteria; order Halobacteriales; family Haladaptataceae; genus Halorussus; species Halorussus salilacus. The sequence goes on from NZ_CP099994.1 coordinate 271,153, forward strand.
GAGACCACCACCGAAGCAGATGACGAGGACGGAGAGACGACCGAAGAGGACGACGCCGACGAGGACGAAGAGACCGAGACGCCCGAGGAGGACGAGGAGACAACGACTGAGGAGGAAGCGGCTGACGAGGACGAGGAGACCACGACTGAGGAAGACGAGGGAGCCGGTGAGGACGAAGCGGCCGACGAGACGACCACGACCGAGGACGACGCGGCCGCCGCGCCCGCGCCCGGCTTCGGTCCGGTGGCGGTCCTGCTCGCCGCGCTCGTCGCGCTCGCTGGCGTCGCGCTGGCGCGTCGCAGGCGATGATAGTCCCGGGACTCCGACGGCCGGGTCGCAGGCGCTGACCGCCGTGACACTCGCGACGGCCGGGTCGGCCGGGACCGGCCGACCCGGCCGTCGCGAGTAACACCGGCTTACTCGCGGCGTAACCGCGGTTTCGGAGCGAACGCGCGGGACGGTTTTTTGCTCTCGCTCGCCCGTCGCGACGGCCGTGTCGGGCGAGCGAAAGCTGACTCCGGGGTCGGTCGGCGTCGGAACCGGGTCGGTCGAGCGGGTCGTCCGACCCGCTCGACCGACCCGACCGAACATCTTCGCCACCGACTCCTTCCGCGAGGGGGACCTACCTCCTCGCATGGGAACCACCAGTCACGACCACGACGCAGACCCCGTCAGCGACCGCGTCCACGACAACTCGTGGTCGGCGAACCTCGAAAAGCCGCCCCACGCCGACGACCGCGACCTCGTGGTCGAGCAGGCGGTCTCGGCGGTCGAACACACCGCCGAGGGCAACCACGTCAACCTCGTCACCCACGGGAACCACGGCCACCCCGAGACGTACCTCTTCGACGCGCTCGCCGACGCCTTCGGCGAGGGAGTCGAGTGGGAGTACGTCGAGCAGTGCGGGTGTGGCGGCCACGTCACTCGGGTTCACGTCTGAGTCCCGCCGAGCGGTCGGGGTCGGTCCCGCCGAGCGCCCGGGGTCGGCTACTGGCGGACGTACAACAGCGCGACCCCGACCGCGAGCAGGGCGACCCCCCACCAGAGGGAGTCGCCGGGCAACAGTTTGAGCAGGAGCGTGACGATACCCGAGGAGACGAGCGACCAGCCGAGCGTCGTCCGGTAGGCCATGGCTTGTAGAGGGCTTCGAGACAGTTAGCCCTCCCGGGCGCTCGGGCTCCCGACGAGCGACACCGCCGACCGGAGGCCACGGAAACCGGTCCGACGTTCTCGGAGGGTGACAGTTGCTGTCGTATTCCAAAGCGTTTAGGTCCTGTCGGTCCGACCGTGGCCTCATGCCCCGTGTCGGAATCGGGAGAGGAGGTCCCGACCGCGGATGAACGTGAGCTACCAGCACGTCAATCCCGCCACTGGCGGCGGGTCCTACCTCCTCCGGTTCCGGGACGACGCTCAAGAGTCGACGGCGTGCCTGCTCGTCGACTCTGGGTCCGGCGTCGACCTCGACGCGGTCCTCGGCCCGGACGAGCACCTCGTCGCCGCCCTGCTCACCCACGCACACCTCGACCACTACGGCACGCTCGCGGATTCGCTTCGTGACGCCGCGCCCGTCTACGCCTCGCGGGCCACTGCCGAGGTACTGGGCGACGTGCTGTCCGAGGGCGAGAAGAACTACGACATCGGCGCGTCCGACGGCGTCCTCGACGCGCTCGAACCCCTCGACGGCTGGAAGACCGTCTACCCCGGTGTCGAGGTGTGCCCCGTCCCGGCGGGCCACGCCCCCGGAGCGGCGGGGTTCGTCGTGCGCTTTGCCGACGGCAACCGCGCAAACCACCTCCTGTTCACCGGCGACTTCACCACCCGCCGGGTCGGCGGCTACCCCGGCTTCAGCACCGACCTGCCGGTCGAGGTCGACGCGCTGTTCGTCAACGTCTCGACCACCGAGGACTTCGAGGCGACCCTCTCGGACTCGCTTTTCACAGTCGCCGAGCGCGCCCACGCCGGGTCGACCGTGCTGGCGACCGCCAGCGCGCTCACCGGCGTCCACTACGCCTACCTGCTCGGTCACCTCGGCGAGCGCGTCGGCGACCCGATTCCCGTCGCGCTGGCCGGACAGGCCGCGAAGCTCTACGCCGACCTCGGCTACGACGTTCCGAACGTCGAGGCGGTCCCGGTCTTCGATGACACCGCCGACCTCCTCGAACGCGGTACCGTCACCCTCGCGGGGCCCGAGGTCCCCGTCGAGGGGAGCGCCCAGCGACTCTTCGACGCGGTGAAAGACGACTCGACCGCGACCCTCGTCCAGCTCACGGGCGGCGCGACCGAGCCGGTCGAGACCGCCGCCTGCACGGTCTACGATTACGAGGTCGTCAACCACCCCTCCGAGGCGGTCGTCGACCGGACCGTCGAGGAGCTCGACCCGCTCCACGTCGTGGTCGGTCACGGACCCCGGCGGGCGGTTCGGTCCTACCGGGGCCGCTACGACGAACGGTTCGTGTGGGCCAGCGACGACGACCGCGAGCAGACCCTCTACGAAGGCGGCCGGTGGTCGCCGCCGCCGTGGCTGAGCGACAACGCGGTTCAGGCCATCCGGGCGCAGGACTGGCGGTCGACCGGCGGCCGGTTCGGCGACGTGGTCGAGGGCGAGGTGTCGATGCCCGCGGTCGCGCGCGCAGACGACCCCGACCTCGACGCCGAGGGGGTCGACGTCGAGCGCTTCGAGCGCCGGTTCGGCCGGTCGGGCGGGACCGCGCCAGTCGCCCCCGAATCGCCCGAGACCCCCGAATCGCCCGAGACCCCCGAATCGGCGGCCTCCGAAGCGCCCCCCGCCGAACCGACCGGTACCGAGCTTCCGGACTCGCCGGGCGACCTCGACGAGTCGTTTCTCTACGAGATTCTCGACCGGCTCGAATCGCTCGAAACCGCGGTCGCGGGCGAGTCGTCGGCCGACGACTCGCCCGCGACCGGCGGCGAGCGCGTCCGGGCTCGCGTGGTCGACGGCGGCGAGGACGTGACCCTGCTCAGACTCCTCGACGACGCCGACCTCGAACACGGCGACGAGGTGACGGTGACGGTCGCGGTCGCGCGCGACCGCGACCCTGACCGCGACCCTGACCGCGCCTGAGCCGGACCTCACCTCTTTGGGTCTCGCCATCGAAGGTCTCGCATGGAGTTCACAGACGTTCGGGGCGAGCGAGTGCCCAAAGTCGGCCTCGGAACGTGGCGACTGGAGGGCGAGGAGTGTTTCCGGACCGTCCGGACCGCGCTCGAACTCGGCTACCGGCACGTCGACACCGCGCAGGCCTACGACAACGAGCGGCAGGTCGGACGGGCCCTCGCGGCGTCGTCGGTCGACCGCGACGACGCGTTCCTGACGACCAAGGTGTGGCCGGGCTACACCGACCGCGAGGAGGTCGTCCGGTCGGCGGCCGCGTCCTGCTCGCGACTCGGGGTCGAGTCGGTCGACCTGCTTCTCATCCACTGGCCGAATCCGCTGGCCTCGACCGCGGAGGTGATGGCGGGACTGAACGACTGTCGCGACCGCGGGCTGACCCGCCACGTCGGCGTGAGCAACTTCAGTACGAGTCAACTCCGGACCGCGCGGGCGGCCTCCGACGCGCCGGTGTTCACCGATCAGGTCCAGTTCCACCCGTTCCGACCCCAGCGCGACCTTCGGGCGTACTGCCGGGCCCACGACGTGCTGTTGACGGCGTACAGCCCGCTGGCACACGGCGGCGTCCTCCGCGACGACGTGCTCCGGGAGGTCGGGGTCAGGTACGACAAGTCGCCCGCGCAGGTCGCGCTCCGGTGGGCGGTCCAGCAGGAGGGCGTCGTCGCCGTGCCGAAGGCCTCCTCGGAGACGCATCTACGCGAGAATCTGGACGTGTTCGACTTCGAACTGAGCGAGGCCGAGATGGTTCGAATCGAGCGCCCCTCGCGACTGCGGACGGGGGCGTCGATGCTTCGGGGACGGTTCGGCGTGTAGCCGTCTCGGAGGCGGTTCGGCGGGCGGTTCCGAGCGGTCGGCGCAGAGGTTTCGGGGACGACTCGGCGCGTCGGGCGGGCGCGACCTGAAGCGAGTCGGGCGTCGTCGCCGGGTTACGCCGACAGCGAGGGCGTGGCTTCGAGGTGGTCGCCCTCCCACTCGCGGCGTGCTTCGATCTCTCGACTGCCGCGCTCGGTGAGCGCGTAGTAGTTGGTCCGCCTATCGCGCTGGCCCTTCTCGACCAGTCCCTTGTCGACGAGGGTGTCGAGGTTGGGGTAGAGGCGGCCGTGGTGAATCTCCTTCTCGTAGTACGTTTCGAGCTCTTCCTTGACGGCGAGTCCGTGCGGTTCGTCCTTTCCGGCGATGACGTACAGCAGGTCGCGCTGGAAACCAGTCAGGTCGTGCATGATGTTGCGTTTTTTGCTAGCTTTTCTGTAATTATAAGCTTGGTGGCCGATAAACTCACCGTACCTTGCCGGAAACTGGGTTTTCAGGATGTCTTCGCCGGATTTCGACCGCGGGAAACCCCGCCTGCGGTCGCTCCCGTCGCGTCGCGACGGGAGCGACCGCGGATGGCTGAGCAAAGAGAGACCGCGGATGGCTGAGCGAAGAGCGACCGCGGATAGCCGGGCGAGCGGGGGTTTCAGGCCCCGTATAACAATACCCGTCGGCGGCGTCTCGTCGCGTATAGACCGCCGGGCGGCGCGAGTAGCCCGGCGCACACCCCGAAGACACCATGAAATATCTGTTCTTCACGAACACGCCAGCGCAGGTCCACCAGTACAGGCGCGCGGTCGCGAGACTCCTCGACCGAGGCCACGAGGTGCTCGTCCTCGCGCGCGACTACGGCTGTACCGAGGCGCTCCTCGACTACTACGACGTGCCTTACCGGCTCTACGGGAGGGCCGAGACCGCAAAGTCCTCGCTGTTCCGCGAGCTGCCGAAGCACTACGCCCGCATCGCGGTCGAGGCCCTGCGGTACGGCCCCGACTGCGTCTTCGGTCGCGGGTCGTACGCCGCGCTCGCGGGCGCGGCCGCTCGCGCGCCGGTCGTCCTAATAGATGACTCCGAGACGACCCACCTCGACCACGCCCTCTCGAAGCCCCTGACCGACGCCTTCCTCACGCCCCACACCTTCGAGAAGAACCTCGGGGCCGACCACTACGAGTTCCGGGGCTTCACGGAACTCGCCTACCTCCATCCCGACGCATACGAACCCGCGAGCGAAATCCGCGAGGAACTCGGGGTCGGCGAGGACGAACCGTACGCCATCGTTCGGTTCAACGCCTTCGGCTCCCACCACGACGTGGGACAGGCCGGGTTCTCGCCCGAGAAGCGCAGGCGGCTCGTCGAGGCGCTCGCAGAACGCGCGACCGTCTTCGTCTCCGACGAGGGCGACGACCTGAACGTCGCCGAGACCCCCGCCAGACCATTCGACTTCCACCCCGCGCTACTCCACGACGCGCTGGCTGAGGCCGACCTGCTGGTCGCCGACACCCAGACGATGGTGACCGAGGCCGCGTTGCTCGGGACCCCCGCGGTCCGGTCGAACTCCTTCGTCGGCGACGACGACATGGGCAACTTCGTGGCGCTCGAACGCCACGGGCTGGTCTACAACCTCCGGGAGTTCGACGCGGTCCTCGACGCCGCAACCGACCTGCTCGACGACGAGGACGCCGACGAGCGCTGGCGGAACCTCCGCGACGGCTTCGTCGCCGACAAGGTGAACCTCACCGAGGTGTTGCTGGGCGTGGCCGAGAACGTCGGCGCGCTGGAACGGGGCTACGCGCTCGACCGGGTCGAGGGCCTCACTCGACGCGGGACCGACGGCTCGCGGGCGGTCGCACCCGGCCCCGAGACGGTCCGGAGCGACGGCGGGAGACGATGAACGTCCTCAACCTCGTCTCGAACGCCGACGCGCAGTTCTACGAGGAACAGACCCGGGTCCTCGAACGCCGCGGGGTGAGCTGCGACACCGTGACTCCGCCCGGGAACCACCTCGCTCGCGAGGAGGTCCAGGACCGGACGCCGACCGACTACCTCCGGTTCGTCCCGCGGGTGATCCGCGAGTCGTTCGACGACTACGACCTCGTCCACGCCAACTACGGCCTGACAGCGCCGATGGCGCTCGCCCAGATTCGCCACCCCGTCGTGCTGTCGCTGTGGGGGTCGGACCTCATGGGCGAGTACGGCTGGCTCTCGAAGGCCTGCGCCCCGTACTGCGACGCGGTCATCGTGATGTCCGACGAGATGGCTCGGGAACTCGGCGAACCGTGCCACGTCATCCCCCACGGCATCGATACCGAGAAGTTCGCCCCCCGACCCACCGAGGAGGCCCGCGCGGAGGTCGGGTGGTCCGACGAGACGCGCCACGTCCTGTTCCCGTATCCGCCCTCCGACGAGGTGAAAGACCTCCCGCGGGCCGAGCGCGTGGTCGAGCGCGCGAACCGACGAATCGACGCGCCCGTCGAGCTACAGGTCGTCTACGGCGTTCCCCACGAGAAGGTCGCGACCTACATGAACGCCGCCGACGCGCTGCTACTGACCTCCGAGCGCGAGGGGTCGCCCAACTCGGTCAAGGAGGCGATGAGCTGTAACCTCCCCGTGGTCGCGACCGACGTGGGCGACGTGCGCGAGCGCCTCGACGGCGTCTCTCCCTCCCGCGTCGGCGAGTCGGACGACGAACTGGTCGATGGGCTGGTGGACGTGCTCGAAGCGCCCCGACGCTCGGACGGCCGCGAGGCGGTCGACGAGGTGAGCCTCGACCGGATGGGCGAGCGCATCCGGGCCGTCTACGCGTCGGTGGTGTAGTCGGTCGCGGTCTGTTTCTCGGCTCCGCCGTGTCGTCGTCCAGCGTTCGGTTCCACCTCCCGCGCCATCGCTCTCCCGGCCTCGCTCCTCGACCGACCGCCTGCCGGTATAACTTCTCCCTGACCGCGGATAAGCAGTCCAAACCTCCCGCGGGCGACACGTCTCGGTTCGAGTATGATAGGCAATGAGTATCACGGGGTAGCCGACCCCATCGCTGCACGTCCGGCTTATAACGACGTACAGACCGTCTACGCGACGTATAGGCGATGGGGAACAAAGGGTCGGGAAATGGAGGGATAACTCGAACCAACTATGAGTTTACAGGTCCCGGAGGACGGACGCGCGGCCGAGTCGGCCGACACCGACGAGCGCCTCGACGGCGCGCATGTGGTCGTCGGCATCCCCGCGTACAACGAGGAGAGCGGCATCGGAAGCACCGTCCTCGGCGTCAAGCGGTACGCCGACGATGTGGTCGTGGTCGACGACGGTAGCACCGACCGGACGCCGGAACTCGCAGAACAGGCCGACGTGACGGTTATCCGCCACGAGCGCAATCGCGGGAAGGGGGCCGCGGTCCGGACCCTGTTCGAGTACGTCCAGCGGTTCGACTGCGACGCGCTCGTCCTCCTCGACGCCGACGGCCAGCACGACCCCGCCGACATCCCCGCGCTCGCCGCGCCGGTGGTCGGCGACGAGGCCGACATGGTAATCGGGAGCCGGTACCTCGACCCCGAGGACGCCGACGAGACCCCGGTGTATCGGCGAGTCGGGCAGGTCGTCCTCGACTTCTGCACCACGCGAGTGACGGGTGCCGACCTCACCGACACCCAGAGCGGCTTCCGGGCGTTCTCGCCCGAGGCGCTCGAACGCCTCACCCTGACGACCGACGGAATGGGCGTCGAGTCCGAGATGATCGACTCGGCCACAAATCAGGGGATGACCATCACCGAGCGCGCCATCGACGCCCGGTACGAGAACCTCGAAGGCCAGACCTACAACCCCATCAAGCACGGGCTGACCGTGATGGTCTTCCTCGCTCGCCTCGCCAAACGACGCCCCGCCGACCTGCGCTCCGACAGGAGCTGACACCATGACCGACCTGACCCTCCCCGACGACCTCCGGGACCGATACGAACCGCTCGCCGACCGACTCGACGGCTTCGACGACGCCGCCGACCTCGCCCGCTACGTCCTCGACGGCGCGGCCGACGAATTGGAGCGCGACGGCGGCGTCGGCGCCGCCGACGCCGCCGTCAGCGCCGACGACGAGGTGGTCGAGGACCGCCTCGAACAGCTGGGGTACCTCGAGAAATGACCGGCTCGGTCTACGTCTTCGGGTTCGACGGCGTGCCGCCCGAACTGGTCGAGCGCGGCATCGACGCCGGGCGACTCCCCAACTTCGAGCGGATGCGCGCCGAGGGAGCCGACGGCACCACCCGGTCGACGGTGCCGCCGCTGTCGATGATCGCGTGGAGTTCGTTCGCCACCGGGCGCAACCCGGGCAACCACGGCGTCTACAACTTCATGCTCAAGGGCGAGGGCGAGTACGGCACCGAGTTCGTCGACGCCGAGACCCTCCGCGAGCAGTCCAAGCCGGTCTGGGAGTACCTCGACGCCGAGGGCAAACGCTCGGGCGTGATGAACGTGATGCCGGGCTACCCGCCCTCCAGAACCTCGGGCTTTCACATCTCGGACAACATCACCACGCCCTCCGGCGGCGACTACGCCTTCCCCGACGAACTCCAGCAGGACATCGAACAGCGAACCGGCGGCTACGACGTCGACCCCTACGAGGGGTACGACGACGGCACCGACGAGGACAACCTCCGCGGGCTGCTGGACAACTTCTTCGAGATCGAGCGCAACCGAATCGAGGTGGCGAAACTGCTCGTCTCCGAGTACCCCTGCGACTTCTACTCGCTGGTGTTTCAAGGCCCCGACAACGTCCTCCACGTCCTCGGGCACGTCCTCGACGAGACTCACCCCAAGCACGACCCCGAGCTCGCCGAGAAGTACGGCGACAGGCCCCTCGAACTCCTCGAACGCTACGACGACCTCCTCGGGTGGGTGATGGAGCGGATGGACGACGAGGACTCGCTGGTGGCGCTGTCGGACCACGGCCACGGCCCCATCTACAGGACGGTCAACCTCAATTCGTGGCTCTACAACGCGGGGTATCTCGACCTCGAATCCCGGCCGTGGACCCGGCTCAAGCAGTTCGGCTACAACCACGTCTACGACGCGGTCGAGTCGGTGCTGAGCGACCTCAATCTCTTCTCGAAGCTCAAGATGGGCGTCGCCCGGACCAGCGGCGACTCGTCCGGCCCCGACCTCGCCGAACTGCTCACCATCTCCCGGAAGGACATCGACTGGAGCGAGACGGCGGCGTTCACGGTCGCCAGCGGCGGCCAGATATACCTCAACACCGACGACCACGACGAGGGCGCGATTCCGCCCGAGAAGTACGACGAGGTCCGCGAGCGCCTCCGCGACCAACTGCTCGCCATCGAACACCCCGACCGGGGCGACCGGGTCATCGACTCGGTCCTCTACGGCGAGGACGTGTACGGCGACGCGTACGCCGACACCAGACCCGACCTCGTCTGCATGCCCGCGCCGGGCTACCAGATACAGTACCCCCAGACGATGAAGACGACCCGGGTCTTCGGCGATCCGCCGAAGACCGGGTCGCACACCTCGATGAACGAGATGCACGGCATCTTCTACGCGTGGGGCGGCCCCGTGCGGAGCGAGACGGGCGTGACCGTGGACCTCACCGACTTCGCGCCGACCGCGTGTTCGTTGCTGGACGTGCCCGTGCCCGAGGAGATGGACGGGGACGTGCGCGGCGACGTGTTCGAGGTCGAAAGTGGTCGTGAGCGATACGACGGGAAGGTGGAAGCGAAGCGGGCTGTAAGGGAAGTGGTTGGTGGGATTTCGGCCGACTGACTCCCGTCCTTTCATTGCGTCTTACTTTACTCCAACTCCACGCTCACCCGCTCTCCACTCCTTGCCGACTCGTAGGCCGCCTCCGTGAGCGCTGTCACCGCCAGCGCGTCCCTTGCGGTCGCTGGCGGCGTCTCCCCGGTCTCGATGCAGTCGACGAACGCCTCGGCCTTGTTCCGCTGTTGCTCGCGGTCGATGTACGGAATCACGGTGGTGCTGTCGGCGTCGATGCGGCTGATCTGGCGTTCTTCCCACTGGCGACCTTCGAGGTAGATTGCGCCCTCGCGGTCCCAGACGTGGACGTGTTCGCGCACGCAGGGCGCGTCGCTGTGGACGGCGATGGTGCCGTGCGCGCCGTTGGCGAACTCCACCGTGAGGATGGCGCGCTGGTCGACCCGGCCCTCGTCGTCGGCGAACACCATCTCGGCGCTGACCTCCTCGGGGACGAGGCCGGTGGTCCAGAGCACGCCGTCGATGAGGTGGCTCCCGGTGTCGTAGAGGTTCCCGCCGCCCGAGAGCTCGGGGTCGGTCCGCCACGTCTCCTCGAACCGCGATATCCAGTCCTGGGTTATCTCGGCGCTCACGTACTCGGGTTCGAGGTCGCCCTGCCACCGCTCGCGCGCCGAGACGAACGCGGGGTTGAGGTGGCGCTGGTAGCCCACCATCAGCACCCGGTCGCTCGACTCGGCGCGGTCGGCGAGGTCGCGGGCCTGTTCGAGGTCGGTGGTCAGGGGCTTGTCGCAGAAGACGTGGAGCCCTCGGTCCATCGCGTCGGTCACCTGCTCGTAGTGGAGGGTGTGGGGTGTCCCCACCAGCACCGCGTCGAGCGCCTCGACCTCCAGCATCTCGCGGTGGTCGTCGTACCGCGAGCCCTCGCCGACGTACAGCGTCTCGCCCGCGCTCCGCCGGGTTTCCCCGTCGATGTCGGCCAGCGCGGTCACCGTCGAGCGCGGGTCCTGATTGAACAACCGTCCCACCGTGGTTCCGATGAAGCCGCCGCCGATGACGCCGACCCTGAGTTTGTCCGAAGTTGACATGCGTACTCCCCCTCGCGAAGAAAGTAGTACGTCGTTCGACGGGGGGCCCCTTAATTCGTCTGCCCGGAGCGGCCGGAGACGCGAACCGAGGTTCGCGTCTCCGGCCGTCACGCGAGGGGCGCGGGTGTATCGGAGCCCTCCGCCGTCAGAGGCGACGACGGACCGAGTGGACGCCGAAGCGGGACCACCGCAGTTCCAGCAGTAGCAGAGCGACGGCGCTGGCGGCCAGCGCGCCCGCTACCGCCACGTCGGAGACGGTCATCCACGCCGGAGCGACGTAGAGCACCCCGTTGACCGCCGGTCCCGCGAGGAAGGCGACGACCCACGCGAGGCCCGTCTTCGACTCCATCTCGTCGTCACCGCCGCCAGCGTACTCGCCGGTCTCGCCCTCTATCGCGGCCTTGCTCCAGCCGCCCGCGCTCTCGTCGCCGGTGCCGAGGCGTTCGGCCTCGTAGGGCGTGGGGACGCTGACCTCCCAGACGACCTCGTCGTCCTCGTCGAGTTCGAGGACCCGGTTGCCCTGCGAGTCGGTCACGAGCGTGTGGTCGTTCGGCAGGCGGTCGGCGTCGCGGGGCCACTGGAGGCGGTCGTCGGACCACTCCCAGCTCCGGCTCCACTCCGAGTCGTCGCGCTGGTACTCGACGACTCGGTTGTTCTCCGAGTCGGCGACGACGACGGCCGGACCGCCTCGCTCCTCGGGGATGTAGTCGGGGTTGTGTTGCTCGTAGAGGGTGTCGTAGGCGTCCTCTGCCCCGAGCGTCCAGTCGCGGTCGACGCCCTCGCCCGGCTCGACGAACGCCACGCGGTCGTGGTTGCGGAGGCTCACCATCACGCGCCCGTCCTCCAAGGCTTCCACGTCGTTGATGTGCGTCCAGTCGCCGGGGCCGCCCCCGCTGTCGTCGCGGTCGTAGTCCTCCTCGGCGTTCCATGTCCACTCGCGCTCGTCGGTCGTCAGGTTCAGCACGAACGCCCTGTCCTCGGCGATGTCGGCCACGAGCAGTTCCTCGTCGCCGACGCGGTCGACGTCGTGCCAGATGTCCCAGTCGGTGACCGCGGTGTGGAGCCGTTCGGTCTCGCCCGTGGTCAGGTTCGCGCGCTCGACGACCACCTTCGCACAGCCGTCCTCGAAGGACTCCTCGGCGCGGGCCGCCACGTCCGACGGACACGAGTCGTACCGGCTTCCGGCGACGTAGAGGACCGACCGCGAGTCCTCGGGGTCGGGGTCCACGTCGAAGTAGTTGCCGTACGTGTCGTTGTGGTACAGCGGCCGCCCGTCGGGCGCGAACGCGACGATGGCCGCGGTTCCGTCGTTCGCGCCCGGCGGGTCGGTCGTCACCACCGTCGCACCCGCGCGGTCGCCCGCGACCGGCTCGCGTTGCTCGAAGGGCCGGTCCATCTGCTCGGCGGCCGACGCGGTCGCGTCCTCGGGGGCCTGTAGCCAGCCCACCGCGAGCAGGCCCGCCGACAGCGCGATGACGGCCAAGAGCGCCACGCGGAGCATCGTGCGCCGCTTCATCGTTGCGCCTCTCGTTCGTATCGGTCTGCGTTCGGCGGGCGTTCCTGCTGTCCTCGCCCCGTTCCAGCGTCCGTCATCTCACTCCTCATCGGTTTCTCCGGCCGTCGATGCTCGCTCGGGGACGGTCCCGCTGATGACGTTGACGTACCCGTTCGCGGGCAGATACAGGCAATCGTACCCGAACTGACTGGTGATCTGGTGGCTCTCCCACTTCATCTCCTCGGGCAGTTCGACCGCCGGTCCGTCGACGGCGTCTAGGTTGCCCGTTCCCGACCCGCCTCTAACGCCGGGCGGGACCGCGTAGAGACCGTCGTGCGACCCGAAGTATCCGATATCTAGACGGGCGACCGTCGGATTCGTTCCGTGGTTTTCGAACGCATGCGGTATCTCCTCGCCGGATTCGAGTTCGTATCCACGACACCCCGCGGTCGACCCGACGTACACGACTTGGTCGTCCACCAAAGCGCCTCCATCGACCAGCACCGGTTGGGTGACATCCGGCAGGATGTACTGTCCGTCCTCCGCGGTCGTGATTGCTTCCGCTGGCACGATTTTGTCGTGGTTGAACTCGTTTCGGTGAATCGCCGTGACGACCGTCTTCGTCCATCGCTCCTCCCCATTCTCACCGTCGTAACAGTGAAGCAGGAATTTCGTGTCCTCACCGGCCCGAACGTGGCTCACGAGGACCAGCGCGTCCTCGGTCGCCACCCCGTGGGGAGTGAAGCGGAGGCCAGCCGAATCCTCCGTGTCGAGGTCGGCCGTCCACGCCGGTTCGTCGCCACCGCGCTCGTAGCGCCGGGCGGTCCCCTGGTCCCATGTGTACACCGCGTCGCCCGCGAGGGCGGTATGCTGGCCGTCGAGGCGACGCTCGCGCTCACCGCTCTCCCTGTCGAACACCGCGACCTCGTCGGGCAGGCCGACGTACAGCCGGTCCTCGGTCGGTACCATCAACGCGGAGTCCCGGACCCCCAGTGCGGCCTCGGTCGCGTACCCGTCGACCTCGACCTCGCGTTGCCACAGCTCGTCACCGTCGGCCGACCGGGCGGTCAGCGTTCCGCCCCCGAGCAGGTACTCGGTGTCCCCGAAGACGACGAGGTCCGCCGGGTCGTCAATCTCCTCCTGCCAGTACTCCTCGCCGCTCCACCGGTCGTACGATGCGAGGGAGTGTCGTTGGTTCCCCCACCGGAACCGCATGTATATCCGGTCCTCGGTGACGGCCATCGTCTCCATCTTCTCGAGGTCCACGTCGACGCCATCGGGTTTCTCGACCGGGAAGCGCTCGACGATTTCGGGTTCGGAGCCGATTACGCCCCGCGGGACCGACGGGCCGCCCCGGTCGCGCTCGCCGTAGCGGGCGGCGAGCGGTTCGCGCTCGGTCGAGGCGGTCCCGATGGACTCGCCGTCGAGCGTGACCTCGTACGTGTCGCCGACCTCGACTTCGCGGTGGGCGACGAGTCTGGTGAACTCGTGAGTCTCGAGTTCGCCCTCGAACTTCCCGTCATTCCGTTGGGCGACCATCTCGTCGTAGTAGAACTCCTCGACGGGTTCGCCGTCTATCTCGACCGTCGGTTCGTACGACAGGGGGAACTCCGTCTCAGATGCAACCGTCACCCACACGGTGACGACTCCCCGGGTTCCGTCCGGCGAGGCGGCGAACGTGCCACCCGTCTCGCCCCTCACCTGCAAGTCGACCGCTTCGGTTACTTCGACCCGTTTCTCCCGGTCGCCTGCGGTCACGACGTGTTCGCCGGTCTCCTCGAAGGTGTACTCGACGTAATGATAGTTTCGTCCGTCGCCGACCGTTTCGCTGAAGGTCTCGACCTCCTCGCCGTCGACCGAGACCGTCACCTCTTCCTCCGCCTCCTTGCCGCCGGGGTTGGCCAACGTCAGCACGATGTCGGACTCGGTACGGGCAATCAGTTCGGATTGGTCGTCGTGGGCCGGTTCGACCTCGATACGCTCGACTTCGACCGACCCCGTCAAGGGGTTCGAGATGCCGACGGACGAACAGCCAGCGAGCCCCGAGATTCCCGTCCCGAGCGCCGCTAGCGCTTTCCGCCTCGAAAACCAGTCCATACGTAATCAATTTACGCTCTGTTAAAAAACGTATCGTTGCTGTGTGTACTTGCCCGTCGACCGGACTTCCCGTGGATTCGACCCTGCCGCGAACACCTCACTCCGAGTAGTCGAGCGCCGCGACCCGGCCGTCGCCGTACATCACGACCGCCTCGTCGCTCCCGTCGTCGTCGATATCGGCGAGCGTCGGGTACTTGTAGATGGGAACGTCGCGCTCGTAGGTCGCCAGCACCTCCCCCGAGTCGGGCGCGACGACCGAGACGCTGCCGTCGTTTCCGACCGCGAGGAGTTCGGGCGAGCCGTCGCCGTCGAGGTCGCCGAGCGCGGGCGGGGGCATCATCTGCACGTCGGCGTTCGTCAGCGTGGTCTCCCACTCGATATCGCCCGATTCGGCGTCGACGGACCGCAGGACGCCGTCCTTGGCGACCGCGTACACCTCCGGCGTCCCGTCGTCGTCGCCGTCGCCGACGGCGTTGACCGCGGCGTAGTCCCCGAAGTCGTGTCGCCACGTCCGGTTGCCGTCGCCCTCGTAGGCGACGACTTCGCCGCGGGTCGTCGCCGCGACCGCGAGCGGGTCGCCGTCGACTTCGCCCGCGGTCAGCCACGCGACCCCGTGGTCGGTGGAGCGTTCCCAGACCGTCTCTCCCTCGCCGTCGAGGACCGTGACCGCGCCGCCCTCCGCGGGTGCAGACCCAACGACCAGTTCCTCGCCGCCGTCGCCGTCGAAGTCGGCGAGCGCGGGGTTGGCCCACGTCATCCCCAGCTCTCGGGACCACGCCGTCGTGCCGTTTTCGTGGACCACGAACAGTTCGCCCTGCACGTCGGCGACGACTATCTCCTCGCCCTCGCCGGGTGCGAAGTCGGCGACGATGGGCCGGGTGTACCCGTAGGAACTGAGTTCGTGGCGGAACTCCTCGTCGCCGGTCGCGGGGTCGAACCCCGAGACGACGTTCTCGGTGGTCGCGGCGAACACCGCCCGGTCGCCGTCGCCGCCGAGGTCGGCGACCGCGGGGTCGGCGACCGCGTGGACGGTACAGTTCTCGGGCGGGACGGGGTGGGTCCACCGGGTCGACCCGTCCCCGGCGTCGAGCGCGACCAGTCCGCACTCGTCGGTGTCGGCCCTGCCGCTGACCGGCGCGTAGACGCGCGTCTCGCCGTCGATTTCGGCCACCGCTGGCGCGTGGTGATTGCCCTGCATGTCGCGGGCGGTGTCGCTGACCCACCGCTCGCTGAGCGTGCCGCCGCCAAGCTGGGTCGCGCCGTAGGCCGCCACGCCCCCGAGCGCGAGGACGACGCCCACGAGCGCGAGGGCAGTCCGGGTCCGCATCGTCCGGGGGTTGGTATCGGGAGGCCAAAAGCGCATTTATCGGCCGCGGAGAAGCGGGAACCGAGAGGATTTCGGCCTGTTCGACTTTCCTCCCGGCGCGCGCTGGCGTGACGCCGCGGTTTGGCGTCACGCCCTCATGCGCGAGGGATGAAGTGAACGCGCGACCGCAGGGAGCGCGTGAGCGAATCGGCTGGGGAGGTGTGTGGCCTGCGGTCGCGGTGCGGTTCTCATAGGTACCGGGAGTAGCTAGCTCCTGATCGAACCGGCACACCAGAGTTATTCGAAGCGAGACCCGACGAAATATCCCGCATCAGCAACTTTAGCACAGGAATTCGACTCTCTATCAAAGGTAATTTCATTTGTTATTGAAGTATGGTAATAATGTGCGACTTATAGTCGGCAACAACGCACTTGCCCGACGCCGCCGTCCCCGCTCACATGGCAACGATTCTCGGCATCGAAGTGGACGGCGGAGCCGTCATCGCGGGCGACCGACTCCTCGCCGAGGGCGGCACCGTCAGGAGCGAGAACGAGCGCCGCGTCTTCGACTTCGGGGACCTCGGCGCGGCCGCCGTCGGCGACTCGGGCGACGTGGACGAGTTCGAGCGTCGGCTCGAATCCGAGGTACGGGACCACGAGACCCAGCACGGCGACCCGATGACGCTCACCCGGTTCGCCAGCCTCGCGTCCGATATCGCCGGAGAGCTCGGCGTCGAGGCCGTCGTGGTCGGCCGCGACGACCGCGAGGTCGCCCGGGTCCGGGCCATCGGGGCCGACGGTGGGGTCCTGACGGACCCGACCGTCGCGCTCGGGAGCGGCGCGCAGGTCGCCGCGGGCATCCTCGACGGGGCCGACCGCGCCGTGAGCCTCGACGCGGGCGAGCGGTTGGCCCGCGAGGTCCTCGACACCGTCGCCGAGCGCGACACCGGGACCGGCGGCGAGGTCGACGCGTTCGCGCTCGGCGACGACGCCGACCGCCTCGGGTAGGGCGTCGACCGCCTCGGATAGGCCGACCTTCTTTTAAGTGGATGGGGGTTCTGGCTCCGAACGCACATGACGGCAATCGAGATAGAATACTGCGTGCCCTGCGGCATGCTCGACCGCGCACAGGACGTTCAGCACGCCCTGCTCGAAGAGTACGGCGAGCGACTCGACTCGGTCGCGCTGGTGACCGGGGACGGCGGCGTCTTCGAGGTTCGGGCCGACGGCGAGACGGTCTTCGACAAGGACGACGACGAGTACGACGTGGACGCCATCGTCGAGTCGGTCGGCGAGAGCGCCACGGCGTAGCGAGGTTACGCGACGCCTGACGCCGACGCCGTGTCGAGTCGGTCACAAAACCGTACTGAGGATTTATGCCGGTCCCCGTGGTCCGACCGCCCGGGGGCTACGGAATGAGTACCAGTCAGTACGGGGGAGATGTGCCAGCGACAGGTGCCGACGAACGACGCGACAGGCACCGATTGACGCCGCGTTCGGGAGCGCGTTCGACCGCGCGGAGGTGGTCGGCGTGAAGCTCGCGATGATCGGCTTCGGACAGGCTGGCGGGAAAATCGTCGACAAGTTCATCGAGTACGACGACCGGACCGGCAGTCAGGCGGTCCGGTCGGCGGTGGCGGTCAACACCGCGAAGGCAGACCTCGTGGGACTGGAGTACGTCCCCGAGGAGAATCAGGTCCTCATCGGGCAGTCGCGCGTGAAGGGTCACGGCGTGGGTGCCGACAACGAACTCGGCGCGGAACTCGCCGAGGAGGACATCGACGAGGTGCAGGGCGCGGTCGACAACGTGCCCGTCCACGACATCGACGCGTTCCTCGTCGTGGCCGGACTCGGCGGCGGGACCGGATCGGGGGGCGCGCCCGTGCTGGCGAAGTACCTCAAGCGCATCTACACCGAGCCCGTCTACGGTCTGGGCGTCCTGCCGGGCCGCGACGAGGGCGGCATCTACACGCTCAACGCCGCGCGGTCGTTCCAGACGTTCACCCGCGAGGTCGACAACCTCCTCGTGTTCGACAACGACGCGTGGCGCGAGTCGGGCGAGAGCATGGGCGGGGGCTACGACCGCATCAACGAGGAAATCGTCCGGCGGTTCGGCATCCTGTTCGGCGCGGGCGAGGTCGCCGGGAGCGAGGAGGTCGGCGAGAGCGTGGTGGATTCGAGCGAGGTCATCAACACCCTCGCGACCGGCGGCGTCTCGACGGTCGGCTACGCCGCCGAGGAGGTCGAGAACGACACCGGCCTGCTCTCGCGGTTCAAGAGCGACGACGGCGTGGACTCGACCCACGCCACCAACCGCATCACCAGCCTCGTCCGGAAGGCGGCGCTCGGGCGGCTCACCCTGCCCTGCGAGATAGAGAGCGCAGACCGGTCGCTGCTCGTCGCGAGCGGCCCCTCGCGGTACCTCAACCGGAAGGGCATCGAGAAGGGCCGCAAGTGGCTGGAGAACCAGACCGGGTCGATGGAGGTCCGGGGCGGCGACTACCCGGTCGAGGACTCGGACCACGTCGCGGGCGTGGTCCTCCTGTCGGGCGTCTCGGACGTGCCCCGAGTGGAGGAGCTCCAAGATGTGGCGGTCGAGACGCAGGACAACATCTCGGGCATCGAGGCCGAGAGTCGGGAGGAGACGACCGCGCTCATCGAGGACGACGACGGCGAACTCGACCCGCTGTTCTGAGACCGAATTCCGCGCTTTCGTTCTCTGGGTCGGAAGTGGCCGACCCATCTACAGCGTGTGGGACTGAAGGGGGCCGGGCGCTCGCGGCCACGCGAGCGCCCGGCCCCTTTCAAGACGGACGTCACTTCGGGTTTGCCCTCAGTCACGATTCGTAGCGAGTACCCGAGGGCTTTCCGGAAGCTCTCTACTCCTATCTCTCCGGCTCCGAGTACCCGATTCGGCCCCCCAACTACTCGCCCTCCCCGGCCATCGTCTCGAAGACGATGACGCCCTCGTTCTCGTAGACCGTCTGGTACTCGGGCGAGACGTGCATCGACATCGCCAACTGGCTCGTCCGCTGGTACTCCATCCCCCGGACCGTGAACCGGCCCTTCGGCAGGTAGATGTAGTCCGGGCGCACGTTCTCCTCAGCGAGCGTGGCCGACATGCACTGGGCGCTGTTGCACTCCGAGACGGCCTCGTACAGTTCGAGCTGTCGGGTGTACGCGTCGCTCCCTTTCCACTCGACGCCCCACGGCCCGACGAGCATCGTCCGGCGGGTCTGCTGGGGGAACCACTCGGCGGCGTCGCCCTGCACGACGAACGTCGCGTCGGAGGCGGTGTTGCGCTCGACCCAGTTCATCGCGGCCACGTCCTCCCGGTCGATGAACTGGGGCTGGGACGGACTCCCGGCGTGGGCGTTCATCGCGCCCGAGGCGTACATCGCGCCGCCCGCCACACCGACGGTCGCGAGTCCCACGAGCGCGACCGTCACGAGCCGTCGGCGACTCACCGACCACTCGTCGAGGTTCAGCCACTCCCAGACGCCCTCCAGCAGGAAGACCGCGACGACGAACGCGCCGACGAACACCGAAAATCGGGGTTTGCCCAGCGCCAGCGTCACCGCGACCAGCCAGACCGGGAGGAAGTACCGACCCAGTCTGAAGAGGTAGACGATGCCGACGACCGGGAGCAACTGCCACACCACTTCGAGCGACGTGAAGTCTATGCGCGTGACCTCCGCCAGCGCGGGGACGCCGCCGCCGATTCCGCCGTGGGTTCCCGCGGCCCCGGTGAACACGTCGACGCCGTGAATCGCCATCACCTGCGTCCACCACGGCGCGGCCAGCAGGATGCCGCCGAATCCGGCGACCATCCCGCGGGTGAGCCCCCAGCGCGTCCGGTCGAACTGGAGGTACAGCAGGAAGTACGACAGCGCGAAGAAAACGGTGTACATCGGGTGGGTCAGGACCGTCAGGCCGAACAGCACCAGCGAGGGTACCACCCACCGGGAGTCGCGGTCCCGGTAGAGGCGCAGTCCGGCGTAGATGCCCGTGACCGCCAGCAGGAACGCGGGGGCCCGGACCACCCCGCCCGCGGAGATGTGCCACCGGAGGACCGGCGGGCTCACCGCGACGACGAGACTGGCCACCGCGGCCTGTGGCCGGGACGCCAGCAGGTCGCGCGCCAGCAGGTACGTCGGCACGAGGTACGCGACGGTCACCACCCCCGGCAGGTATCGGCTGATGGCGATGGGCCCGAGTCCGGTCACGTCGCGTATCACCGCGACGACGTAGAACATCAGCGGCGGGTAGGCGAACGGGACGCCCTCGTCGGTGTAGTACGGAATCGTCTCGGGGAGCGCGTACCCGGCCTCGATGATCCGCTCGGAGATGAGCATGTACAGCCCCGACCCGAACGAGGGGTAGGGGTGGGAGTCGAGGTAGAAGTAGAACACACAGAGCGTCGACAGCACCGCTGGCGCGAGCCACAGCAGGTCGCGCTTGAAACCCTGTATCCGTACGCTCGTCAGCCGTGCGAGGTTCCGTTCCGACATAGTGACGACTCCGGGTTCGAGTCGGGCCGCTCGCTCTCGCTTGACGTTTGTCGGGGGCCCTCTTTGTTATCCAGTCGCTATTCGGTCGGTCGCCGTCGGGGGCGCTCGACGGCGTGTCGTTACGGAGCGAGTTCCGAGTTCAACGACGGATTTCGCCCGAGACGAACGAGTGTCTCGTATCGGACGACCGTCTCATCCACTATGAACGATTCCCGCGCGCGGATGGCCGCTCGCGGCCATCCGCGCGCGTCGGTCCGTCGCCGGATGCGGCACGGCTTCACTCGTACCTGAGCGCGTCGATGGGGTCGGTCTTCGAGGCGTCCCACGCCGGATAGAGTCCGGCGAGGACCCCCACCACGATTCCCACCAGCACCGCGGCACCGAACCAGATCGGCTGGAACGCCAGCGGGAGTCCGATGGCTTCCGCGCCGAGGTACCCGCCGAGCAGGCCGACGGTCGCACCGAGCGCGGAGCCGAGAACCCCGAGCATCACCGCCTCCAGCAGGAACAGCTGGAGCACGTCGCGGCTCTGGGCCCCGACGGCCTTCATGATGCCTATCTCGCGGGTGCGCTCGGTCACGCTCACCAGCATGATGTTGGCGATGCCGATGGAGCCGACGATGAGCGAGATGACCGCGATGCCCGTGATGTAGGCGGTGAACGTGTTGGTGAGCTGTTTGACCTGATTGACGATCTGGTCCTGCGTGGTGACCTTGAACTCGTAGTTCTGGGGCTTGTGACTCCGGGCGTCCGAGTCCCGCCCGAGGTAGTTGTACACCTGCCCCTGGACCGCGTCGACCTGTCCGGGCGACCGGGCGGTGACGAGAATCCGGCCGTACACCTGCTGGCGGGCGTTGACCGCGGGACTGTACACCGTCCGCTGGTAGTAGGGCTCGGTCGGCGCGTAGACGCGCGGCTGGGGACCCTGCTCGAACCCGAGGACGCTTCCCGACCCCTCGCCCTCGACGATGCCGACGACCGTCGCGTTGAGTTGCTCGCCGTTGACCGCGCGCGTGAACGTGATGTTATCGCCCACCGAGACGTTGCCGCCGCTGAACATTCGGGCGGCGGGGCGGTTCAACACCACCTCCTCTCGTCCCTGTTCGAACGGACCGCCCGCGACGAACGAGAGGTCCCGAACCCGGAAGTAGTCGGGCGAGGTCACGGTGACGAACTGGCGCGCGACCGACGAATTGTTGTAATTCACCGACGAGGCGGCGATGCCGCTCTCGGGCACCGCGTACCGGACCCCTTCGAGCTGGCGCATCTGGTTCACGTCGTGTTGGGTGAACACCGCCTGCTCGCTACTGCCCAGCGACGGCACCTGACTGTCACTCGGCGACTGAGCGGTCACGTACATGGTCGCGGCGTTGCCCCCGGCGACGGTACTGATGATGTCCTGCTGGAGGCTCGCTCCGAGTGTGACGAAGGTGATGACCGCCGCGACGCCGATGATGACCCCCAGCGTGGTCAGCGTCGAGCGGAGCTTGTGCTCGCGGATGTTCCGCCAGCTAATCCGAACGCTCTCGAAGATGTTCATCGTGTTTCCCCCGGTTTCGTGGTCGCATGGTCCCCCGTACGCCGGGTTACAGGTACAGCGACAAAAACCCGGTAGCCGAAACGCGCCGTTACTTCGCGTTACCCCGGGGAAAACGCCCGCTCGCCGCGGGCTCTCGCACTCGGAACGGTCACGGCTCCGCCGTGGCCCCGAAGCTACAACCGCCTCCGCGACGTATCCCTCCCGCCATGGACAGAACGAACCCCGCCACGGGCGAGTCGCTCGACCCCGTTCCCGACGACTCCGAGGAGGACGTGGACGCCGCGCTCGACCGGGCGGTCGAGACGTTCGAGGAGTGGAAGGACGTTCCCATCCGGAAGCGACAGGAACTCATCGCAAACGCGGGCGAGGTACTCCGGGAGAACGACGACGAGTACGCCGAACTGATGACCCGCGAGATGGGCAAGCCAATCGCGTCGTCGTACGCCGAGGTCGAGAAGTGCGCGTGGGTCTGCGACTACTACGCCGAGCGCGCTGCCGAGCACCTGCAGGACGAGCGAATCGGGGGCGAGAGCCACGCCGAGACGTACGTCACCTACGAACCGCTCGGGCCCATTCTCGCGGTGATGCCGTGGAACTTCCCGTTCTGGCAGGTGTTCAGGTTCGCCGCCCCGCACGTCACCGCGGGCAACGTCGGCCTGCTCAAGCACGCCTCGAACGTACCGGGGTGCGCGCAGGCGATTCAGGAGGTCTTCGAGGAGGCCGGATTCCCCGAGGGGGCCTTCCAGTCGCTCGTCGTCGGCTCCGACCGGGCCGAGGAAGTCATCGAGGACGACCGCGTGGTCGCGGTGACCCTGACCGGCAGCGAGGCCGCGGGCCGGTCGGTGGCCGAGACCGCCGGACGGAACCTCGAGAAGTCGGTGCTCGAACTCGGTGGGTCGGACCCCTTCGTCGTGCTCGACGACGCCGACCTCGATTCGGCCGCCGAGACGGGCGCGCTCGCCCGGACCATCAACTCCGGCCAGTCGTGCATCGCCGCCAAGCGGTTCGTGGTCCACGCAAGCGTCTACGACGAGTTCGTCGAGAAGTTCGTCGCCGAGATGGACGCGCTGGCGGTCGGCGACCCGACCGACGAGGACACCGACTTCGGCCCGCAGGCCCGCGAGGACCTGCTGGAGGACGTTCACGAGCAGGTGCAGGACACCCTCGACGCGGGCGCGACCCTCGAACTCGGGGGCGAGCCGATGGACCGAGAGGGGTTCTGGTACCCGCCGACCGTGCTGACCGACGTGCCCCGCGACTCGCGGGCCGCCACCGAGGAGGTGTTCGGCCCCGCGGCCGCCGTCTTCGAGGTCGAAGACGACGAGGAGGCGGTCGAAGTCGCCAACGACCACCACCTCGGTCTCGGTGCGTCGGTCTGGACCGACGACCTCGACCGCGGCGAGCGCCTCGCCCACCGCCTCGACGCCGGGATGACCTTCGTCAATCAGCTCACCAAGTCCGACCCGCGGCTCCCCTTCGGCGGGGTGAAGGACTCGGGCTACGGTCGAGAACTGTCGAGGCACGGCATCCGGGAGTTCGTGAACAGGAAGACCGTCTGGGTTCAGGCGGCGGGCGCGAGCGAGGACGACGTCGACGTGGTGACCGAGTGATGGTGGTGACCGAGTGATGGTGGTGACCGAGTGACGGCCGATTCCGACGACCCGTCGGAATCGGCCGAGTCGGAAGGGCCGGGCGAGGAGTAGTTCCGCGACAGGAAAACCCTATACCTCTCGATTACCCAAAAGAAGTATGGATTCCGAGCGGCCGAGGCTCGTCGAGACGCTCGACACCCTCGACGATCTGGGGGTTGCGGGCGAGCCGGTCACGGCCGACGAACTCGCCGACGAACTCGGCTGTTCCCGGGAAGCGGCAGCCGAACGACTCGACGAACTGGTCGAGTGGGGCGACCTAGAGGCCAAGTCGGTCGGCGAGGACGGGCGGGTGTGGTGGCGGTCGACCGACGCCACCGGCCTCGACCGGGCGCGGTTCCGCTCGCTCGTCCAGACGGTCGACGAGTACGCCATCTTCATGCTCGACACCGAGGGGGACGTGGTGACGTGGAACCCGGGCGCGAACCGCATCAAGGGGTACGACGCCGACGAGATAATCGGTCGCCACTTCTCGACCTTCTACATCGACGAGGCCGTCGAATCCGGCGTCCCAGACCGGAACCTCCGGGTCGCCGCCGAGCGGGGGTCGGTCGAGGACGAGGGCTGGCGGGTCCGGAAGGACGGGACGCGGTTCTGGGCCAACGTCGTCATCACCGCTATCCGGGACGACGACGGCACGCTCCGGGGGTTCGCGAAGGTCACGCGCGACATGACCGACAGACGCGAGCGCGAGGAGCAGCTCCGGCGCGAGCGCGACCAGACCGAACAGCTACTCGAGACCTCGCCGGTCGCCATCTCGGTCCGGGACGCCGAGGGCGACGTGGTGCTGGCGAACGAGCAGACTCAGGACCTCCTCGACACCTCCGAGTCCGACCTCCGGGACGGCACGCGGCCGAGCGGCGAGGTGGACATCTACGACTCCGCGGGCGAACCGGTCGCCGCCGACGACCTGCCCGCCGTCGACGTTGTCGAGACCGGCGACCCCGTCTACGACAGGGAACTCCTCGTCGAGAAGTCCGACGGCGAGCGCAGGTGGTACTCGGTGAACGCCGCGCCCGTGTTCGGTCCCGACGGCGACCTCGAACGGGTCATCACCGCGGGCGAGGACGTCACCGAGATCAAGCGACGCGAGCGCGAACTCGAGACCGAACTGGGCGGGATATTCGGTCGAATCTCGGACGCCTTCTACGCGCTCGACGAGGAGTACCGGTTCACGCACGTCAACGAGCGCGCCGAGGAACTGCTCCAGCACTCCGAGGAGGAGCTCCTCGACGCGAAGCTCTGGGACGTGTTCCCGGGGGCGGCCGAGATAGACGCGGTCCGGGACAGCTTCGAGACCGCGATGGAGACCCAAGAGCCGACCAGCTACGAACTCTACTTCGACGAACTCGGCTTCTGGGTCGAGGCCAACGTCTACCCCTCCGAGACCGGCGTGTCGGTCTACTTCCGCGACGTGTCCGACCGGATCGCGCGCGAGCGGGAACTCCGCGAGTCCGAGCGGCGCTACCGGACGCTCGCCGAACACTTCCCGAACGGACTGGTGACGCTGTTCGACGCCGACCTCCGGTACAAGCTCGCGGCGGGCCAGGCGTTCGAGAGACTCGACGTGACTCCCGAGAGCCTCGAAGGCCGGACGCCCACCGAGGCGTGGGGCGAGGAGGTGGGCGAATCGCTCGAAGCCCTGTGCAGTAGCGCGCTCGACGGCGACCACGAATCGGTCGAGGTCTCGTACGCGGGCCGTCAGTGGGTCGTCCACGCGGTCCCGATAACCGACGCCGACGGGACCGTCTTCGCCGGACTGACCATGGCCCAGGACATCACCGAGCGCAAGGAGCGCGAACAGCGACTGGAGCGGTTCGCCAGCGTCATCTCCCACGGCCTCCGGAACCCGCTGGAGATCGCCCAGATATACCTCAACATGGCGCGCGAGGAGGGCGACGCCGACGACTTCGAGCAGGTCGAGGACGCTCTCGACAGGATGGAGACCATCATCCAGAACCTCCTGACGACCACTGTCGGCGGGCAGACGGTGACCGACCCCGACGCAATCGGCCTGTCGTCGGTCAGCGAGCGCGCGTGGCAGACCGTCGAGACGGGCGACGCGACGCTTCGGACCGACGGCGACCTCGGGGAGATACTCGCCGACGCGGAGCAGTTGCAGTCGGCGCTGGAGAGCCTGTTTCGCAACTCGGTCGAACACGGCGGGGACGGCGTCGAGGTACGCGTCGGACGCCTCGACGGGGGGTTCTACGTCGAGGACGACGGGCCGGGAATTCCGCCCGAGCGCCGGGAGGAGGTGTTCGAGTACGGCTACACCTCCGCGAGCGGGACCGGAATCGGACTCGCAGTGGTCCGGGACATCGTCGCGGCCCACGGCTGGGAGATAGCCGCGACCGACGCGGCCGACGGGGGTGCTCGCTTCGAGGTTCGAGGCGTCGAGGGGGCGTCCGACGCCGACTCGTCGGCGTCGGACGCCTAGAGGTTCGCGCTACCCGAGACCACACGCGCTACGCTCACGTCCGGCCCGATGCGTTCTCGGCAGGTCCTGTCTAGTGATGGTAATATCACATCTTGGCAATAATTGTTATCAGAGACGGTGTGTTCCTGAGTCCCATGCCGGGGGAACGACAGGAGGGGGCGACCGGCGGGGAACAGGACGAACGACTCGACGACTCGGACGAACCGACCTTCGACTTCACGCGAAGGGGGGTGATGCGCGCCGGAGGCGGTCTCGCGGTCGCCGGATTCGTCGGCGATACGTGGTTCGAAGACGACGGGTTCGACCTCGAAGCCGCTCAGGAGGTCGAAATCTCCGCGCAGGGGCTGGAGTACTTCACCATCGAGCAGGCACGCGTGGTCCACGACCTGACGGGTCGCATCTACCCGTCCGACGACAACGGCCCGGGCGCGCCCGAGGCGGGCGTGGTCTACTTCGTCGACGAGCAGATGAACTCCGCGTGGGGCCGGGGCGACCGGTGGTACATGGACCCGCCGTTCGCGGGAAAGCAACCCACGCCGTCGTTCGAGGAGGAGGCTCAGGACCCTTCGGAGACCGACGTCGAGGTCTCGTTCGGGGACCAGGAACCCGCGGCGACGCAGGGCTGGCAGTACACGGCTACCCCCGAGACCGCGTGGAGCGACGGCATCGAGGCGGTCGAGGAGTACGCCCAGAGCGAGTACGACGACGCGTTCGTCGACCTCGACGGCGACCAGCAGGACGAAATCGTTCAGGCGCTTCAGGACGGCGAGGTGGACACGTTCGAGGACAAGGCCATCGACTCAGAGGGGTTCTTCCTGCTGGCGTACCAGAACACGCTGGAGGGGATGTTCGCCGACCCGATGTACGGGGGCAACCGCGAGATGATCGGGTGGCGGCTCAAGAACTTCCCCGGCACGCCCGGCGCGCTCGGGAGCTACCGCAACCAGATCGCCGAGGGCGAGTACATCGAGGTCGGCTCCGACGACTTCCGGAAGATGGCCGACGACGTGGAGTCGCTGGGCCTCAACGGAAACGGCGGGAGCGTGGACCTCGGTGGCGAGAACGAGACCGACAACACCACCGCGGGCAACAGTAGCGCCAGCGACAGTCGCGGCCACAGCCACGTCCACGCCGCCTCCGAGGGCGATTTCCCGAAGGTCGTGGACAAGGAGGCCGCCAGGGGGAACGCCGACGGCCGTGACGACGACGAGGACGAGGGGGGTGAGAGCTGATGGCGACCCAACTCGACCCGGTCGACGTGGTCACGGTCGGTGCGGGCTGGACCGGGGGTATCGTCGCCAAGGAACTCGCTCAGGAGGGCTACGACGTGGTGAGCCTCGAACGCGGCGGGGACGTCTCGACCGACGACTTCCTCACCGCCCACGACGAGCTGGGGTATGCCCTCCGATACAAGCTGATGCAGGACCTCTCGAAGGAGACCATCACGTTCCGGAACGGCACCGACCAGCCCGCCCTGCCGATGCGCCGATATGGCGCGTTCCTGCCCGGAACCGGCACCGGCGGCGCGGGCGTCCACTGGAACGGGGTGACGTGGCGGTTCCTGCCCTACGACTTCCAGATTCGGTCCCGGACCGTCGAACGGTACGGCGAGGACAAGATACCCGAGAACATGCAGTTGCAGGACTGGGGGCTCACCTACGAGGAGATGGAGCCGTACTACGACCAGTTCGAGTACACGGCGGGCATCTCCGGCACCGCCGGGAACATCGAGGGCGAGACCCAGGACGCGGGCAACCCCTACGAGGGACCGCGGGCGCGGGACTACCCGCTCCCCCCGATGCAGACGACGCCGCCGCTCGCGCGGTTCATGGACGCGGCCGACGAACTGGGGTACGAACCGTTCATGCAACCGTCGGCCAACCTCACCGAGGAGTACACCAACCCCGACGGCGTCCGAATGGGTCGCTGCGAGTACTGCGGCTACTGCGAGCGGTTCGGCTGTGAGTGGGGCGCGAAGTCCTCGCCAATCATCTCGGTGTTGCCCGCCGCCCGCGAGACGGGGAACTTCGAACTCCGGAACAACTCCCACGTAGTCGAGCTGCTCTACGACGCTGGGCGCCAGCGCGTGCAGGGCGTCAGGTACGTCGACAGAGAGACCAACGACGTGTACGTCCAACCGGCCGAGACCGTCGCGCTGACCGCCTACGTCCTCAACAACGTCCGTCTGCTGTTGCTGTCGGACATCGGCGAGTCCTACGACCCCGAGACGGGCGAGGGCGTGGTCGGGAAGAACTACTGCTACCAGAACTTCGGGGCGAGCGCGACGGGGTTCTTCGACGACGAGCGGTGGAACCTCTACATGGGCGCTGGCGCGCTCGGCGCGGCCATCGACGACTTCAACGGCGACAACTTCGACCACTCGGACCTCGACTTCATCCACGGCGGGAACGTCTCGATATCCCAGACCGGCCAGCGACCCATCGCCAACAACCCCACGCCGGGGGACACGCCGAGCTGGGGGTCGGAGTTCAAGGAGGCGAGTCTCGACGCCTACCACAGCACGCTGTCCATCTCGGCGCAGGGGTCGGTGATGCCGTTCCAGCGGAACTACCTCGACCTCGACCCGACCTACACCGACCAGTACGGCCAGCCGCTCCTGCGGATGACCTTCGACTGGCGCGAGCAGGACCGCAACCTCGTCGAGCACATCGGCCCGCAGTTGGAGGAGATAATGCAGGAGATGGGTGCCGACCGGGTCGACGCGAACACCTCGCTCGAAGGCAGCTTCGACATCACGCCGTACCAGTCGACCCACAACACCGGCGGGGCCATCATGGGCGACGACCCCGACGAGTCGGTCGTCAACACCTACCTGCAGGCGTGGGAGGCCGAGAACCTCTTCGTTCCGGGCGCGTCGGCGTTCCCGCACAACAGCGGCTACAACCCGACCGGGACCGTCGGCGCGCTCGCGTTCCGCGCGGCCGAGGGGATGTTGGAGTACCTCGACGACCCCCAGATGCTCGAAAGCCCGAACTGAAGTCGGGCCCGACGTGAAGTCGGCGGTCTTCGTCCGAGCGCGGCGCGGCCGCGCCGCGCTCGGACGTTCGCGCCGGTCCCCGGCAGTGGCCGCCGGGGACCGGCGGAGCCCTGCGAAGGTCCGCTGAGCCCTGCGAAGCTCTGCGGAGACCTGCGAAGCTTCCCGGAGACCCGCGTTCGCTTCGGTACCGTTTCGCACGGTCGGTCCGATACCGCTCTCGCGGTCACTCCAGCGCCACTTCCACGACCGCCATCTCGTCGCTCGACACCGCCTCCGAGAGGTCGGCCTCCAGTTCGCCCCAGTCGTCGGGTCGATACGCCTCGACCCCGAAGCTCTCGGCGAACGTCCGGAAGTCGGGGTTGGTGAACTCCGTGCCGAAGTGCTCGCCGCGGTGTTCGCGCTGTTCCCGGGTGATGAGGTTGTACTCGTCGTCGCGGAACAGGAGGACGGTGTAGCCGCACCCGAGGCGGGTCGCGGTCTCCATCTCGGCGGCGTTCATCATGAAGCCGCCGTCGCCGGTCACCGCGACCACGTTCGATTCGACCGCGAGGTCGGCCGCGAGGCCGCCCGGGACCGCGATGCCCATCGACGCCAGTCCGTTCGAGACGATGCAGGTGTTGGGTTCGTAGGTCCGGAAGTTCTGTGCGACCACCATCTTGTGGGTGCCCACGTCCGAGACCAGCACGTCGTCGTCTGCCATCGCGTCCCTGAGCACCGGGACGACCGTCCGGAGTTCGAAGGGGTCGCCCGCGTCCGGTTCGGGGGTCACGTCGGCGACGATGTGCTCGCGCAGGTCGTCGTACCAGTCGGTCTCGAAGTCGGCGTTCATCTCGCCACAGCAGTCGTTCAGCGCCCGAATCGCGGCCGCGATGTCGCTGACCACCTCTACCTCGGGGTTGTAGCGGGCGTACACCTCGGCGGGTTCGCTGTCGACGTGGACGATGGGCGTGTCGCCGTCGGGGCTCCAGTCGGCGGGGTCGTGCTCGGCGATGTCGTAGCCCACGGTTATCACGAGGTCGGCCGACTCGATGGCGTCGGAGGCCTCCTCGTGGTCGCCCGAGTCGAGGGTCAAAAGCGAGTGGTCGTCGTCGTCCGAGACCGCACCCTTCCCCATGTAGGTCGCCGCCACCGGGAGGTCGTAGGTCTCGACCAACGCCCGGAGTTCCTCGCTGGCGTCGGTCCGGACAGCGCCGTTGCCCGCGATGACGATGGGCCGGTCGGCGTCGGCGAGCAGGTCGCGCACCCGGTCTATCGAGGGCGCGTCCGGGTCGGGCCGCCGCACCCTGTCGCGGGCCGCCATCGGCCGGACCGAGCAGTCCTCGGACGCCACGTCCTCGGGGAGTTCGAGGTGGGTCGCACCCGGCTTCTCGTATTCGGCGACCTTGAACGCCTTCCGGACCGACTCGTGGACCACGTCGGGGTCGGAAATCTGGGCGTTCCACTTCGTGACTGGTCCGAACATGTCCACGACGTCGAGGGCCTGATGACTCTCCTTGTGGAGTCGCTCCAGTCCGCCCTGCCCGGTTATCGCCACGAGCGGCGCCTTGTCGAGGTCGCGTCGGCGACGCCTGTCAGCAGGTTCGTCGCGCCCGGCCCGAGCGTCGAGAGACAGACCCCGGCCTCCCCGGTCAGTCGGCCGTGAACGTCTGCCATGAACGCGGCCCCCTGCTCGTGGCGGGTCGGGACGAACGCAATCGCCGAGTCCCGGAGCGCGAACAGCAACGCTTCGGTCTCCTCGCCCGGAATCCCGAAGACGTACTCGACCCCCTCCCGTTCCATCGCTTCGACCAGAACCTCCGCGGTGTTCATGCGCCTAGGTCACAACGTCCACGTCCATAGCTTCGGGTGGCGACCTCCGGGTCCGCGTCGACCGCCCCCGCCCCCAACTTTTATATCAGATACGGAACAATCGTTGTACAGGTCGTATGGAGACCTCTCTCCTCCTCCGTTGACCGGGTACGCGTCCGCGGTCGCGAGTCGCCGGTGACTCCGTAGTCCTCGCGCTGTCGGCGTCGTTCGCTCTCCCAGCGCTCCGCCCGCGGGCGCGTCCGGTCCGGATTCGCCGTTTCCGTCGTTCGACGAGAGACAGCAGGGGTAGCGACGAGCGAACGCCACCACACCACAGTACACCATGCAAGCAAGACGTGCAGTCGTCGCGAAGCGCACCGACTCCCGGGCCGTCGATACCGACGAGGTCCGCAGACTGGCAGAGGCCGCCGGATACGAGGTCGTCGCCGAACTCACCCAGACCCGCGCGGAGGACTCCACTACCCAGTTCGGTCGCGGGAAGGTCGAGGAGCTGGTCGAGACCGTGGCCGAGACCGACGCGAGCGTCGTCGTGTTCGACAACGAACTCACGCCGACCCAGACCGTCGAACTCGCGGAGGCGTGTCCCGGCGAGACGACGGTCCTCGACCGGTACCGATTGGTCCTCGACATCTTCGAATCGGGTGCGGGGACCAAGCGGGCGGAGTTGCAGGTCCGACGCGAGCAGTTGCAGTGGGAACTCCCGAGAATTCGGGAGTGTTCCGACGAGCAGGCCATGAACCGATTCACCGAGTCGGGGACGCGCTACTACGACGTCCGCGACCGCATCGACGAACTCGACCGGAAGCTCGCCGACCTCGGCGAGCGGGCCCACCAGCGCCGCGAGCGCCGCCGCGAGGAGGGCTTCGAGTTCGTCGCGCTGGCGGGCTACACCAACGCCGGTAAGTCGACACTCCTCCATCGACTGGCCGACGACCTCGACTTCGAGGCCCGCGAGGCCGACCACGCCGACCTCGACGCGACCGCCGAGGTCGAAGACCGCCTGTTCAAGACGCTCGACACCACCACGCGCCGGGCGACCGTCCGCGGTCGGCGCGCGCTCGTCACCGACACCGTGGGGTTCGTCGACGACCTCCCCCACGACCTCGTCTCGTCGTTCCACGACACGCTCTCGGCGACCGAGTCCGCGGAGTGCGTCGTCCTCGTGGCCGACGCCAGCGACCCGCCCGCCGAACTCCGACGGAAACTACGGACCGGGTTCGACCTGCTCGAAGACGCCGAGGGCGAGGTCGTGGTCGCGCTGAACAAGGCCGACCTCGTCCCCGAGGGCGACCTCGCGGCGCGCCGCGAGGTCGCCGCCGACTTCGCCGCCGAGCCACTCGCCGTCAGCGCGACGGCGGGCACGAACCTCGACGCGCTCCGGGACCGGATCGCCGCGGCCCTGCCCGACCGCCGCGAGGCGACCCTCTCGGTCCCGAACGACGACGACGCGATGAGCCTCGTGTCGTGGCTCTACGACCGGGTGCGGGTCGAGGACGTGACCTACGCCGACGACGAGGTCCGGGTCGAGTTCGCGGGGACCCCCTCGATAGTCGAACGCGCGCGAGGACGGGCCGACCGACTGGTCTCCGAGTCGTGACGCGATTCAGCACCCGCCGCCGCCAGCCGCGCCGCAGCTCGCGGCGCTGGCGCTCACCGCGGCGGTCGTGACGACCGCCGCGTCCGACCCGGTCGAGTAGTCCTCGCACTCGCCCCACGCGACCGGTGCGATGGCGTCGTCGATGTCGTCTTCCCGGTTCATCACCTCGCGGAGGCGCTCGGAATCGAAGTCGGGGTCGGCGACGAACTCCCCGACGATGTCGGGCGGGAGCGCGACCCGCCGACACTCCTCGGCCTCGAACAGCCCCGCGCCGCCGAAGCCGAACTGGACGTCGTAGTGGCGGACGAACACGCCCTCGCGCTCGAAGGCGTCGTGCATCGCCTCGACCGCCGTCGCCACCAGCGGCCACACCCGCTCGCGGTCGAGGCTCTCTACGTCCTCGCCGAGCGAGAACCGCGCGATGGGGACGGTCACGGGTTCGTCGTCGGGTCCCTCGTTGACCACCGCGACGCCGGTCATCCCGAACTCCGCGAGTCCGTGGGCGTCGGCGTCCACGCGAGCGTCCATCGCGTCGTCGGCCGCGTCCTGTGCGGCCTCGATGCGGGCCTCCGCCTCGTCGTCACCGCTGCCGAGCAGTCGGTCGAGTAGCGACATGCGTGGGACTTCTCTCGAACCTGACTTGAAACTTACTCGCGCTCCTCGACCACCACGACCCGCAGGTCGTTGACGTTCGTGCCGGTGGGGCCGGTACGAATCGCGCAGTCGGCGGCGTCGAGCGCGGGGAGCGAGTCGTTGGCGGCGAGCGCCTCACGGGCGCTCGCCGCCGAGATTCCTCCCTCGACCGTCCCCGTGGTCCGCCCGCCCACGGTCTCCGAATCGACGAGTCCGCCCGCGACCTCGGTCCCGCCGTCGCGGCCGTCGGTGTCCACGCTGGCGAGCGCGACGCCCGCGGCGTCGAGTTCGAGCCCGGCCGACAGCGCGAACTCGAGGTTCGGCCCGCCCGACCCGTCGCCCCGGACGGTCACCGTGGTCTCGCCGCCCGAGAGGAGTATCGCGGGCGATTCGACCGGATTCCCGGTCGCGCGGACCTCCTCGGCGATTGCGGCGTGGGTCTTTGCGGCCTCGCGGGCCTCGCCCCGCACCCGCGAGGAGAGGACCAGCGGAGCGAATCCGCGGTCTCGGGCCACGTCTGCCGCGGCGTCGAGCGCGGTCCTCGCGCTCGCGAGGACGTGCATCGAGACGCGCTCGAAGGCGGCGGCCCCCTCGGTCGGCGTCTCGGATAGCTCGCCGCGCGCGCCGCGCTCCAGTCGCTCGCCGACCGCCTCCGGCGGGTCGGTCCCCCGGCGGTCCAGCACGGCGAGCGCGTCCTCGAAGGTCGAGGGGTCGGGCGAGAGCGGCCCGCTGGCGACGGTCCCGAGGTCGTCGCCCACCACGTCGCTCAGAACGAGTCCGACAACCCGGGCCGGGGCGACTCGCTCGGCGAGTCGCCCGCCCTTCAGCGCCGAGCAGTGCTTGCGGACCGCGTTGATCTCGTCGATGGTCGCGCCGCTTTCGAGCAGGTCGGCGGTGAGTTCGCGCAGGTCGGCGAGCCCGAGCCCCTCGGCCGGAGCGGGCAACAGCGCGCTCGCGCCGCCCGTCACGACCGCGAGGACGAGCGTCGTCTCGTCGGCGTCGTCGGCGAGGTCGAGCACGCGGCGAGCGCCAGCGACCCCGCGCTCGGTCGGAATCGGGTGGTCGCCCTCCACCGCGTCGATTCGGTCGCACTCGGTCGGCGAGTCGACGACCACGACCCCGCGGTCGAGTCGGTCGCCCAGCAGGGCCTCCAGTTCGGCGGCGACGCCCCCGGCGGCCTTGCCGCCGCCGAGGACGACCACCTCGGAGAAAGCGCTCAGGTCGTGGGACTCGTCGGCGACCCTCAGGACCCCGTCCTCGACCGAGACCGCCTCGCCGACGACCCGCCGGGGGTTCGCCGCAGCGATTCCGGCGGTCACGCAGTCGAGCGCGAGGTCGCGGGCGGGCGTGGTCGCGAGCGCGTCTCGGTTCCGGATTCGAACGTCGTTCCCGGCCGAAGGGTCCTCGGTCATCGAGTCGGCGTTCGGCGGGCGCGGTCGTAACTGCTGTGGTCCTCACAGGAAGCGGGCGTACCCGCAGGCGTCACACCGGAGTTCGCCGCCGCGGTGTCGCAGAATTCCCTGCTGGCAGTCCGGGCAGGGACCGACGACCGATTCGGTGGCTTCCCCTCGGGTCTCGACCGCCCGTCGGAGCCACCGCAGCTCCGATTCGAGTCGCTCGACCCGGCGTTCGAGGTCGTTCAGTCTGGGGACACGCCGCCGGGGGCGTGACCGGTCTGCGGGCTGGTTCATGGCGTTCACCGGTCCGGAAGCTACGCGGTCGGTCGGCCTAACGGTTCCGTCGGACACCGAGCGTGGACCGTCCCGTCAGCGCGGGGTTCGCGGGTCGCTCCCGCCCGAACGAGTTACCGAATCCGGCGGTAGTCGTACTGGCCGCGGACGTTCTCGTGGAAGTACGAGCCGTGGGAGCGCGCGCCGAGCAGTCCCTCGTAGGTCTCGCGAGGCACGTCGTCGTACCGGTAGATGCCGCCGCTCTGGAACTCGATTTCGAGGGTCTCGCCGTCGCTATCGTAACCGACGCTCCGGATGCTACTCGACGCGACCGGCGTCCGGGTCTCGGCCACGTAGGCCAGCTTCTCGTAGGGCGCGTAGCCGACGATTCGCCCGCCGTGGTAGCACAGCAGACCGTGGTCTCCCTCCTCCACGTCCTCGCACTCGATTCGCTCGCCCGCCTCGGTTATCGCCTGCATGTGTCCGGTCACGCCGGGGTCGCCACTCAAGCCATCGGCCGCGGGCGGGCGAAGGGGGACAACCCCGCGAGCGACCGCGCCAGCGGCGGCCGGTGACCGGCCGCCGCTGGCGACAGAGCTACCGGTATCGGGGTCGTACTCTCACCCATGCCGGAACTGTACGGCGAGTACGAGGGGGACGCCGAGTCCCAGTACGTCGGGTGTCTCAACTGCGGCGACGCGGTCGACCTGTTCGAACCCCACCCGATGTTCCGCGACGAGTCGGTGTCCGAGGTCGGCGACGTGACCGCACGCACCTACCACTTCTGTAGCGATGGGTGCCTGCAAACGTGGAAGAAGAAACGAGAGTACGGGGAGTGAGTCGACCTCAGGCGAGTCGCCGCCCGACGCCGTTGCGGATGCGCTTGCGGTTGTAGACGAGTTCGCCGAGTATCCAGGAGACCAGCACGAGCGCCGCGACCACGACGCCCACGAAGTCCCACGGACCCATCCAGACCGGACGGACCCACGGCGCGATTTTCGACCAGCGGTTGGCGAACGCGTCGGCGGGCGCTTCGACCGCGGTCCCGGCGAACGCGCCGCTCAGCCACTGGGAGAATGTGAGCCGTTCGCCGGTGCCGGGGGTGATTCCCGCGCTGCCGGACACGTCGTAGGAGCCCTCGGCGTCCTGGTCGGCGATGGTGGGACCGCCGGGTTCGTCGCCAAGGTGCATCCGCTCGACGTCGTAGGGGGCCCACGGCGCGTAGAACTCCCAGACGACCTCGCCTTCGGGGTTGACCTCGATGACGCGCTGGTTGTTCGAGTCGACCACGAGCGTGTTGCCGTTCGGCAGGCGGTCGGCGTCGCGGGGCCAGTTGAAGTCCTGGTTCGAGCCGAGTTCCCACGTCCGTTGCCAGTCGTCGCCGCGCTTGGCGTACTCGACGACGCGGTCGTTCTCGCTGTCGGCGACCGTTATCGTCGGCGTCCCGTTCTCACTCTCGTGGTAGTCGGGGTTGTGCTGCTCGTGCATGATGTCGTAGTTGTCGTCCTCCCCGAGGCGCATGTCAATCTCCTTGGTGGAGCGGTTGATGACCATCACCTGGTCCATGTTCCGGGGCGAGACGAGGAACTGGCCGTCGTCGATCTTGTCGACGTCGTTGACGTGGGTCCAGTCGCTGTTGGGCGCTTCCTCGGCGGCGTAGGGACCGCCCTGGTCTTCGGTCCAGTTGGTGTGGTCGTCGAAGTGCCACTCCCACGTTATCTCTTCGTCCTCGCGGTCGTAGACGAAGATGCGGTCCTCGTTCTCCTCGCTGGTCGTGTTGTAGTTGCGCATGTTGGCGACGAGGATTTCCTCGCCGTCGTTGATGAGGTCGGCGTCGTGGGTGTCGTGGACGCCCTCGAAGCGCTCGGACCACACGATTTCGTCCTCCTGTGGGTCCCACTCGTAGACGGTGCTCGCGCCTTGGGCCGTCCCGGAGATGAGCAGGTTCCCGTTGTCGAGGGGGTCGACGTCGTAGAACCACGTCACGCCGTTGTTCGAGCCGTTGTGTACCCACTCTACGTCACCGCGGGGGCTCACGCCCACGATGCGAGCGGGCTTCTTTCCGCTGGACTGCCCGGCGAACTTGAACCCCTGAATCGAGATGACGGTGGTCCCGTTCGCTGGCTTGTCGATGGTGCCTTTCTGAAGGTTGGTCGGTTCGTACGTCAGGGCGGAGACCGCAGAGGGGGCGAGCAACGACACGATGAGCACCAACACCATGCCGCGTACCAGCCACGCCCGCGAAAACCGCGTCTTTTCAGTCGCCATGCACACCCGTATACAGCGAATCCCGACATATGGGTTTTGTCTTCCGACGCGGCCGAGCGACGAGAAGGTCCGGACTTACCGGGTTAGGCCGAGGTTACACCGGGACGGCGGGGGCTTCTCGGGGACCGGCGAGCCACGCAGGTAGGTATATGGGAATCGCGGTCGCGTAACACACCGGGTGAGAGTACGTGTTCCAGAACCGAACCGACGCCGGACGACAGCTCGGTGCCCTGCTGGCCGACGGGAACGTCGAGGCCGACATCGTGCTGGGAATCCCGCGTGGCGGTCTGCCCGTCGCGCGCGCCGTCGCCGACGCGCTCGACGCGCCCCTCGACGTGGTGGTCGCGTCGAAGATAGGCGCGCCGAGCAACCCGGAACTCGCGGTCGGCGCGGTAGCGAGCGACGGCACGGTCTGGTACAACGACGACCTGCTCGACCGGGTCGGTGCGAGCGAGGCGTACCTCGACCGCGAACGCGAGCGCGAGACCGCGGTCGCCCGCGGGAAACTCGAACGCTACCGCGGGTCCGACCGACCCCCGGACGTGGAGGGAAAGCGCGTGGTCGTGGTCGACGACGGCCTCGCGACCGGCGCGACCACCATCGCCGCGCTCCGGCAGGTCCGGGCGGCCGGGGCCGCGCGGGTCGTCCTCGCGGTGCCGGTCGGCTCCCCGGACTCGGTCGAGCGACTCCGCGCCGAGGCCGACGAGGTGGTCGCGGTCGAGACCCCGCCGCATTTCAGTGCTGTGGGGCAGTTCTACCGGGATTTCGGGCAGGTGTCCGACGAGCAGGCGATGTCGTACCTCGACCGGTGAGTCGGGACTGAGTAGAATTGTGGAATCAGGACAATTCCAAATCGGGATTTCCTACCGGATTCCACACGGGAGAAGCCCGTGAAGACGGAGACAAAGCCGTTTGAGGCCCGATTTATCGAGAGTCTCGTCGACGCTACGCGCCGATGGGAGCGACGGGAAGGCCACATTGTAATGTGCAGTCCTACCACACGTCTGCGAAAGGTTTAAGTACTTGTCGGCCTTACCGATAGTTAGGAAGTAAGACTTCCGGAGATTCTTCAGGTTTTCTCCGCCTCCCGGGAGTCCCTGCCCTCCATCCGATCAACCATGACCAGTACACGCATCCAGAGATACGACGAACAGACCGACGTAACCGAATCCGACCGAACCGACGAACGCACCGGCGAGCGCGACGAGACCGAGACCGTCTGTCCCGAGTGCGGCGGCGACCTCGCCACCCACGACGGCGAGACCGTCTGTCAGGAGTGCGGCCTCGTGGTCGAAGAGGACAACGTCGACCGCGGGCCCGAGTGGCGGGCGTTCGACGCCAAGGAGAAAGACGAGAAGTCCCGGGTCGGCGCGCCCACCACGAAGATGATGCACGACAAGGGGCTGTCGACCAACATCGGCTGGCAGAACAGGGACGCGTACGGCAATTCCCTCGGAAGCCGCCAGCGAGAGAAGATGCAGCGCCTGCGCAAGTGGAACGAGCGGTTCCGCACCCGCGACTCCAAGGAGCGGAATCTGAAGCAGGCGCTCGGCGAGATCGACCGCATGGCGAGCGCGCTCGGCCTCCCCGAGAACGTCCGGGAGACTGCCTCGGTCATCTACCGGCGCGCGCTCGACGAGGACCTCCTGCCCGGTCGCTCCATCGAGGGCGTCGCCACCAGCGCGCTCTACGCCGCGGCGCGACAGACCGGCACCCCCCGGTCCATCGACGAGGTCGCCAACGTCAGCCGCATCGACGAGATGGAGTTCAAGCGGACCTACCGCTACATCGTCCGCGAACTGAAC
Organism: Halorussus salilacus; assembly: GCF_024138125.1. Taxonomy (NCBI): domain Archaea; kingdom Methanobacteriati; phylum Methanobacteriota; class Halobacteria; order Halobacteriales; family Haladaptataceae; genus Halorussus; species Halorussus salilacus. The sequence goes on from NZ_CP099994.1 coordinate 309,708, forward strand.
CTCCAGATTCAGCCTGCCGACCCCGAGGACTACGTCGCGCGGTTCGCCAGCGAACTCGGCATCTCCGACGAGTCCGAGCGCCGGGCCCGCGAGCTCCTCCGGAACGCCAAGCGCAAGGGCCTCCACAGCGGGAAGTCGCCGGTGGGCCTCGCCGCGGCCGCGGTCTACGCCGGGCCGCTGCTGACCAACGAGAAGGTGACTCAGGCCGAGGTCAGCGAGGTCGCGCAGGTCAGCGAGGTCACCATCCGGAACCGCTACCACGAACTCCTCGAAGCCGAGGACGAGGCGTTCGCCGCGGCATAAGCCGGATTTTTTCGCGCGACTCCTCCCGACCAGCGACGGCTATCGGCGTCTCCGTGCGCTCGATTCGGCGTCTCCGTTTGCGCTCGATTTGTAGAAAATTTATTACGTTCCGGTGAGCGCGCGGAGGTATGGCGGGAAACTGGCGGCGGTTCGCGGTCCTGTTCGGCGCGACGGTCCTCCTGTTCGCGAGCATCGTCGGGGTCGTCGCCACCGTCGAACACGACCGGCGGTGCCAGCTCTCGGAGGTCCGGGACTCGCCGGGCGGCGAGTCGGTCGAGTACTACTACTCGGAGCTGAACGCGGCCCAGCAGGACCTGTTCGACCGGATGCGGTCGAACCCGGACCGGCGGTTCGAGGGCGAGGCGTGCGTCGACGGCACCGTCCGCGACGACGACCGGTACTACGTCGTCGAGCAGACCCGGACCATCGTCTGGGCGAATCCGGCGATGCTGGTCGCGCTCGCGGGGTTCGTGGGCGCGGTCGGTATCATCTCCGCGCTGGTCCGGCGCGAGATGCGGTCGCGGCCGTGGTGAGGCGGCCGTAGTGGAAGCTCCGTGGCGAGGTCGGCGTCGCAGATACCGCGTCGGTGCGTCTGCCGTCAATCGTGTCGCTCTGTTGGTGGTCGACCGGGGAGAATCGAGACATCCGACGAGTGAGGAGCGAAAGATGTCATTTGGATAGAGTGTCGCCGTCGGTTCACGCCCGAAATTGTTGGACGATTACCCCACGTTTCCACCGCGCACTCGCCGACAGCCTTGATATCAAAACTATTATCTGACAAATGTTCTACCTACGACTATGGTTTCGACTCGGTTAGTTGTAGGCCTCGTTCTCTTCGTATCTGTCGCCGCGTCAGGTGCGGTCGGGGCGACGACCATAGTCGACCTCGACGGCGACGGCGTCCCGGCGTTCACCGAACTCCAGCAGGGGACCGATCCGCTGGAAGCAGACACGGACGACGACGGGGTGAACGACGACCGCGAGCGGGACATCGGAACCGATCCGACCGCGGCCGATACCGACGGTGACGGCCTCGACGACGGTGAGGAGATCGAGGAGTACGATACCGACCCCACCGAAGCCGACACAGACGACGATAGCCTCGAAGACGGCGAAGAGGTCGACGAGTACGGGACCGACCCGACCGCGGCCGATACCGACGGTGACGGCCTCGACGATTCCGAGGAGCTCGACGACTACGACACCGATCCGACTTCTGCCGACACCGACGAGGACGGCCTGGAAGACAGCGAGGAAGTCGAAGAGTACGACACCGACCCGACCGAAGCCGACACGGACGACGATGGGCTCGAAGACGGCGAAGAAGTCGAGGAGTACGCCACCGACCCCATCGAGGCCGACACCGACGACGATGGGCTCGAAGACGGCGAGGAAGTGGACTTCGGTTCGGACCCCACGAAGGTCGATACCGACGACGACGGCCTCGACGACGACCGCGAGGAGGTCCGCGGATTGGACCCGACCGACCCGGACACAGACGGCGACGGTATAGAGGACGGTGAGGAAATCGACGAATACGATACCGACCCCTTCGACGCGGACACCGACGATGACGGTCTCGACGACGGCGAGGAGGTCGATGAGTACGACACCGATCCCACCGAGGCCGACACCGACGGCGACGGCCTAAAGGACAGCATGGAAGTCGCCAACGATTCACCGGTCGCAGACGCTGATCCGCTCCGCAAGGACATCTTCGTGGAGATCGACTACATGGAGGGCCACAAGCCGGACGAGAACGAACTTGAGGAGGTCGTCGAGCAGTACGACGACGCGCCAGTCGAGAACCCCGACGGTTCGGAGGGAATCACCCTCCACCTCGTCTTCGACAAGGAGGTCCCCACAGAGGACGAGACGGACCCCGGCGACCGCGACCGGATAATGAACATGTACATGGACCACGAGGGGCAGGGCTACCATTACGCCCTCGCGGTGGAGCAACCCGTCCTCGATGGGAAAAACGTGGGCGGGTACTCGAGCGTCGAGTACAACAACGGTGCCTTCGTCTTCGGGTCGTACGGTGGCGACCCGGAGGCCGCGACCTTCATGCACGAACTGGGCCACTCGATGGGACTCTCCGGCGACTACGAAGGCGTCGACTCGGATGAGGTCCCCTACACCGAGTACTCCAGCGTGATGAACTACAACCACGATAGTTACGACGACCCGCTGGAGTACTCCGACGAGGAACCCTTCGACGACTGGGAGCACATCAACGAGACGTTCTACACGCCGGAGACGTACGAACTCGAAGACGAGTGAGTGACACCCGCAGGGAATCCGAACGCAGTCGCTGGCTTCGACCTGTCCGTATCCGACTGCATCGGTTCGTTCGACTTCACTGGCGTCGGTCCCCAGTCCACCGACATCTATTTTCTCCGTCCGGTCGAACCGACGTGCGGGGGAATACCATGCCAGCCAAACGGCTCCTGATGATAGTCGGCGACTTCGGCGAGGACTACGAGACCATGGTACCGTTTCAGGCCCTGCAGGCGGTCGGCCACAAGGTCGAGGCCGTCTGCCCCGAGAAGGGCGAGGGCGACACCGTCAAGACCGCGGTCCACGACTTCCGGGGCGACCAGACCTACGTCGAGTCGCGGGGCCACGACTTCCGGCTCACCGCGTCGATGGACGAAATCGACCCCGCTGAGTACGACGGACTGGTCCTGCCCGGCGGGCGCGCGCCCGAGTACCTCCGGACCTACGACGAGGTGCTCGACGCGGTCCGGCACTTCTTCGAGGCGGACAAGCCGGTCGCGGCCATCTGTCACGCCGCCCAGATACTCGCGGCCGCCGACGTGATCGAGGGCCGGACCTGCGCGGCGTACTCCGCGCTCGAATCCGACGTGGAGAGCGCTGGCGGCGAGTACTACGACGGCGTGACGACCGACGGGAACCTCGTGACCGGCCGCGACTGGAGCGACCACGTCGAGTGGCTCGCCCAGTTCTTCGACGTGCTGGGAACAGAGGTCGAACACGGCGACCGTGTCGCAGAGCGCGCGGAGGACTGACCCGCAGTCGGTCGACCGTCTTTAGGAACCGTTGTCGGCGCTCGCGGGTCTCGCTTCGAGTCCGGAGTTCGAGGTAACGTGTAACGCAAACACGACCTTTTTAACAACTGCTCGTTTCGAGGGACGTATGGCCAGCGAGTCGTCTCTACTCGACGCTCTCCACGGAATCGCCTCTCGCATCGAGGAGGACATGAGCGAGAAGGACGTGGAGAACGCGTTCCTCAACGAGAACTTCTACACGATTCTCGGGTACTCCGGCGCGGGACACGACCTCCGGAGCGAGTGGAAGCTCCCCGACGACAGGCGACCGGACTACGTGACGCTTGACGACAACGAGTCTGTGACTGCGGTCTACGAGTTCAAGACGTCGGGTCGGAAACTCAGACCGCACGAAGACCAGCTCTTCCACTACGTGGACGCGCTGAAAGCCGATTACGGAGTACTTACGAACGGCGAGGAGCTACGCCTGTACAAGCGCGAGGGACACAGTCGAATGCTCTCGGTATCGGTCGAGGATGTCACCGAGAGCGAGACGGCCGACCTCTCGGCGGCGCTCGAAAAGCCCGAGTGGGACGTCACGGACCCCCGGAGCGTCGAAGAATATCTCGACACCCTCGACCCTGTCGAACTCGACGGTGAACTCGGCCGCGAACACTTCTTCGAGTCCTTCCGGCTCGAACCCGACAGCCCGTTCGCCGACCTCGTGACCGCGATGGTCGACCTGCTACGGGAGTTGCGCGACGAGCAGGAGGCGAAGTTCGTGAAGGGCGCGTACGACTTCTGGGAAGCCAGCTACGCCAGCGAACCCGACGAAGTGCCAGGGTCGTGGGAAGAGTTCATCGACGGCAAGCAGTCGCTCCGAGACTTCATGTTCTGTCTGGAGAGCGGACACGCCCTCCTCGCCCGCGTGCTGTTGGCGAAGGCAACCGAGGACCACGACTTCTTCCCGTCGGAGAAGGGCCTCCGACGGTACTTCGACGAACTCGGTGGATTTGACGACGAGATCAGCCTCGACGCCTATCCCATCGCGGCGAACGGGATGATAGAAGAGATGCGAAACCAGCTCGTCGAGAGCCTCTTCGAGGACGACATCTTCATCTGGTGGACCGATGGCTACGCCGAGCAGACGGCGAGCCAGCACAAGAATCCTTACAGTCGGTTCGAGGACGTCGCGAAGGAGGGAAGCGACGTATCGAGGGTGAGTCGGGCGACGCGCGAGCGGTTCAGCCGCGCGGTCTCGGAGGTCATCTTCGCGGTGCTGAAGTTCGACTTCTCGCGCGTCGAGGGCGACCCGCTCGGGAACCTCTACCAGCGGTACTTCGACCCAGAGACGCGCAAGGCGCTCGGTGAGTTCTACACGCCCCAGCCGGTCATCGACTACATCATGGACGGGGTCGGCTACGACGTCGGCGTCTCCAAGGAGCGCATCATCGACCCCTCGTGCGGGTCGGGCACCTTCCTCGTGGAAGCGGTCGAGCGGTACATCGAGGACGTCGAGCGGTATCACGACGACCCCGATTGGGCCGAACACCTCACCGAACTCTGTACGCGCCCCCACGTCGTCGGGCTGGACATCCACCCCTTCGCGGTGCTGATGGCTCAGATTCGATTCATGGTGACCATCCTCCCGAAGTATCGGGCGGCCAAGCGAGAGAGCGAGCAGTTCACCATCCGACGCCTTCCCATCTTCCGCACCGACACGCTCCGCAACGAGCGCGAGCTGACTGGCATCGACCTCGGCGACGACGGCATGACCCAGATGACCCTCGACGCGATGACCGAGGACAATCAGGACGTGAAGATTCCGGTCCCCCTGCCCGTCGAGGTCGAGGAGGGCGAGGTCGACGACCACGAACGCGAGGGCGACTTTCTCGTCCAGCGCATCCGGATGCCCCTGTTCGACACGGTGAAGCTGAACGCTGGAATGCGCAACTTCGGCGAGTACTTCGCCGCCCTGCAGGGCGTTCTCGACGTGGTGAAGTTCCACATGCACGAGGAGATGTGGGAGTACCGCGGCGGCCTCGAAGAGGGCATCCACCGCTACACCGACCGCGACTACGACGGACTGGAGGAGTTCTTCGAACCCTACGTGCAGGACATCCTCGACACGGTCCGATACCTCCGGGTCGAACACGGCGACGGCCGCCTGTTCAAGATGTTCGAGGACACCGTGCTGGCGCTGGTGGTGAAGAACTACATGGAGTACGACTACGTGGTCGGGAATCCACCGTACGTTCGGATTCAGAACCTCCCCGATGGCCAGAAGGCGATTCTGGACGAACTGTACGAGTCCACCACCGGGAACTACGACCTCTACTGTCCGTTCTACGAAAAAGGCCTAGAAATATTGAGAGAAGGAGGGAATCTCGGGTATATTACGTCAAATCAGTTTATGGTTACAAATTACGGTGAAGGTCTTCGTCAAGTACTCCTAGACCGTTCTACTGTTGAAGAAGTCCATGACTTTAGAGATGCCCCTGTTTTTGAGGATGCAACAAACTATCCGGCAATCGTCTTTCTTCAGGCTGAAAATGACGTTGATACTCGTTCTTCTAATCAAATTCGGTGCATTCGAACACGGGGTGATATCGATGGTCATGAGGGCGATCTAACACAGGATGTCGTACAGGATATTCGTCAGCATAGTAATAATCCCGGTTATAAAGATGAGCTTATCGAGGTCTTCGATTACCCTCAATCCGAACTGACTTCTGCATATTGGAGTCTCTGTCCACCAGATGAAAAAGAAGTTCTCGATAAGCTTGAGAGAAATTCAAAGACAAAGATAAACGGTATTACTGATGCTATTTTCCATGGTACACAACCAGGCCTAAACAAGGTCTACGTCGTCACGCCAACTAATGCGGATAGGATTGATTCTTCGGATACAGGTAAGACAGTAACTGTGGTTCCCCGAGGTAGTTCGAAGGAGTTTGAGATTGAGACCGACCTGCTCCGTCCATGGCTTCAAGGACGCGATGTTCAGCGTTGGCGATGTGAGTGGTCTGGGCAACATGTAATTCTACCTTATAAAATAAAAACGGAAAATGGGGGAATAGAAGTTGAAATTTATAGTCAAAATCAGCTAAAAGAGAATTTCCCACTTACGTGGAAATACTTTAAGGAGCATGAAGAACAGCTAAAAAGCAGAGAAAGCGGGAAAATGCGCGGGCGTAGCGATTGGTATGCGTACACGTATCCAAAGAGTCATCAACGGTTCGAACTTCCGAAAATCGTAGGACGACAGTTTTCAGATCATGCCCAATTCATGCTTGACGAAGACGGCGACTGGTACTTCAAAGGCGCATACGGCCTACTTCTGGAACCGGAGTACCAGAACTTGACTGACGAAATTTGCTGTCAATTAAACTCAAAGCCTCTCGATTTCTACTTTAAGCATATAGCAACACAAAAGCAGGGTGGCTATTTTGCCTACAGGTCTCAGTATGTCGGTAAATTACCCTGCTTCACGCAGGCTTCCGATGCGGAGTTTGATATTCTCGTCAATACTGTCAATAGAATTGCGGACGTTCTGGACCGACAAAGTAAAATCCACCGCTTCCCCGAAGCCTACCTCGGCGACTACGACGGCCCCCTCGGCTACATCGACTACGAGTGGCAGACCCGCCGCTATCCCGTCAGCGCCGACATCCAGCAACTCGCAGACGGGCGCTTCGCCGTCACCGCCGGGCGGTCGGACGAACTCACTCACCCCCTCATGGACCGCGGCGACCGCGAAGAGAACGAACGCCGAGCGAAGTACGTCCACGCCGCGGTCGATGGTCGGAACATGAAGAAGGGCGAGGAGCAGACGATTCCGATTCCGAAGACCCGCGAGGGTGTCGAGCGACTGCTGGACGCGCTGGAGGCCGACAGGCAGACCGTCGAGGCGACCAGCATCGAGGAACTGGAGGCCGAGATAGACGAGGCGGTCTACGACCTGTTCGACCTGACCGCCGACGAGCGCGAGGTCGTCGAGGAGTATCTGGAGGTCTTCTGACCGCGGCTACTCCTCGCGCGCCTTCGAATCGCCGTCGGCGTCACTGCATACCGACAGCACGGGCACGTCGGACTGGCGGACGACCTTCTCGGTCACGCTGCCGATGAGGTGGCGGTCCATTCCCGACCGGCCGTGGGTCCCCATCACGACGAGGTCCACGCCCTCGCGCTCGGCGTAGTCGAGAATGGCCGCGGCGGGGCGCTCGCGGACCACCGCGGTCGTCACGTTCGCGAGGCCCGCGTCGGCCGCGCGCTCGGCGACCGCGTCGGTGGCGTCGGCCCCGGCCTTCTCCAGTCGGTCGACGACCGACGACTGGTGGTCGCTCGACAGCGTTCCGACGTTGACCGCGTTCAGGGCGTGTAGCTCGGCGTCGTACGTCTTCGCGAGGTCGATGGCGTGGTCGACGGCGGGGTCGACCGCGTCGCTGCCGTCTGTCGGCACGAGGATGCGTTCGTACATGTGTCGACCAACTGAGCCGAGGTAAAAAACGATATCGACCGCCGGGCAGGTCGCCCGGCTCGACGCTACTCGGCGTCCTCGTCGTCACCGCGAACCGTCAGGACCGGCGCGTCCGACAGCCGGACCACCTTCTCTGTCACGCTCCCGAGGAGGTAGCGATTGAGGCCGGTCCGACCCTGCGTGCCCATCACCACGAGGTCCACGTCGTTCTCGTCGGCGTATTTCAGGATGGCCCGGTGGGGCGGGCCGTAGACGGTCTCGACCGTAACGGCCTCGACGCCCGCGTCTCGGGCGCGTTCGGCGAGCGTCTCGGTCGCGCGTTCGCCCGCCTTCTCGAGTTCCTGCTGAATCATCGCGGTGTCCACGTCGGCACCCGCCGTCACGTTCACGGCGTAGACGACGTGGAGTTCCGAGTCGTAGGTCGCCGCGAGGTCGAGCGCGTGCTCGAACGCCCGCGTCGCGAGTTCGCTGCCGTCGGTCGGCACGAGGATGCGTTCGTACATGGTCGTTGGTTCGACCCGAACCGACGAAAAGGTGCGGGTGATTTCCACTCCGGGGGAATCGCCCCCGACGGTCGCTCGGACCCGAGCGACCGTCGGGGCGAGCGACCGTCTGGAGGGTCAAGGGCGAGCGACCGTCTGGAGGGTCAAGGGCGAGCGACCGTCTGGAGGGTCAAGGGCGAGCGACCGTCTGGAGGGTCAAGGGAGAGCGACCGTCTTGAGGGTCAGGAGAGAGCGACCATCTGGAGGGTCAGAGGCGAGCGCCGGGAGCGACCGACCGGGCCGGACGACTCCCGTCGTCCGGCCCGGTCTCACTCGGCGGCCTCGTCCGATTCGGGCTTCCGAACCGTCAGCACCGGAACGTCCGACTTCCGGACCACCTTCTCGGTCACGCTGCCGAGGAGGTAGCGGTCGAGTCCGGACCGGCCGTGGGTGCCCATGACGACGAGGTCCACGTCCTCGTCCTCGGCGTACTCCAGTATCGTCTGGTGGGTCATCCCGTGGACGACCTCGGTTCGCACGCGCTCGACGCCCGCGGCGGCCGCCCGCTCTGCGACCTCGCGGGTCGCCCGCTCGCCCTCCGCTTCGAGCGCGTCGAGGACCGACGCGGTGTTGACCTCCACCGACAGGGTCCCGGTGTTGACCACGTAGAGCGCGTGTAGCTCCGCGCCGTAGGTCTCCGCGAGGTCGATGGCCTGCTCGATAGCGGGGTCGACCGCGTCGCTGCCGTCTGTCGGCACGAGGATGCGTTCGTACATGGGACCGAGTACCGCGCCGAACTACAAAAACGTCCGGCCGTTCTCGCGCTCGGAGAGCCGCCGGTAGGCCTTTCCCCTCGTTCGTGGTAGCCGCGACCATGAAGTACAACGACTTCATGGGGCAGGTCCAGAACCGACTCGAACTCCCGGAACTCGGGCGGGCCGTCCGCGTGACCCGCGCCGTGCTGACGACGCTGGGCGAGCGACTGCAGGAGGGCGAGGCCCGGGACCTCGCCGGACCGCTGCCGATGGAGGTCGACTACTACCTCGAAGCCGCCGAGTCGGGCCAGCGCTTCGACTACGACGCGTTCCTCGACCGGGTCGCCGACCGCGCCGCGGCCGACCGCAGCGACGCCGCCTACTACGCGAAGGTGGTCTTCGGGCTTGTCAGCGAACTGGTCTCGCGCGGCGAAATCGAGGAGGTCCGCGCCCAGCTGCCCGACGACTACGACGACCTCTTTCAGCTAATCGACGCCGAGGAGGTCGAGGAGTAGCTACAGTAGCTCGCCGATATCGGCGAGCGAGTCGACGACGTGGTCGGGAGAGACCGCCGAGCGCTCGATTTCGTCCCGGTCGGTGACCCCGGTCAGCACCAGCACCGTCGTCATCCCCGCGCGCTCGCCCATCGCGATGTCGGTTTCGAGCCTGTCGCCGACCATCAGACACTCCGAGGCGGGCGCGTCCAGCGCCGCGGTCGCTGCGGCCACCGTCGTCTCGGAGGGCTTGCCCAGCACCCGGTCGACCTCCCGGCCCGTCACGCCCTCGATAGCGCCGATCATCCCGGCGGCGTCGGGTATCTCGCCGCTCGCCACGGGACAGGTCCGGTCGGGGTTGGTGGCGACGAAGGCGGTCTCGTCTTCCCGTCTCCCGTCTCCTTCTGCCTCCGGGTCGAGCGCGCGGAGCGCGTCCGTGAGCGTCTCGTAGTCGAACGCCCGGTCCATCGAGGCGACCACCACGTCGGCGTCCGCGGGCGAGTCGGTGACCGCGACGCCCGCGGCGCGTATCTCCGCGACCAGCGGGGCCTCTCCGACGACGAGGGCCGCGCCGTCGGGGAACTCTCGGGCGAGGTAGTCGGCGGTGACGGTCGCGGAGTTGAGCACCTCGTCGACCGCCGTGGGAATTCCCATCCCCGTGAGCGTCTCGGCGTAGTCGGCGCGCCGCTCGACAGCCTTGTTCGAGAGGAACAGCACTGGCATTCGCTGCCGGAGGGCGGCCACCCCGTCCTCGACGCCGGGGAGGAGTTCGTCGCCGCGGTACACGGTCCCGTCGAGGTCGACGAGCGCGCCAGCGTAGGTCGTGGGAGTCGGATTCGAGGTCGTGGTCGGGGTCATGGTGGTCCGGGTCGGAAGCTAGTATCGCGCCAGCGCCTAAACGTCCGACGGCCTCGTCTCGTCGCTCGGTCCCCTCTCACCGCTCGCCGTCCGACTCCCGTCTCACCGCTCGACCCCGACCACCGCGGGAGCGACCCCCCGGAGTCCTGCCACGACGACCAGCGTCCCGACCAGTAGCACTGCGCCGACCGCGAACGGCGTCCAGAACGCCACGACGTAGAGGCTGGCCATCACCGGCGGGCCGACCGTCCGCCCGAGGCTCCCGACGCCCTGCGTGATGCCGAACGCGCTCCCCTGCACGTCGGCCCCGGCCGACTTCGAGACCAGCGTCGTCAGCGACACCGAGAGCAGGGCGTTGCCCAGCGACAGCCCCGGGAGGACCGCGACGAGCGCCACCGCCTCGCGGGTGAGAAACGCCGGACCGCCGAACCGCGGGACCAGCGCCCGACCGATGTCGGGCGCGAACGGCAGCGCCGCCAGCGCGAGCGCGAGGAGCGCGGCACCGGCCACCGCCAGCGACGCGTCGGGGTACCGACGCGAGAGTCGCCCGACCAGCACGCCTTGGAAGGCGACGCCGAGGACGCCGATGTACGTCAGCAGGAGCGCGGTCCCGGTCGCGCCGTAGCCGTACCGGTCGGCCGCGAAGGGGACGAACATCACCTGCACGCCCGAGAACGCGACCGACAGCAGGAAGAACGCGACCACGAGCCCCCGCAACGAGTCGTCGGACAGCGCCGACCGGAACGACGACAGCCAGCGCGCGCGGGCGACCGCGGTCGCCCGCGCGCCGGACTCTTCGAGGAAGAGGGCCGCGAACCCGAAGTTGAGGAGGCTCAGTAGCGCGGCCGCGAAGCTCGGCAGGGAGAACCGCGTGACGGGGACGAACCCGGGCAGAGTCCCGCGAGCGAACGTCACCGCGGCGTCGCTGGCGAACGCGCCGCCGAGCGCCGGGCCGAAGATGAACCCGAGCCCGAACGCCGCGCCGACGAGGCCGAACGCGCCCGCCCGGCGCTCGGGCGGCGTCACGTCCGAGACGTACGCCTGGGCCGCCGCCAGATTCCCGCCCATCGCCCCGGCGAGCATCCTGGAGACGAACAGGACCGCCACGCTCCCCGCGAGGCCGAAGACGGTCCACGCGAGCGCGCTCCCCGCGACCGAGACGAGGATGACGGGGCGGCGACCCCGGCGGTCGGACAGCGACCCGAGCAGGGGCGCGAACAGGAACTGCATCGCGGAGTACGACGCCGCCAGCAGGCCGATGTACACGTCGCTGACGCCGAAGCTCCGGACGTAGAACGGGAGGATGGGGATGATGATGCCGAACCCGAGCAGGTCAAGGAAGACCACCGCGAGGACCGTCACGAGCGCGCGCCGGGGGCGGCGGAGTTCGGCAGCCGCCGTCGCGCTTCCGGCTCTGGGCGCGCTCATCCGGCCGACCGACGACGCCGAGCGTTGTAACGGTTGGGTCGCGCGGCGGGCGAGCGGGGGCGGTCGGGCTCACACCGTCAGTTCCATCGTGGGCATCTCGACGAACGCGGTCTCGTAGCCCTCGTGGCGCGAAATCTGCGGCGGGGTCTCGACGGTCAGCGTCAGCGAATCGCCCGACTCGACGCCCGGGACCGCCGCGCCGTAGTGGTAGCCGTACTCGGGGCTGACCGCGGGGTCGAGCGCGCCGTCGAAGACGGTCTCGCCGCCCCGACGCACGGTCGCCGACAGCCCCGTGAACGGCAACGGATAGCGGTTGTACGGCGTCCGGGGCGAGACGGCGAGGTACTCGCCGTCGACCCCCGCGGGCGTCTCGTCCGGGAGGAAGACCGGGAAGTCGGCGTCGCCGCTCGCGTCGAGGGCGACGACCGACCCCGGGAGCGCGTCGCGCTCGGGGACCCGAGAGACCGGCACGTCCATCTCCATCGGTTCCAGCGCGCCCGCCTCGCCCTCCTCGTCGGGGAACCGCTCGTAGGCGAGGTCGCCGACGACCGCTCGCTCGTGGTCGAACTCGACTTCGAGGGTGGTTCGCTCGTCGAACGCGCCCGCCAACTCGCCCAGTCCCCGGGCCTGCATCGCTCCAACGTCGAGCGTCGCGGTGTAGGTGCCGTCGCCGTCCAGACTCACGTTGTCCCCGAAGTGATACCCCATGTTCTGCGAGAGCATCGGCCAGAAGTCGCGCGAATCGACGCGCTCGCCATCCCTCGATATCTCGGCCGACACGTTCGCGGTCGGCAGGACGGTCTCGGTTTCGCCGTCCCAGACGGTCGCCATCAGGTGGACGGTCGCGTCGTCGCCGACCTCGACGAGGTTCGTGTCGGTACCGGTAATCGTCCAGAAGGCGTGGGCGACGCTGTACAGCAGGGCGACCCGGTACCGCCCCTCCCCGCCGGTCCCGACCATCGCCGCGCCCTCGCGGTGGGTCGGGTGGTACACCTGCTCGTCGCGGTCCTCGACCGTGGTGACCTCCTCGCGTCGGTCGGAGTCGGTCGACTCGGACGAGTCGACCGACTCGGTCGCGGTCTCGGAGTCGGTCGCGGTCGATTCGGACTCGAACAGCCCAGCACACCCCGCGAGACTCGCCATTCCGCTGGCTCCGACCGCCGTTCCCGCCCGGAGGAAGTGGCGTCGATTCATATCCGTCGAACGACGTTCGCCCGCCCGAAAAACGGACCGGTGGTCCTCATGCGGTCAGCGTCACCTCCTCGAACGACATGAACGCGGTCTCGTAGCCCTCGTGGCGCGAAATCTGGGGCGGCGACTCCGGCGCGATGGTGAGTTCGTCGCCCGACTCGACGGGCGGGACCTCCGCGCCGTAGTGATAGCCCAGTTCGGGACCGATTGCCGCGTCGAGCGAGTCGTCGAAGGCGGTCTCGCCGTCGCGGGTCAGGGTGGCCGAGACGCTCATGAACGGGAGGGGAAAGCGGTTGTGGGGCGTCCGGGGCGAGACCACGAGGTAGGTCAGGTCGTCGCCGACGAACTCCGGGGTCTCGTCGGCGGTCGCGGCGACGAACGCCGCGTCGCCGCTGGTCGCCTCGCCGTGGACCTCGCCCGGGAAATCGGACGCTTCCGGCACCCCGGAGACGGGCATCATCTCCATCTCCATCGCCTCGACCGCGCCCTGCTGACCCTGTCGGTCGGGGAGTTCCTCGTAGGAGATGTCGTTCTTTTCGGCCTCGCTGTACTCGAACTCGACTTCGAGGGTGGTCGGCTCGTCGAACGCGCCCGCGAGGTCGCCGATTCCGCGGGCCTGCATCGCGCCGATACCGATCTCGGCGGTGTAGGTGCCGTCGCCGTCCAGACTCACGTTGTCCCCGAAGTGATACCCCATGTTCTGCGAGAGCATCGGCCAGAGGTCGCGCGAATCGACCCGCTCGCCGTCCCTCGATATCTCCGCGGAGACGTTCGCGGTCGGCAGGACCCGCCCCGTCTCGGCGTCCCAGACGGTCGCCATCAGGTGGACGTCGTCCCCGTCGGCGATGGAGACCTTGTTGGTGTCGGTCCCCGCAATCGTCCAGAACCGGTGGGGGTAGCTGTACACCAGCGCGAGCCGATACCTGCCGTCCTCGGCCATCGCTGGCTTGCCGTGGCCCTCGACGTGTGTCGGGTAGTACACCGCGTCCGGCCGGTCCTCGACGACCGGCGGCGGCGCGTTCGCCGACGTGGTCTCGAACAGCCCGGTGCACCCGGCCAGCCCCGCGATACCGAGGGTCGCACCCGCGCGCAGGAAGTCCCGTCGTTCCATCGGTTCGACCTTGTGACCTCGGGGAAATACGGATTCTGGTACGCGCGTCGAAAAGGAACGGCTCCGGGTCGTCAGTCGCTCTGCACGTCGTGGCGGAGGACGCCCACGCCCTCGACTTCGACCTCGACCTCGTCGCCGTCTTCGAGGGGGGCCACGCCCGCGGGGGTGCCCGTCGAGACCACGTCACCGGGTTCGAGCGTGAGGTAGGCCGTGATCTCTTCGAGGAGTTCGGGCACCGACCAGATGAACTCCGAGCGCGAGGACGACTGGCGCGTCTCGCCGTTCACCCGTAGCTCTACCGCGGCGTCGTCGGGCACCTCGTCGGGCGTCGCGAGGACGGGCCCGAGCGGCGCGGAGTTGTCGAAGGCCTTGCCACGGACCCAGTTCTGCTCGCGGTTCTGGTCGTCGCGGTTCGACACGTCGTTCATGCAGGTGTAGCCCGCGACGTACTCCATCGCCTCGTCGGCCGAGACGTTCCGCGCCTGCTCGCCGATGACGACCGCGAGTTCGGCCTCGTGGTCCACCCGCTCTTTGCCCTCGGGGAGCGAAACGGTGTCGCCGTGGCCCGAGAGGGTGTTGGGCGGCTTGAGGAACAGGAGGGGGCGGTCGGGCACGTCCTTGTCCTGCTCGGCGGCGTGGTCCCGGTAGTTCAGCCCCACGCAGACGATTTTCGAGGGGTCACAGGGCGGGAGGACATCGACTTCGGTCTCGTCGTAGGTCTCTCCGGCGGCCTCGATGGCGTCGCCGGTCCACTCGCCGACTCTCGTGGTTCCCGCGGGGTCGCGGAATCGGACTTCGCGCATGGTAGGGAGGTGTGCGGCGGGGTAATAAAGAGGTTCGCTGTGCGGTGAATACTTCCGGCTAGCAATGTACCGTGGTGTAGTAACCGGGAACGGTAACGCCGTGAACACCTCGAAAGCCCCCGCCCGCTCGTTACGAATTGTAGAGTCAGTGAACGGGACCGCTTCGAAATCCCCCGCCCGCTCGCGGTCGCTCTGACGGATATCTGCGCTCTCAGCACCGCCCGCGCAGATAGGGCCGTCAGAGGCGACTAAACTGCACGCGACCGGGCGGCCCCTTTCATTCCCGCGAGCGGAGCGAGTGGGAAGTCGAAAGACAAGCGCCGGAAGAGCTTCGCTCTTCCGAGCAGTCGCGCCGACGGCGCGACGACGAAGCGCAGTCTTTCGGAAGTCCCACCCGAGAAGAGTCTCACCGGCCGTTACCGGTGGATTGGGTCATCGAGCGCGCTACTCGGGGTTCGCCGGGGGGAGCGCCCGGAGTTCGCGGGGCGGAATCAGGAAGTTCCCCCGGCGGAGCACGTCCATGTACTGGAGGATGCCGTTGTTGTTCTTCTGCCCGAGCGCGGCCGACTCCTCGGCGAGGTCCTCGCCGTTCATCGCGTCGCGGGTGTCCACGAAGTCCGAGATGGACCGCTGGAGCGACACGAAGTGCAGGCCCGCCTCGTCGTCGTCGGTGGAGTTGAAGTCCCGCCGGAGGATGACGGGGTCGCCGTCCTCGCGGGCGCGCGCCGACTTCTGGGAGTGGCCGACCATCCCCTTCGTCCGGGCGTGGTCGCCCGCGTGGGCGGGACACCCCTTCTCCTCTATCTTCGCGGTGTCGCCGAGGTTGTCGCCCGCGCCCTCCACGAGGTCCTCCTCGGCGTGGACCGGGCAGAACATCTTGGCGACGCGCTGGCTTCGGCTGTCCTGCTCGTACCACTGCCGGAGCTGGAGGCGGATTCGCGACAGCTGGAGGGTCGTCCCCTCGGCGAACGGCCCCTCGGGAATCGTCACCCGGTCCTCGGTGGCCTGAGACTTCCGGAACCCCGACTTGAACCCCATGAACATCGGGGCGTCCTCGGAGACCGGTCCGGAGTCGGGAACGCCCTGCACGTCCTGATTGTCGGCTGGCAGGCCGTCGCCGGTGAACCCCGTCCGGCGGTCGGCCTTCTCCAGAATCCCCGAGAGGTCGGCATCCATCTCGACGCCGTTGAGCTCCGACTGCTCGCCCAGCAGGGCCTCCTCGGCCGCGAGCACGACCTCGGGGTGGTCGCTCGCGAGGTGGACCACCGCGTCCTGGTCGTCGGGGTCGGGGTCCTCGAACGGGGCGAGGGGTTCGGGGTCGGGCAGGTCCACCGACTCCGGAAGCCCGTCGTCGAACCGCTCGAAGTAGGCGGGCGAGTACCCAACCGTGAACAGCAGGCCGACCTCGCCGCCGTCGCTCCGGGCGTAGGCCCGCTCCAGACTCCGGAGGGCTGACTCGACCGTCTCGCGCTCGTCGTCGGTCGGCGTCCCGTCGCCCGCGTAGTCCAGCAGGAGGAGGACGTGGTGGCGCGCCATCACGTCGTTGCCGTGGTCGTCGGTCGGGAGCGCCCCGTTCCACGCGTGCTGGCGACCGGGGACCGAGGAGGGGTCCTCGGACCCTTGGGGCACGTCCGGGCCGCCCGAGCGGTCCAGACACGCCGACAGCGCCGACGCGCCGCCGATGGCGACGGCGGCCTTAGCGAACTGTCTCCGGGAGAGGCGTCCGGTTTCGTCCATCGCCCGGACGTTGGGACCGGAGGTGAAAGGGGGTTCTGGTTCGCGCGTCGAAACCGGCGAGGCATCAGGGAAGCACGAACGCTTTTGTAATCCGGAACACACGAACCGGGCATGCGGGATACTGACACGGACCTGCTCGAAGAACTCGCCAGTCTGCCGACCTTCCACCACCCGACCGCGTCGCCCGACGGCGGCGAGGTGGCCCTCTACTACGACGTGTCGGGTCGCAACGAACTCCACGTCCTCGACGCGGAGACCGGCGACCTCCGGAAGGTCAGCGACGGCGAGGTTCCGCGAAACGCCCGGTGGTGGGTGGACTGGAGCGCCGACGGCGAGCGCGTGTTCTTCCACGACGACGAGGGCGGCGACGAGCAGAACGACGTCCGGGCCATCGACCGCGAGGGGAACGCCGAGACGGTCGTCGACCTCGACGGGCAGAACGCCCTCCTCGACGTGGGCGACGACGGCGAGACGCTGCTCGTCGGGTCGACCGCGGGCGGCCAGATGAACCTCTATCGCCACGACCTCCCGACCGGCGAGACGACCAAGCTCACCGACTACGAGCGCGCGGTCGGAAGCGGCGCGCTCTCGCCCGACTGCGACCGCGTGGCCTACGTCACCAACGAGTCCGAGGAGTTCGCCAACACGGACGTGTACGTCGCCGAGGCCGACGGCAGCCACCCTCGAAACCTCCACATCGGCGAGACGGGCGCGGAGGCCAGCGTGGCCGACTGGGGACCGGACGGCGACCGACTGCTCGTCGCCGACAACACCGAGAACTTCTCTCGGTGCGGGGTCTACGACCTCGAAACCGACGAAGTGACGTGGTTCGGCGAGGGCGACGCCGACGAGGGACCGGTCGCGTTTCTCCCCGACGGCGAGCGGTTCCTCGCGGTCCGGACACGCCGCGCTGCGAAGCTGCCCGTGGTCTACGACGCCGCCACCGGGGAGGGCCGTGAGTTCGACCTCCCGGAGGGGGTCGCGACCCTCCCGTCCGTCGGCGACCCGGTCCTCGCCGACGACCGCGTGGTCGTGGTCCACACCACGCCCGACAGGCGGCCGGAGCTGCTCGCCTACGACCTCGCGACCGACGAGTACGAGACGCTGCTCGACGCCGAGTACGGCGACCTCGACCCCGACCGGTTCGCCGACGCCGACTACTTCCGGTTCGAGTCCCACGACGGCCTCGAAATCGGCGCGCTGCTCTACGATTCGGGCGAGCGCCCGTCGCCGCTCGTCGTCAACCCCCACGGCGGGCCGCGGGGGGCCGACCTGCGGTCGTTCGACCTCTACACGCAGTTCCTGCTCTCGCGGGGCTACAGCGTCCTACAGGTCAATTACCGCGGTTCGACCGGCCGGGGTCGGGAGTTCGTCGAGCGACTCTACGACGACTGGGGCGGCGGCGAACAGGAGGACGTCGCCGAGGCGGTCAGGCAGGTCACCGCCGAGGACTGGGTCGACGACGAGCGCGTGGTCGTGTTCGGCGGGTCCTACGGCGGCTACTCGGCCTACTGGCAGATGGTGCGGTACCCCGAACTCTACGCCGCGGGAATCGCGTGGATCGGCGTGACCGACCTCGAAGACATGTACGAGAACACGATGCCCCACTTCCGGACCGAACTGATGGAGAAGTACCTCGGGACGCCCGAGGAGAACCCCGACCTCTACCGGGAGCGCAGTCCGGTCGAGTACGTCGAGGACCTCGACGCCCCCCTGCTGATGGTCCACGGCGTCAACGACCGGCGGGTCCCGGTCTCGCAGGCCCGCATCTTCCGCGATGCACTGCTCGACGCCGGGTTCGAGCGGGGCGAGGACGCCGACTTCGAGTACGTCGAGTTGGGCGAGGAGGGCCACGCCTCCTCGGACATCGACCAGAAGATACGCCTGTTCCGGACCCTCGACGACTTCCTCGCGAGGCGGCTTCCGGACGCGACCGCCGAGTCCGAGCGGTGAGACCGGGGCTCACCCCTCTTCGAGGAAGCCGTCGACAAGCCGCGTGAAGCGGTCGACCAGCCGCTCGGGGAGCGACGGCGTTATCTCGGCGAGCAACTCGGCGGTCGCCTCGGGCCGGGTGAGTTCGAGGAAGACACGATTTCCCTCCCTGCGCTTGTCGACCAGGTCCTCAGCGACGAGCGAGTCGAGGTGCCACTCGACCGTGCTGCGGGCGACGCCGAGTTCGTCGGCGAGTTCGGCGGGCGTGGTCTCCCCCGCGTCGAGCAGGTGGGCCAGCGCGTCGCGAGCGTTCTCCCGGCGGAACGTCGCGAGCGCCGACCGCTCCCACTCGTCGTAGCCCGGCGGGTAGAGGTGGGTGCGTCCCCGGAGCTCCTCGGCGACGACCTCGCCCTCCGAGCGAAGCCGCCGGAGGTGGTACTGGACCTGCCCCGGCGCGAGGTCGAGACCGCGAACCACCGCGTTGAAGTGGACGCCCGGGTTCGCCCGGACGTGGTCGGCGATGTCCCGGCGGGTCTCGCTCACGGCCCCTCACCCCCCGAATCGTCGCGTCGCGCCGCGGCGTCGGCGGTCTTGCGGGCGGTCCGCGCGTCGTAGACCGCGGCGACGACCAGCGCCGCCATCGCCACGTCGAGGCCGTGTTCGAGGACGTGGTGGGTCTCGGCACCGACCGACCCCGCGGCCGAGAGGACCCCGACGCCGGTCCGCGCGAGCAGGGTCGAGAGCGCGAGCGCCACCAGCAGGTACGGCCGCGAGCGCCGCCGGACCAGCGCGGCGAGCGCGAGTGCCAGCACGAGCGCCGAGCCGACCCCGGCGATTCCGAGCAGCGCGGCGAACTCGACGGACGGACCCACCCCGGCGTGGGCAGCGACGAGCGTCCAGTCCGGAGCTGTCATGGGAGACGCTACGCATTCCGAACCCATACCGATTGGGTTTCCGGCGCGCGGGTGGACTCCCCTCACGCGACCACCGGCCGCGAGATGACCCAGAGCGACAGGACGGTGTAGCCGACCATCAGCGCGGTCAGTGGCGCGTGCCGCCGCGCGGTCCGGCCCGCCCCGCCCGCTCCGCCCGGCCCCGAGACGACCGCGTGGGCCGCGACCACGGCGACGACGTGGCCCCCGACCACGAGCAGGACCTGTCCGGCCCAGAACGCCGGGAGCGAGAGCCACGACAGCAACGCGAGCTCCGGCCCGCCGAGCAGGCCGACGAAGTCGCCGAGGCGCGTCAGGACGAACGCGGCGTTGTGCGCGAGTTCGTACCCGACCGCGATGGGGACGAGGGTGGGCGCGAGCGCCCTCGCGGCGCTCGCGGTTGACCGCGAGCGCCGCGAGGGCTCGCCCGCGCCCCTACCTCCGCCCGCGACCCGGCGGGTCAGGGCGGCGATTCCGGCGAACGCCGCGAGGAAGCCGAGATAGCCAAGCAGGTACAGCGGGGCCGAGACCGCGGGCCCGAGGCCGGTCGCCTCGCGAGCGGCGAACAGCAGGGCCTCGTATTCGGGCGAACTGGCGAAGCCATCGAAGCTGACGGTGTAGACTGTCGCGACGACGAACGCCGCGAGCGCGAGCGACCCGACGGGTCGCTCGCACCCTCGCCACGGCGGCCGGGCCGAGAGTTCGAGGCCGCGGTCGGTCCGGGCGCGGGCGACGGGCGCGACCCGGCCGAACAGCCGGTAGAGCACCGCGAAGAAGTCGGCGCGCCGGAGCCACTCGGGACCGAACGCGACCGCGCCGAGGACCATCGCGGCGGCGTAGGCCGCCAGCAGGACCGCGGTCGTGGCCGGGCGAGTCGGCACCACGGTCAGGTTCTCCAGAACGCCGACGACCGCGAGGAAGCCCGCGAGCGCGGGCCACTCGCCGAGCCGGTCGGGATAGTCGGCGAGCGCGACGGTCTCGCCCTCCAACCGCGTCAGGCCGTCGTAGAGGGTCCGCCACGGCGAGAGCGCGGGCCACGGGTCGCCGACGAGCGCGGCGACCACCGCGAGGCCCTTCAGCCAGAGCGCCCAGACGAAGACGGTCGCGAGGTT
The DNA here is from genome assembly GCF_024138125.1 of Halorussus salilacus. Taxonomy (NCBI): domain Archaea; kingdom Methanobacteriati; phylum Methanobacteriota; class Halobacteria; order Halobacteriales; family Haladaptataceae; genus Halorussus; species Halorussus salilacus. The sequence goes on from NZ_CP099994.1 coordinate 330,337, forward strand.
CTCCGCGGGGGTCTGGGTGCCGACGAGTCCGGCGGCCAGCACGCCCGCGAACGCGAGCAGGAAGGCAGCGCGGGCGACCGCCCGCGCCGCGTCGGCGACCCGACCGGGCACGACCACCGAGGGGGACCGGCGGGGAGTCCGACCGGACTCCCCGCCGGTCCCGGGCGACGAGACCGAGAGGACGAGCGCGGTGAGCGCCACGGTCGCACCCGCGCCGAGGTAGAGCGCGTCGAGCGGAATCGGGGCCTCGAACCGGGTCGTCACCTCGTGGGCGCTTGCGACGCCCGAGAGCGCGGCGAGCGAGAGGAGCGCGACGAACGAGAGGACGACCCGGGGCCGGACCTCGGGCCGGACCGCAGACAGGACCTTGGCGAGTCGGCGAAGCGACGCCATGCCCGGACCTCCCCGCCGGGCGGCCAAAGGCGCGTCGGTCCGGCGCGGCGGGACAGCGGAAACGCCGGTGTGGAGACGCCGGACCAATCTGGCGAGCGCCCGGGAGTCACGCGAGCCGCGGGTCCGGGGCCTCTATCTCGGTGCCGCATCGGGGGCACTCGTACCGGGAGCCGCCCTCGACCGCGAAGGTCCGGGTCGGGCCGACGTACCAGCAGTTCGGACACCGGCGGATGGAGAGTCTGAGCATTCGGGGGGTGTAGGGCCCAGACGGGCAAAAGCGAGTCGCCGGAGCCGAGCAACTCAGTCGGCGGGGTCGTCTCGCGACGACCGGGCGAACCGGGAGACCAGAACGAGGCCCGAGACGAGGACCATCGGGACGCCCCAGAGGAGGAGGACGAATCCGAAGGGCTCGCCACAGCCCGCGTCGCCCGCCGGGTCGCACGAGTCGGTCAGGAGGTCGGCCAGTCCGGCGAGGGCGAGCGCGAGCCCGGTTCCGACCCAGAAGACGGCGGCCTTGGTGACGGGGCGGAGTCGCGACCAGTCGAGGGCGGTCATCGGGTCGCGGTTCCCCCTCGGTCGGCAAGTGCTTTGGGTCGCGACGGTCTGCGGGTGCGATGCCACGGGTGGGCGTGAGAGACGGTCCAACGCATCGCCGAACCGGGCCGAATGCGGGGCGAGCGCGAGCCGAAGCAGTCATGTATCTTCGTTTAGGCTACACGAACGCATGGAACGGGAACGGCTCGGACGGTTCGCGTCGGCTGGACTGGTACCGCTGGGCGGGATGTTCGCCGTCCTCTCGCTCGCGCTCGGGGAGGTGGTCGGCGTCGCCTTCGGCGTGGCGAGTGCGGGAATCGGCGGCGTCTTCTACTCGGCGTCCGAGTGGCTGTTCGACGACGACGCCGAGTTCGATCTGACGACCGACCACTCGCTCGCGGTGAACCTCCTCCAGTTGGGTCTCGTCGTGTTCACGTTCGTCTTGCTCGCCTACTACGCGGGTGGCGTTCGGTCACTCGCGAGCGCGCTCGGGTCGGGTCTCTCCGCTCCGACGCCGCTCACGTACGCCGGGGCGGTTGCGGGCCTGCTCCTCGGGGGCGCGAGCGCCTACCTCACCCAGCGGTGGGAGACGCTCAGGGAGGCCAGCCGGTCGCTTCGGGTCACGACGGTCGGCTTCTCGCTGACGTTCGGCACGTATCTCGGCCTGCTGGTGGCGCAGCCGGACGCCGGACTCGTGTTCGCAGGCGTCTACGCGGCGAGTCGTCTCGCCGTCCTCGTCGGGGTGTACCTCCCCTCGCGGCGATAGGTCTCGCGCGGCGGGCGACTCGCGAGCGAGTCGCCCGCCTCACGTCCCCGAGAAAACAGCGGAAACGCCGGGGTCGCCAGCGCCTCCCCGGCGGTGGTCGACGCGGCGCTCGTGAGCCACGCCCACCGAACCGTTCGACGACAACGGAAACCGCGGTGTGAACCGGTCGGGCCGCCGAGGCGGCCCGACCGGACGGGGGCGACGCCCAAGAGCGTCCGGACTGGGCCGGTGGACGCGACCCGACGGAAACGACCCGGTGGAACCGACTCCACGGAAACGGTCCAGTGGACGCGACCCGACGGAAACGACCCGCTGGAACCGACTCCGCAGAAAGGACCCGGCAGGACCGGACGCGGGGCGAGATTTTACAAAACTCGGGGTGTATATTTGAAGTATGCCTACAGTCGCAGTCGTCGGCGGCGGCCCGGCAGGGCTCAGCACCGCGCTCTTCACGGCCAAGAACGACCTCGACACGCTGGTCTTCGACACCGACGAGACGTGGATGCACAAGGCGAAGCTGTACAACTACCCCGGCATCGATGAGGTCGGCGGCACCGAACTCTTAGAGCGGATGCGCGAGCAGGTCGAGCGCTTCGACGCCGACCTCCGGGTGGGCGAGGAGGTCACGGCGGTCGAGCAGGCCGACGGCGGATTCAGCGTCACCACCGAGGACGGCGAGTACGACGCCGACTACGTGGTGTTCGCGACCGGGACCGACACCGAACTCCCGGAGGAACTCGGCTGCGAGACGACCGACGACGGCCTCGTCGACGTGGACCTCGACATGCGAACGAGCGTCGAGGACGCCTACGCGGTCGGGTCGATGATCCGCGACCAGACGTGGGAGGCGGTCATCTCCGCGGGCGACGGGGCGGCGGCCGCGCTCGCCATCCTGAGCACGGAGGCGGGCGAACCGGTCCACGACTTCGACACGCCCGGAGCGTAGCGACCCGCTACTCGCTCGCGGAATCGCGCAGTTCCGAGGCCACCGTCCGACTCGTCGGCGGCGTCGCCCGGGCGAGTTCGGCGGCCCTGACGTATCCGCCCAGGTCGTGGTCGATGTACCCGACCCGAATCTCGTCGTCCGTTCTGGTGTCGGGGAGGCGTCCGTCGACGAACGAGATCACCCACGCCGCGTCGGTCACCACCGGTTCGACGAGGAGGGGGTTCGCCGACGAATCGAGCGCCGTTTCTACCGCGTCCACGGCGTCCTCGCGGAGGGTCCGCACGTCGTCGGCCGACTCGACGGTGACGAACTCGCCGTCCTCGATTCGCTCGCGGAGCGACTCGAACGCCCGAATCCGCACGAGCGTCTCGTGGGCCCCGGTCACGACGCTCGCGCGCTGGCCCATCGACCGAGCGTCTTCGAGGGCGTAGGGGGTATCGACCGACGAGTAGAGTTCGGCGAGCGCCGCCCCCGCGGGCGCGTCGCCGAGCTCGCGGTCGACGAACGAGGAGGGGTCGTCGCGGTCGCCGTCGGGCAGGTCGCTCAGCCGACGCTCGACCGTCGCGGCGAGCGACTCGCCAGCGGTTCCGAGCGCCGACCCGAGTCGGCGCGAGTCGTCGAGCGACGCGTCGAACCGGTCGTAGAAGTGGGCGGCGTCGTCGAGCGAGGCCCGCGCTCGTTCGAGCGCTCCGGCGGTCTCGCCGACCGCCATCGGGGTCTCGCGCGTCTCTCGCTCCGGGCCGCGTCGGGACTCGGGGTCTGTGACGCCGCGCCACTCGCGGGCCGCGCGCTCGACGAGCGATTCGATTGTCTCGTGGACGACCACCGCCCGGACCGGGTCGTCGCCGACGTAGCGCCACCGGCGGCGGAAGTCGTCGAGCGCGTCCCCGACCGGGTCGGCGTCCCCGCGCACGTCGTCGCGGGTCAGTCCCTCCTCGATGGCCGCCCACGACGCCGCGACCGCCCGGGCGTCTCGGCGCGCGCTCCGGAGTTCCGCCGCGGCTTCGAGGTCGGATTCGGCGTCGGCCGCCGCGTCGAGCGCCCCGGTCGCGCCCTCGTAGGTGTCGGTGAGTTCCGCGCGTATCGCGCCGTTGGGCACGTCCCCCGAGTCCAGCGGCGCGGGCACCGACGAGAGCGAGTCCCGCGCGCGGGACTCGCTCTCGTCGAGGTGCGCTCGCTCGATGTCGACCGGAATCGTAGCTGGCGCGGTCGGCGCGTCGGCCGAGACGACCTCGCGGAGGGCCGCTCCGTCGACCGTCACCTCCTCGTCGTTCCCGTCGCGGAAGTCGCCGACGAGGTCGGTACAGCCCGCGAACGCCCCACAGGCCGCGAGCGCGAGGAACCCTCGGCGGGTCGACCGCGGGAGTCGAGGCGTCTCGTCGGTCATCGCTCGTCCTCCGTGGTCGCGCTCGTCGTCGCGGCGCTACCCGCGTCCCCGTCGGTGGCGTTCGTCGTGACTGGGCGCGCGACCACCTCATCGTTGGTCTCGGTCTCTTGTGCGGTGGTGCGCAGGTGCGGCGGGAAGTGACACCCGTCGCCGCTCCACCCCGACCCGTGGCTGGTGACCGCCTCGGGGTCGAGGTCGTCGGGCACCCGAATGAACCACGCGGTGGTCTCCTCGGCATCCTCCCCGCTCTCGGCCTCCGTCTCGCACTCGACCTCGGCGTCGCGGTGGTAGCTCCCGTACTGGGTGTCGATCTCGGTCGCCGACCATGTGACGTAGCAGAGTTCGAGCTCGTAGCACTCCCTGACCCGGTGGGTCTCGAAGTACACCGTCTCGGCTTCGAAGTCGGTCGCTTCGACGAACCGCCGAGCCTCCTCTGCACCGTCGACCTCGGCGAGTCGGAGCCGTTCGGCCGCCTCGGCGGATGCGACGAATCCGCGCTGGCGAGTCCGGGTCGGGGGCGTCTCGCCATCGGCGGCGTCGGTGGTGGCGCCGTCGCCGCGGTCCTCGCGAGGCAGCCACGCCGCGGGGCCGTCGCCCGACATCCGAATCGCCCGCGTTTCGGGGTCGCGTTCGACGTTCTCCGGGCGGTTCGGCTCGGAGCGAGTCGAGGAGGTCCGGGACCCGTTGCACCCCGCGAGCGCCGCGAGGAGCGCGACCGAACCCGAGAGGAGGCGTCTGCGTGTGGTGGGGACCATACTCGGAGCGATGGCGGCCCGGCCCTTAATTCGTGTCACTTCTATCGGAGGAATCGCGGGAGCGGGCACCCGAACTCCATATATCGGTATCGGGTTTACGGCCGGTGCCCGAACGCCGTACGAAGTTCCTCGCGCATGAACTCCCTGCGGAGTCGCCGCGCGCGCTCGTCCGAGAGGTAGTTCGACATGACGACCCTGGGGTCGCTACTGCCCTGCTCGGCCGCGATGTCCTCGACGCCCTCCAGCACCGCTTCGAGGACAGAGGTGTAGGTGTCGTACCAGAACCGGCGACAGAGCTGTGGGCTCGGTCGTTCGCCGTCGATCTCCTCGGGCAGTCCCGCGCGCTCGGCGAGGTCGCGGAACCACGCCCATATCCGCTCGCGGGTCACATGCGGGTCGTCGCCCTGCCGCGACGGGAAGAGGTGGCCGGTCCAGTCCTCCCGGTCGGCGAGTTCGTCGACGCGGGCGTCGAGCGCGTCGAGTCCGTAGACCACGTTGACCTCGCCCGGCCCGTTCTTGCGCTCGTCGAACGTGACGTACGGCGACTCGTCTTCCCCCACGTCGCGGACGAACTGCGAGACCCGGAGCGACGCGACCTCGTTGGCGCGCAGGCCCCACCCCGCGAGCGCCACGACCAGCAGGCGCTCGCGTGCGGTCTCGGCCGCGTCGACGAGCGCGCGGACGTGTTCGGCCGCGAGCGGCGACGGGTCCGACTCCGCGGCCTGCCACTTGAACTCGTCGTAGAGACCGGTCGCGGGGTTGAGCGCCGCGAGTCGCCGTCCGACGAGGTGGTGATACCAGTCGTCGACGACGCTCCGAACCCTGGTCTTGGTCCGCGCGCCGTAGTCCCGGGCGTCGAGCCAGTCGAAGGCCGAGTAGCAGGCCCCGACCGCCTCGTGGCTCGGGGTCTCGCCGTCGCGGGCCACCGGCGAGAGGAGGTCGTCGGTGCCGTTGGCCTCGCGGTAGGCCCGGACGTAGAGGTTGAGGCGGCGGCGCTTGGTCTCGACGGTGGAGTCGGCCAGCGAGTGGCGGGTCCGACGCCGGTCGAGGAAGGCCTCTAGCGCCTCGCGGGTCTCTCCGTGGTCGGTCGCCCAGTCGTAGCCTCCCTCGCCGCCGAGTCCGAGGTCCTCGCGCCAGAAGTCGCCGAACGAGCGGCCGTGGTACCGACGCAGGGCGGCGAGGAACGCCCGGAGGTCGCTGTCGCGGAACCACTCGTGTGTTGGCCGGTGGTTCTCGGGGTCGCGTCCCTCGGCTTCGAGGCGGGGCGCGACGACCTCCCAGTAGAGGTCCCGGAAGTCCTCCAGCGAGCAGGTCGTCCAGCGGACATCGCCGAAGGGGTCCGAGTCGGGCGATTCGCTCACGCGTTCGACCCTCCCGGAGGGGCGTTTGCCCCGACCGAGTCGAGCGCGGGCGAGATTCCGGGAGAAAGCCCGCGCGCTTCGCGGGGCCGGGATTTGAAGACCGCCATATCTGGTACTCTCGCCACTTCTATCTTATTTCTTATGGTTCCGTGGAGATAACGGTCCGGGACAGACTGTCAGACCCACGCCAATCGAGGATGTGGCCGGGTGCGAATGAATAAATCATATTCTGCGATATAGAATTTCGAGGGGAGATACCGGATGTTGCTGATAACAAAATCCGTGCATACGGTTCGAAAGCCACTCACTAAACCATCTGCTCCGGTCGATTTCGTACCTTCGCCTCGGATTCAAAATCCAACGTAGGAAGCCCCAAAGCACGGCATCCACACCCCTGCATTGTCGAGCGAGCACGTCCCCAGAATTAGCGGTGTAATATACGGGCGTTACGAGAAGTCGTCCAATGTACTCGCCCCGCCTGTGTTTTCTCGACCGAAGTACTCGGCCGACCATTCGGTTGCGGCATCGAGGTCCCGAAGCATCACTTCTGATTCGAACTCGCCGTCTAACCGTTGGTGGGTCATGACCTGACGCATCTCCCGGAGTTCGTCCGGCGCAATCTCCTCGACCCCGACTGCATCGAGCACCGCCTCGTTGAGCTGCTCTTCCGCGCCTTCTTCACCGGCCAGTAATGCGTCCGTCGCGTCCCGAATCGCATCACATGCTTCGTCACCGAATTTTCGGATATCAGGTACCGGGACACTCTTGGTTTCGTACGTCATCAGTTGTAGCACACCGTTCCCTTCGACGCGTCCCCAGCACTCGACGGCCGCAGCGTACAGACTAGAGTTCATCACCCCCGTGACGACTTTCGAGTCGAACTCCGGCTTGACCTGTACGCACTGCACCGCGTCGGTAGTCAGCGCTCCAGCGCGGTTCACGACTGTAAACAAACGCCACTTGAAGAACCGCGGATGGAAGAGCTCTGGCGGGGTTTGCTCGCCGAGATCGAACCACACCGGGCGAGATGCACACGTACTCCCGTCGTGCTCACCGTTGTTTTCCCCCTCATGGATGTACTGCAACAGTCCGGTGTACCCATCGCGCTTCAACGCATTCTTGACATCTTCCACTAATCGTGTATCCTCACCGAACTCCCGAGTCTCGCGTTTGATTTCCTCGACGTAGTCATGCACGTCGATGATGTACGTATCTGCGTCTTCGGTATCGAATACTTCCGAATCCATACCTTTGATACTTTTCACGACCGGGCTCAAGAACCGGTCTGCGATACCCCGCTGGTGGGCCTCGTCTTGGTCGAGCAGGAACCACCGGTTCGCACCGGTCTTCTGTCCGTACGACACATCGACGAATTCGCTGACCGGAACGAAATCGTCGCGTTCGATCAGATTGATGAGTTTGAGCGGCGCGTCGAGGTAGTACCCGATTTTCCTCGGACCGGTATCCGCGAGGTAGCCTTGCCTGATTCCGACGGCGCGGTAATTTGGTCGTGTCCGAACGTCTATGGGCTCCTGTTCGAGTGCCATCCCGTACGTCACCGTATCGTACAGGTCGACGGGCTCCATCTCGTCTTGGACGCGAACGAACTGCGTGGTGGTCTCCCGCCGCAGTTCCTCGTTGTCACACCGTTCGATGAGGAGAAGACAGGTGTCAACGAACGCGTCTTCGAACGCTCGTTCCGCGAATACGACGACTGCGTGGAGACGGTAGTGATCGAACAGGAACTGCTGAAAGTCCATTCCGTACCGGACGCTCATCCACTTCGGCGGAATGACGAACCCAAGCCGCCCACCGTCTCTGAGGAACTGTGTGGCGTGCGTGACGAAGTACACGTATGCATCGCTTTTCTTGCTGAGTTTCTTCGACCCGTCGAGGTACGGCGACCGGTTCTCCGGCCCTAATCGTGAGAGGTGGGCTCTGAATGCGTCTTTGTCCGGGATGTCGCGGTTCCGGATGTACGGGGGGTTCCCGACGACGCCGTCGAAGTACCCGACTTCCCCGGTATCGCGGTTATCGAGGCGGACGGACGACAGCATCGTCGAGTCCGGGTCGATGTCGAAGAATGACGCGTGGTAGGCGTGCAACGTATCGATCTCTTCTTCGATATTCTGACTCGCGAGATTCAACGCAGTGAGATGGAGCGGAAATTTGTTGATGTCGATTGCGGTGATCGAGTCAAGAATGTGTTGATGTGTGGCATCCGGGGAATCGCGCGTCAGTTCGGTGTACACCTCGACGGGGAACGTTCCGCTACCGCTAGCGGGGTCGAGGATTTCGGGAAGTTCGTGTTCCACTGGTGCGTCGAGCACCCATTTTGAGACAGCATCGGCTATCGTCGGTGGGGTGTAGTACTGGCCGAGTTTTTTGCGTTCGCTCTCCGGAATGAGCTCTTCGAATACGTCGCCCAGTAGGTCTTCGTCGATTCCGGATATCTTTCGTTGTTCGATGTTCGCCGCGAGCGACTGGATTTTCTGGAGGGTTTTCTTGTTGTGCGGGAACTGTTCGAACAGGTCACTGTTCCGGAAGATGGGTTCGTAGTCGATCTTCTCGATTATTTCCTCGAACCGGCGGCGGATGTGTTCATCGAGGAAATCGAGACTCGACTCACCGACGAGCGAGTCGAGTTTGTTCCCGTCGCTGGGTTCGATAGGGTATGGCGTTTGCTCTCGGACGACTTCGTAGAACAGGATTTTATTCGTCAAGAGGTACGCATACTGCTTCGCTGCGGTTTCTAACTGTTCGTTCGTAGTGAGACCGGTGAAGTCGTTTTCCCGAACCCAATCGTCGAAGAGATTGATGAATTTTTCATTGCTTTCGTATTTCTGGTGTGCGAGTTCTCTGTAAGCGGGCCAGATCGTCGAGTGGAAGGTTCGAAGGAGACCGACGACCTGCTCTTTCCGTTCTTGCTCGGGGAGTTCCTCGTGTTGGTAGAGGTGATCGATGCTGGCGAGAAGCTGTGGGACGAACCCGTCGAGTTCCGGGTTCGAAAGGTTGACCGGGCGGAGATTCGCGTAATTATAGGGTACGTTCTGGAGTTCGATTTCACCGCTGTAGTTGAAGAGGTAGAAGTCATTACTGTTGCACGTCGCGAAGAAATCACCACCGAGGTCTTCGGTGTAGTCACGGGCCTGTTTGATGACTTCTTTGTCATACGGAGAGATGTCGTCTCGTTTGACCTCGATAACGAGGCTTCCAGTGAGATTGCTATCGATATGAATGTCTGCTCGTCGGCCCTCAACGTCCTTCTCGATGGTGACTTCGCAGAACTTCGTATCGTTATTCTCCACGTATCGATAAAGCGCCGAATAGAGAAGACTATGGAATCGCTGTTCCTTCGGTGTACTAGACATATTTATTTATCCATATTATATAATATAAAAATTCAATGATTTCTACTTGTATATATTTGATATTAATACTTATAGATATTATTGGGTATGATCCGCGAGCCAAGGTTGCGTCCATCTATTCACCGAACTACACCGATAAGCGTGAGCGAGTGGGACAATATATCAAATTTGCGTGTCCCGAGTCGTATGTGGAGATACGGAACTGCTCACGGACGAGAGCCAGACAGAATCGGACCGCGATTACCGGACCACCGTGACCGGGACCGGTGCCCGGCGGCAGACGACCTCCGCGATGCTCCCGAGCAGGATGCGCGACATCCCGTCCCGGCCGTGGCTACCCATCACGATCTGGTCGACGTCGTTGTCCTCGGCGAAGTGGACGATCTCGTGTTTCGGCCGCCCGTAGCGCCACTCGGCGCGGAACGGCGCGTCGCCGACCCGCGAGCGGATGTCGTCGAACACCTCGGCCGCGAGCCGGTCGGCCTCGGTCTCCCAGTCGCCGGGGTCGTCCTCGGTCGCGGCGGCGACGTGGTCCGGGAACGGTTCGACGACGTGGAAGACGACGAGTTCGTCGTCGGGGAACTGTTCCATCGCGTATCGCAACGCCTCGTCTGCGTCTTCGCTCCCGTCGTGGGGGACGAGGATGGTTTGGGCCATTCGTACTCGTACTGATACCGGAGGTGTAAAAGGAGTTCGGGGAATCGAGTCCGGGACCTGCGTGGGATGGCCAGTACGTTCCAGTACGAATCAGCACATTCCAGTACAGCGGGGTCGACCGCAGTGAAAGGCGTTCTGTCGGCGTTTTATCCGATCTCTTCACGCGTGGTGAGCAAGCGGTGCGGATCGGGCGTCCTCGGGAGTCTCACCGCCGGAGGGCCCGCTACACCAGGGTCTCCGGGCGGTTCCCGAGGTAGTCGAACACCGCGCCGAGCGTGAAGCCGTACGAGAAGTGCGCGCCAAGCGTCAGCACCAGGTACAGCCCCAGCGCCAGCCCGGTGTACCCCTCGTAGAACGCGGGTGCGAACCCCGTCCACAGCACGAATCCGTACGGAATCCCCTTCGTGGCGAACTTCTCGCCCGGTAGGTACGACCCGATGGACGCGAACAACAGCGGCCACATCACCATCCCGGTCAGCAGGAACAGGACGTAGCCGACCGCGGCGGGATTGGACTCGAACAGCACGTTGAGCCCGGTGAGTTCGGCGAGCGTGGCGAAGGATTTTAACTCGAACGCGCCGAGCGACGACGCGATGAGCAGTCCGACGGTCAGCGCGCCGGTCCCCACCAGCCCGCCGACCGCACCGATGAGGCCGTCGGTCACGATGCCGGTCAGGTGATCGAAGTCCGGTTCGGCGGTCTCTTCGGTCTCGGTACCCACGTCTGCGGAAACCCTCGGTTCCTCCCCATCCATGTCGAGGGGTACCACATGCCGAGGTAAAAGCCTTCGCCACGCCTTGAATCGAGAGGGGAGCGTGTTCGTCAAATATACGAGGGAATATATAAGTAAGTGCGTCACGTTGACGAATGTCATGAGTGTGGGTATCGGGGGCCACACATTCGCCGTCCTCCTCGCGCAGTCCGACGGCGGGCTCCTCCCGAGGGGGTCGCGCGTGGACGTGTTCCAGCAGATATTCGGCGTGTTCCTGGTGCTCGGAACGCTGGTCGGGGTGGTGGTCGTCGGCTACATGCTGTACGCCGCCTACAGGTATCGGGACGCCGGGGACCGGCCTGACGAGGTCGAATCGCCGCGCATCGGCGAGCTACCGACCGGAAGCGGGGGCGGTCGGAAGCTGTTCTACTCGTTCGGGCTGAGCACGGTCATCGTGGTCTCGCTCGTGCTCTGGACGTACGGGTCGTTGCTCATCGTCGAGCAGGACCCGCCGGGCGACCCCGAGGACGACCTCGAAGTCGAGGTCGTCGGCTTCCGGTTCGGCTGGGAGTTCGTCTACCCGAACGGCCACGAGAGCGGCAGCCTCCGGGTCCCGCAGAACGAGACGGTCCGGCTCGCGGTCACCTCCGAGGACGTGTTCCACACCTTCGGAGTACCCGAGTTGCGGGTGAAGACCGACGCCATCCCCGGCCAGACCACGAATACGTGGTTCGTCGGCAACGAGACCGGGACCTACGAGGCGCGGTGTTACGAGCTCTGCGGCGCGGGCCACTCGTACATGACCGCCGACGTCGAGGTCCTGCCGCCCGACGAGTACGAGGAGTGGTACGCGGGGACCGGCAACGAGTCCGATAGCGCGA